>NZ_BBMP01000022.1:0-324903 GCF_000755245.1 Halococcus sediminicola | reverse complement strand
GTCGAGAACCGAGAGGACGGCGCTGGTCACGGCCTCGAAGTCACTCATCGTCAGTCCGTCGGTGGTGACGAACACGCCGTCGCGGTCGGTCGTGATGCGCAGGAGATGGCCGTTCTCGAAGACGCGAATGGTGTGGCGATAGCCGCCGAGTTCCGAGCTTCGGTAGGCATCTCTGGTGTTCTTGAAGTCGTGCCACTCGTGGCCGATGAAGTCCATCACGTCCGCATCCCGTTCGAGGTCGCCGCGGAGGTAGAGCTGGTCGTAGTCGGTCCGGGTGAAGTAGGTCACCGACCGGAGGCGGTCGCCGGTCGCGGTCCGGGCAGCCGTCACGAGCTGGTCGGCGATACCGTCGACGAGCAGATCCGAGTCCATCACGTGAGTGCTCATGCGGAACCATGATAAACCCGTCGCCGGTGCGGGCGATGGACATGGAAAGGGCAGAGAGTGCGAGGGATGCGATTTGAACGCACGAACTCCTGAGAGAGCGGGTCTTAAGCCCGCCGCCTTTGGCCAGACTCGGCCACCCTCGCGCAGTTCAGCGTTCGCCCGCGCGCGAAAACCCGTTTCGATTCACCAGTCGACCGAGAGCGTGCCGTCGCCCGCGGGATCGGGGGCGATCTCCTCGTTCGTCCGGCGGTCGACGACGTGGATCACGCCCCGGTCCTTCTTCGCCGGGCAGACTTCGGCCGCCCGGACGTTGTCGTCGAGTTCCTCTTCGGTGATGAAATACGATGCAGGTTGGGCGATCCCCGAGGTGATGCTCATCGACCAGTTTGCGGAGACCTCGGCGCATTTGCCCGCCGCGATACACTTGTTCGCCTCGAAGACGATCTTGTAGGGTTTCTCCGATATGGGTGGGGCGTCGCGCTCGCCGATGGTGCTCGGATCGACGGGGTCGTCGGGCATAGTCGTACGAGAATCCCCCCGCGGTTTCGTCTGTCGGTTCTACTCGTGGATCTCGACCGACTCCAGAACGACCTCCTCTTGGGGCTGGTCGTTTCCGTCGGTCGGTACGGAGCCGATCTCCTCGACGACATCCATCCCGTCCGTGACGTCGCCGAACACCGCGTGGCGACCGTCGAGATGGGGCTGGGCGTCGAGCGTGATGAAGAACTGCGAGCCGTTCGTGTCGGGGCCCGAATTGGCCATCGAGAGAGTACCTTTGGAGTCGTGGCGCAGGTCGTCGTGGAACTCGTCGTCGAAGGTGTAGCCCGGGCCGCCGCGACCGCTCTCGTCGGGGTCGCCGCCCTGGATCATGAACCCCTCGATGATGCGGTGGAAGGCTACGTCGTCGTAGAGCGGTTTTTCGACCGTCTCACCGCCGTCCTCCCACTCCTGCTCGCCGGTCGCCAGCCCGACGAAGTTTTCAACTGTCCGCGGCGCGCGCTCGTCGTACAGTTCGACCTCGATGTCGCCGCGGTTGGTGTGCAGCGTCGCGTCTGTCATACCCGCACGTCGGCGGCCCGATGGAAAACCCTGCCGGCTCAGAACGCACGAAGGCCGTCCAGGACCGCTTCGGCGCTACCGTCGGCGATGGCCTCGCGCGCCATCGCGATCCCCTCGTCGAGCGAGTCGCAGTCCTCGCGGGCGTAGATGCGGAACGCGCCGTTGAGCGCGATGGCGTCGGCGAAGCGGTCTTCTCGATCGCCCGCGAGCACGGCTTCAGTGATCGCCGCCGACTCCGTCGCCACGTCGTCGACTTCCAGGTCCTCCTCGGCGAAGTTCATGCCGTACTCGTCGGTCCTGATCTCGAAATCGTCGAGTTCGCCGCCTTCACCCACGGCGACCGTCGTCGAACCGGGCCGGATGTCGTCGTAGCCCTCCATCCCCTGGAACATCACCACGCGGGGGATGTCGTAGCGCTCGCTCGCCGCGAACGTGTCGATGATGCGCTTCGCATAGGGCAGATGGTAGAAACTTCCCAGGTGGACCTCGGCGTCGGCGGGGTTGGCGAGCGTCTCGATGGTGTTGACGAACGTCCGCACGCCCATCATGTCCCGGCGTGCTTCGAGATCGGCGACGCCGGGATTGAAGTTCGGCTGGTAGTAAAAGCCAAAGCCGGTCTCGTCGATCATGTCGGCGCTCTCGGCGGGTGCGAGGTCGGTTTCGATATCCAACTCGTCGAGGACGTGTTTGTAGGCGTCCTGCTTCTGGGTGGGGACGCGATCGCCGGAGTGGGTCACGACAGGAGTGCCGGCCGCCGCGGCGACGATGCCGGCTCCGACGCCGAGTATCGCCGAGCGACCTTTCCCGTCGTAGTTCGCCCCGCAGTCGACGGGGTCGCAGTCGGGCGTGGCGAATTTCACCGATTGGTCGGCCATCACGTCGATGTACGCCGCCAGTTCCTCGGGCGTGTTGCGCTTCCAGCGATTGGCGAGCCAGAACGCCCCCAGCGTCGTATGATCGGGTTCGCCATCCAGGATGCGCTCGAAGGCTTCGGTCGCCTGCGCGCGCGTCATGTCGTCGGCGGATTTGTGTCCCGAGCCGACGACCTCGGTCATCAGCCGCTTGAGCGGCCACTCGCCGTACTGTTCGGATGCTTGAGCCATAATCCTGTTTGAGGCGGCCGGCGCAAAAGGCTCCCGCTCGCTGGCGTCGTCAATGGCCGATTCGATCCCGCGCCGTCTCAGTTGTCGGTAAGCAGCCGTCGGAGCACGTTGCCGTAGGCCGGGCGTGTGATCAGCACGCCAATGAGCACGCCGACGATGGTGATGATGGCGAACCCGCGGAGATCGCCAAGCGAGAGCAGCGCGAGCGGGCTCATCGCGATGATGGTGGTCGCGGCGGCCGCGCCGATGACCCAGAACGCCCGCCGGAACCGACTCTGGAACACTTTGCCGGTACTCACGTCGCTCTGGAGGATCTCGTCGGCGATGATCACCAGGTCGTCGACTCCCGTCCCGATGACGGCGATGAACCCCGCGATGTGCGAGAGATCGAGCGCCAGCCCGATGGTGGACGCGAAGCCGAGCAGGATGAACACCTCGGCGAGTCCCGTCAACAGCATCGGCACCGCCACCCGTGGCTCACGATACCTGACGAAGATCGACACGCTGACAGCGAGCACCGCCACGAGTCCCGTGACCAGCGAGAGACTCTTGAACCGCTGAGCAACACTCGGCAGGATGTACTGGCTCGTTCCCTCCTGGAGGTCGAGCGGCGCGGGCAGCGCACCGGCCTGCAGGTCGACCTGTAGACTCTGAGCCTCGGAGACGTTCTGTGCCGATGTCTGGTAGGCGGGGTCGTCGGTGAACTCGCCGCTGGCGAACTGCCGGGCGAGACCGGGCTGGACGCTCGCCGAGTAGACCACCTCGCCGTCACGCACGGTCAGCAGACAGTGACCGCCACCGCCCTGCCCGTAGCCACACGTCGAGTTCGCCGGGTCGTCGAAGCCGAAGCGCTGCATCTTCTGCGTGAACGGTCCGGCGGCCGCCTCGGTGAGCGTCACCGGAACGATCGGCTGACCGGTCCGTTGGTCCTGCTGGACCGGTCGAACGTCCTGAAACGACTGCTGGCTCGGCAGCACGGTCACGTTACAGGTGCTCGGGCCGTCCCCGCTCGCGTTGGCGCTCCCGTTCGCCCCGACCGGTCCCTCGCAGTAGCCCGGTGTCCGATTCCCCGCGACCGAGAAGTACGCGACCGTCTTCACTCGGCCTTGGTCCGCGACGAGCTCCCTGACCTCCGAGCGGTTCTGATTGGGGATCTCGATCTGTACGTAGCGGTCCCCGCCCGCCGAGACGGTCTGGACGGTGCCGCCGGAGAGGCCGGATTCGCTGATCTTGTTGCTCAACACCTCGACGGCGGTGTCGTAGGTCTGGTCGGTCAGGCCGTCGCGGACGTCGCTCTGCTGGACGTCGTAGCCTGACGACTGGAGCGCGCCAGCGAACGCACCCCGCGAGACGTTCTCCGAGTACACCTCGACGGTGGCGCTGCCGTTGCCGGTTCGCACCTGGACGTCGGTCGCCGAGACGTTCAGTTCGCTCGCCACCTGTCGGGTGAGGTTCCCCTCCGCCCGGGGACCGACGTCGACGTTCTCGGCGGTGAGTCCCGACAGCGGCGCGCGGATCTGCGTCCCGCCCGAGAGATCCAATCCATATTGAAGATTCGTCGGGCCGCTCGTGGCGTTCGCGCCCGTGGCGTTCGCCGCCGCGCCGCCACCGAGACCGGGCGCGAACAGTGCGATTCCGGCCGCGAGGACGAACACCACCAAGAGAATGATGCGCCAGTTGTCCCGTATCATCGCGCGACCCCCTCGAACTTGTACCAGCGAAGCAGGCTCACGTTCAGCAGGTAGGTGTTCATCAGATCGACCGCTAGCCCCATCACGAGCACGACCCCGACCTGCGAGAGGAGGGGGATGTTGAAGACGTACTTCGAGGCGACGATCGCCATTACCGCCATCGCCGACATCGAGGTGAGCGTCATCGTCACCCCCGTGCGCCGCGCGCGATAGGTACTCTCGTAGAAGTCGCCACGGCGCTTGAGCACGTGGTTGTTGAGCAGGATGTCGGAGTCGACGCTGTAGCCGATGAGCATCAGGAGGGCTGCGACGGTGCCCAAGGAGAGTTCGATCCCGAACAGATTCATCAGCGCGAGCGGCACCACGATGTCCGAAAACGCCGATAGGATGACCGCGATCGAGGGAACGAACGTGCGAAAGAGCACGAACACGAGCAGCGCCATCCCGACGAACGCCGCGAGCAGTCCCACTAGCCCGAGCTGCTGGGTATCAGACCCGAAGCTCGCGGACGTTGACTGCACGGATTGGACGTTGTAGCCGGCCGCCCGCGCGTCGGCGGCGAGCGCGTCGGTGTCCGTCGACTGGAACGTGACGATGTAGGTGTTCTCCCCGCTGGTCGGCGTGATCGATTCGGGTTCGGTGGCGAAGGCGTCGCCGACCTCCCCTTGAGGAACCTGTGCGGTGAGTTGGAGTTCGGTGCCGCCGGTGAACTCGATGCCGGGCGTCACCGGCGCGCCGGTCACGAGAAACCAGCCGCCGAGCACGGCGAGCGCGAGGACGAGCACCGCCAGCGGGATCGCGGCGAGTTGACGGTCGGTGTAGTCGGTGTAATCGACTGCCGGTACGTCGAGCGCGGCCATGCCGTGCGGTCCGGACAGCCGTTGAATAAACGTTTGTATGTCGCCCTCGCTCAACGCCGCCGCGCTGCCACCAGCATGACCGCCAGCAGCGCGCCCACCGCGACCGTGACGCCGAATCCGGGGCCGCTCGAACTCGACGTTTCGGTGGCAGTGTCGGTTCCGCCGAGTATCCGTCCCTCTCCCGACGTGTTCGTCGTTTCCACTTCGGTCGTGGCCGACGTCGCCGCTGCGGTGGCGGTCGGCGTTGCAGTCGAGGCTGCCGTTGCAGTCGGCGTCGCGGTTTCGGTCGGTGTGGGTGTCGCGGTAGCGGTTGGCGTCACGGTCGCCGTCGGTGTTGGCGTGGGGGTAGGTGTCGCCGTTTCGGTCGGGGTTGGCGTCGGTGTGGCGGTCGCTGTCGGCGTCACGGTCGCCGTCGGCGTTGGTGTCGCCGTTTCTTCGTCGGCGACGCTCCCGAACCGCGCCGGGGCGACTCGCTCGCCGTTTAGATAGATTTCGGCGTCGCCGTCGAGTTCGAGACCGGTGATTTCGCCATCGACGAGGTAGGCGTCGCCGCCACCGCCGAGCCGGCCGTCGATCCTGCCGTCGCCGATCTCGTCGACGTCCCTATCGACGGTCACGTGACGATCCTCGATCGGCGCGCCGTGGCTCTCGCCGCTGCGCTCGGCGCTCCCCTCGAAGCCGACTTCGTAGGAAACCTTGTTCTCAGGACTGCCGCCGATGATGACGAGCGATCTGGCGTCGTTCGATGATTCGTCGTCGGAGCCACCGGCCGTCCCGACGGACAGTTGGTAGCCGACGAAGCCGGCGACGCTCCCGGATTCGGCTGGGCTGACGCGGACGTAGTACGTGCCGGACTCACTGGCGACGTGATGTTGGCTCGCAATCGGCTTGTATCCGATCTCTGGTCCATAGGTCCGGTTCGATGGACCGCTTTCCATACCCACGTTCGCCCCGACCTCGCCGACTCGGTCGCCATCCGGACTGTAGAGTTCCGTCCGAATGTTCTGGGAGACTTCACCACCGGTGTTCGTCAGTTCGGCGCTGGCGGTGACGTTCTCGCCCACGTCCGCCTCGACCGCGAACCAGTCGTCTTCGCCCGCAAGGAGCGTCGCATCGTGTGAGCTACCGGGTTCGATCGCTACCGCGTTCCCGCGGTCATCGTTCGCCTCGAACCTGTCTGCCGTTCCGGTCGCAACCGCGACGCCGTATCGTGCCTCGTACTCGTCCTCGTAGCTGATCTGGAGGTAGTACGTTCCCGTCTCGGGGGCCGTCGTGCCGACCTCGACCATATTCGCCGTCCCGCCGGCCGTCCCGCTGCCGAGCTCATCGCCGTCCGGCCCGTACAGCGTGAGTGCCGGATACTCCGCCCCGACGCCACCCGTCACTCGGATGGCGTGGCCGGCCTCGGCGTCGAAGGCGAGCCAGTCCTCGTCGGTGGCGTTCACCGTGCCTTCGACGAACTGGCCCTTCTCGATCGGTGTCGCGCTCTCCCGCGTGTCGTTCGGTTCACGCTCATCCTGAACCCCGGACTGTGCCATTACCGCTGGAGCGAGCAGACTCGACACGACCACGAGCCCCGCCACGAGGACCGCGAACCGCTTCGCGTTCGTGATCCGTCCCATGATTTCGGAGTCGTTCATCGCAGCGTGTGATAGGCTTTCTGGTGCATTCGTCGGCGACGCCTTGGTCCGATTACCGCCGACGCACGGCGAAGACGGCGACAGCGACGATCACAACGAGTCCGCTCACGAGGCCGAAGCCCGGACCGCTCGACGAGGTTGTCTCGCCCTCGGTCGTCGCTCCGCCGACGATCCGCCCGTCACGGTCCGTCGGCGTCGTCGCGTCGGTTCCAGTTCCGGTCGTCGGCTCCGCTGCCGTCGGCGTCACGGTTCGGGTCACTGTTTGTGTTCCCGTCGGCAAGGGTGCGGTGCTTGACCCATCGGTGGGCGTAGCGGTTGTGGTCGTTGGCGATGGCGTGGAGGTCGGTGTTGCGGTTGGCGTCGGTGACGGTGTCGCTGTCGGCGTTGACGTGGCGGTCGGCGCTGGTGATGACGTTGCTTGATCCGAAACGCTGCCGAGCGAGGCAGGATCGACCTTCTCGCCGTTTAGATAGATTTCGGCGTCGCCGTCGAGTTCGAGACCGGTGATTTCGCCATCGACGAGGTAGGCGTCGCCGCCACCGCCGAGCCGGCCGTCGATCCTGCCGTCGCCGATCTCGTCGACGTCCCTATCGACGGTCACGTGACGATCCTCGATCGGCGCGCCGTGGCTCTCGCCGCTGCGCTCGATGCTGCCCTCATAGGCGACCCGGTAGGTGACCTTGTTTTCGGGGCTGCCGCCGACGATGACAAGGCTGCTGGCATCGTTCGGCGTACGCTCGGGAATCGGCTCGACGTTCAGCGCGTATGCGTTGGGCCGTGCCAATCCGTAGGGACCGACCCCCCGGGTCGGGCGCACCGTGACCAGATAGTTCCCGCTCTGCTCGGCAGTTCCGTCGAAGATAGTGGCGGACGTGCCGGGATCGACTGTGCTTCCGCTGATTATCGTGTCTCCGTCGGGCGTGCGCAGGTCCACCGACAGCGCACCGTAGCTCTCTCCGTCTGCGAGGGTCGCTTCAAGCGAAATCCTTTCTCCCTCTTCGACGTCGAGTGTGAAGTAATCGGTGTCGTTCAGGGTGGCCACGCTCCTGACGGTGGGACGGGCGATCCGTGTTGCGTCCGCCACTTCACCGTTCGGTTCGCGCCCCTGTTGTGCGTTCGGAGCAAGCTCCTCGGCCGCTTGCTGGAGTTCGTTCTCCGAGGGAATCGGTGCTCTCCCTAACCGACCTTCGCCCACGTTGACCGTGAGGTTGTACCCGGTGAAGCCGGTGAGCCGGGTTCCGTCGGAGGAGACACGGACGTAGTACGTTCCGGGTTCAGTAACTGCGTATCGGTCGCCAGCGCCGGCCGATGACGAGAACTGCTCGGTCGTATTTCCTCGCACGTCGATACCGTCTATCGTGGTGGAGGAGCTGCCGAATTCGCCGACCCGATTTCCGCTGGAATCGTAGATGCCCACACGGACGTTCTGCCCGAACTCAGCGCCAGTATCGTCCAAACCGACTGTCGCAAAGATGTTCTCGCCCGCATCTGCATCAACCGCGAACCAGTCCTCGTCACGGGTGTTGGTTGTGTTGCTGATCGTCCCCGGGACCGTTGTATCCGATTCGAGGGACGTCGCCTGCTTCCGGTCGTCGTTCGGCTCGAATCCGTCCGGAGCCGTGGTTGCGACCGCGAAGTTGTATAGCGTTTCGTACTCTTGGCCTCCGCTGGCCCGGACGTAGTACGTTCCGTCGGTGGGTGCTGTGACGCCGATGGTGGCGGTGTCCTCTGTTCCGCCGGTGCTGCCGCTGCCGAGCTGCTCGCCGTTCGGGCCGTACAGCGCGAGATTCGCGGATGTTATCCCCATGCCGCCAGTCACCCTGATGGCGTGGTCAGCTCGTGCATCGAACGCGAACCAGTCGTCGTCCGACTGGTTCGTACTTCCTTCGATGAACTGTCGTTTTTCTATCTTCATCGCTCCCTCCCGGTCATCGTTTGGTTCGGTCTCGTTGACCGGGTCGTACTGCGCTGCGGCCGTCGCAGAAAGTGCGCCCACTGCGACCAGACAGACCGCCACGACGAGCAGCCACGACACGACGAGTCGCCAATTCATCTCTCTCCGGGTTCCGTGCATCGTGGAATAAGTTTTCTGTTGTGGCACACTCACCGGCTCACGGCAGATACCGAACCGCCACGATTCCCCCCTCCGGGTCCGACCGGACCTCGACCCGGTTCACCCCGAGCCGGGCCGCACGCACCAGCGTCGCCTCGTCGTCGAGCACGTCCTCGACGGCCTCCGCGACGCGCTCTTCGGGTACCGTGAGCACGTGAATTTCACCGATGCCAGCGCGTTCGCGGGTCGTCAACTCACCGTCCTCCTGCGATTGCGCCAGCTCTCGCTCCTGACTCGTCGGCGGCTCCTCGCTGTATGCTGCCGAGAGCGAGCGCTGTGCATTCGTTTCGACCAGCTCCCACGCGAGCTCCATCGGTCCGGCGGGCGCGATCGTTCCCTCCACGGCGTCGCCCGCGTCGAGACCGGAGTTTTCGGCGAGCGTGTGGACCTGTTCGTCGGCCGTGTCGTGCAGGACCGCCGATTCGTCGTCGGCGTGGGTGACCAGAAACGTGCTCTGCTTTTCCATATCCACTCTTCGAGCGCGGCACGATTGGCTCTTTCAGTTCGGAGCCGCTCAGCGCAGCAATCGGTGAGTCAGGTAGATACCGACGGCGGCGAGCGCCGGAGGGACCAGTCCCCAGATTTGGGGGAGCGAATAGAGGAACTCGACCACGCCCGCGAGCGCGCCACCGACCGACTCCTGTTGGCCCGTCGGAATGGTGATCACCAGTCCCACGTAGAGCGCGGCGAAGAACAGATAGCCCGCGAGCGCGAGACCCGTGTCGTATCCCTTCTCGTCGCCGACGCGCCGGTGACGGCGCGCGACGAACAGGACCGGCGCGAGCAGCGGCCCGACGACGAACAGCCCGACGAGTACGAAAAACGCCCGCGAGAGCGTCAGCGACCCGCCACCGGCACTCGCCGTCCGGGAGACGAGCGTGACGAGCGAGAGCGCAATCAGAATCGCCACGAGCAGCGCCGCGAGTCCTCCGACGACGACGTACGCTTTGAACAGCCACGACCGGCTCGACCCGAACGCGTACGGGATCGCGCCGAACAGCCCCGAATAGGCTTCCCCGTCCTTTTCGCTCGCCCCACCCGATTCCTCGACGCTCGCCTCGGCCATACCGGTTCTGGGGGCGGTGGGCGATTAAACGCCGCGGTCGGCAACGATTTGGGGGCGGCCCCGTCAGGGGTGGTATGCGAATCGACATCGGCAACGCGCTCGCCGCCGAGGCGTCCCCGGGTGTCTCGCGCGACGCCCTCGACCGCCTCGACGAGCGAGTGGCGCGCGCCCACGAGCGCATCGAGGACGGACGACGGAGCGACGAATTCGGCTACGCCGCGCTGAGCCTCCCCGAAACGACCGACCCCGACGAGATCACCGACACGATCGCCCCCCTGAACGACGCGGCATACGTTCTCGTCGTCGGCATCGGCGGGAGCGCGCTCGGTGCGGCCACCATCGCCGAGGCGCTCGGCGATTCCCGGATTTTGACGCTCGACAACGTCGATCCCGAGCACGTCTCGGAAGTGCTCTCCTTGCTCCCGCTCGCGGAGACCGCCGTGACGGTCGTCTCGCGGTCGGGCACCACCGCGGAGACGCTGGCGAACTTCCTGGTGGTTCGTGAGGCGTTCACCGAGGCGGGCGTCGACTGGACCGACCGCACGGTGACGATAACGGGTGACTCCGGCCCGCTGCGCGAGTTGGCCGACCGCCACGACCTGCCCGCGCTCTCGGTTCCTGATGGTGTTCCAGGCCGATTTTCCGCGCTCTCCGTCGTGGGTCTCGCCCCGGCTGCCATCCGCGGCCACGACATCGGGGCGATCTTGGACGGTGGAAAGCGTGCGGCGGACCTCTCGCCGTCGCTGTTCGAGACGCCGGCCTACGCCTATGGAACCGTGGCGTACGCGCTTGACGTGCGCGGGGCGGCGGTCAACGCGATGATGCCCTACGCCGAATCGCTCGAATCGTTCGCCGAGTGGTTCGCACAGTTGTGGTCCGAGAGCCTCGGTAAGGACGGGCTGGGACAGCTCCCAACCAGAGCGCTCGGCGCGACCGACCAGCACTCACAGCTCCAGCGCTACCGTGCCGGGCCGCGAAACACGCTCGTCACGCTCGTCCGCCCGCGCGAGCGCGCTGACCGTCGAGTTCCCGAGACCGACCACGCAAACCTCGCGTATCTTGGCGACACGGGACTCGGCGAACTGCTGGACGCCGAGTTCGAAGCCACCGAGGCGAGCCTCGCCGAAGCGGGCCGCCCCTCGGTTCGGATCGAACTCGACAGAGTAGATGAGGAGGGTATCGGTGAGTTGCTCCACACGATGGAGACCGCCTGCGTGCTCGCGGGCGAGTTGTACGGCATCGAGACGTTCACCCAGCCCGCCGTCGAGTGGGGCAAGCGCGCGGCCCGGGGGCTGATCGGCGAGGGCAACGAGGAGAGCGAATCCGTCGCGGCAAAGACCAGTCTCGTCGTCGAGTAATGCGCCAAAAGCGGAGGACGTATGCCGAACCGGCGACGAACGCCTGCACGCAATGGCAGCCGAACACGTCGATGCCGGCGGGCGCGACTGGCGCGACTATCTGCTCGTGCTCTCGGTCGCGCTCGGTCTCGCCGCCGGCGGCTTTCTCGCCTCGAACCTGCTCTCGCTCCCGCTCGTCGTGCTCTTTTCGGCCACCGACCTGTCGCTCGAAAGCGCCGCCGGCTACGCGCTCTCGACGCTCGTCCAAGGTATCGCGTTCGTGCTCGTCGTCCTCGGCTACATGCGCTACGGCGACCATCTCCGGCTACTCGATATCCGATGGCCCTCGCTGTCGCAACCCCGTCGCACCCTCCGGGACGTCGGCTGGGTGGTCGGTGGCTTCGTCGTTCTCCTCGTCGCCTCGCAGGCGGTCGGTCTCGCCCTCCAGCAGTTCGGTCTCACACCCGGCACGAATCGTGTCGTCGATGCCGTCCGTTCGGACCCGACGCTCGCGCTGTATCTCGTCGTGCTCTCCTTTCTCGCCACCGGCCCGGGCGAGGAGACGCTGTTTCGCGGCGGCGTCCAGGGCGTGCTCCGGCGGGTGTTCTCGCCGGTGGGCGCGGTCGTCGGGTCGAGCGCGCTCTTCGGTCTCGCGCACGTCACGGCCATCGTCGCCGCCAGCGGCGTGGGTGGCGTCTGGGGCTACGTCGTCTCGACGTTCGTTCTCGGACTGGTCCTCGGTGCGCTCTACGAGTACACAGATAACCTTCTGATTCCGATTCTGGTCCACGGCGCGTACAACGCCGTCCTGTTCGCTCAACTGTACCTCGTCGAGACGAGCGGTTTGGGACTTCTCTCGCCGTGACTACGAGGGATTCTTTCTGGTGAGGTCGCTGCCACAGATCGGGCAGCGCTCCTTGTTCTCGTCGAAGACCCGGCCACAACCCTGACACTGGAAGTCCCAGTCGCGCTGTTCGGCGATGCCCTCGCGGGCGATGAACTCGACATGAATGTCGAGGCGTTCGGCGACGTTCTGCATCGCGTAGTCGTCGGTCACCAGTCTCGCATCGAGTTCGAAGGCCGCCGCGAGCAGTTCGATGTCGGTTTCGGAGAGTTCCTCCTTGTCGCCGCTCTCGCTCGCGGCGCGTTCGATGCGCCCGACGACGGCCTCTTCGGGTACGTGAATGTACATACCGCTCCCTTCGAGGGCGTCGTAGCGATAGGAACTCTCGCCGTCGAGTTCGTCGCCGACGGCGGGCACGGTCGCAACGTCGTCGCCGGCGTCGTACTCGTTGATGAACGCCGAGGCGTCGAGGATCTCCATCAGCGGTCGACGACGATGTGGTCTTTGACCGCCTGCACGCGGCCGATGGCGACGGCATACCGTCCATCGTCGTCGCGCTCCAGATCGACCTGTTCGGCGGTCTCGCTGCGCGGCGTGATGAGCAGGTCGCCCAATTCTCCAGTTCCGGGATCCATCGTCAGCGTCGAGAGCGTGCCCAGTTCAGTTCCATCGGAGCCGATGACGGCCTTGTCGATGAGCTTCCGTGCGAGTACGTCCGGCATACCCGCCCTACCGTGGCCGCCCATTATAAACACCACGGAGGGCGCGAGACGAAAATACCGCCGCGGCGCACCGGCGGTACCGTTTTCGTGCTGGCGTGTGGCCCGTCCGCATGAACGATACGGAGCGCGCTGCGGTGCGAGAAGCGACCCTCCAGCACGCAGAGTGCGTGCTCGCCGCTGTCGAACGGCGGTGGGGAACCGTTCCGCGCCTCGATGCGCTTCCCGTCGAGCCGCTGTTCGAGGAGGGGTCGTTCCCGCCGAGCGCCGAGGCGTTTCACGACCGTTTCTATCCCTACGCGGCCGGGGCGAGCGTGGTCGACGCCGAGGGTCGATTGCTCTGTGTCTACAGTCCGGCGCGCGACGAGTGGGAGACGCCCGGCGGCGCTGGTGAGGCGGGTGAGACGCCCGCCGAAACGGCCCGCCGCGAAACACAGGAAGAAACCGGCATCGCGTGTGAAATCACGGACGTGCTGTTCGCACAACTAATGGAACTCTCGCTCGACGCTCCCGATCGGTTGCCGATTCCGGTCGTCGGGTTCACCGCCCGTCCCGTCGGCGGCGATGAACTCGCCGAATCCGAAATCGAACGACACGGCGAGATCACTGACCTCGCGTGGTTCAGTCCCGACGAACTCCCGGCCGAACTGCGAAACTACGAGCAAAAACACGGCCATCTCGCCTCGCACCCGGCGGACGACCGAGAGCGAAATCCCCGATAGCACCGTCGGCGCGGACGTGACGACGCGCTTAACTGCTGTGACCGACTCGAACGAGTAACGACTTTCTCGGGTGAATGCCATGTCGGAGACACATACTGACGCGGAGACGGACGGCGACGCAGTAGCAACGCTTCGGACACCCATCGTCGCCGTGCTCGGTCACGTCGACCACGGGAAGACGACCTTACTGGACCGGATTCGCGGCTCCACAGTTACAGAGGGCGAGGCGGGGGCGATCACCCAACACATCGGCGCGACCGCCGTCCCCTTGGAAACCGTCTCAGAACTCGCGGGCAGCCTCGTCGATCCGACCGATTTCGACCTTCCCGGACTGCTGTTCATCGACACACCGGGTCACCACTCCTTTTCGACGCTACGCTCTCGTGGAGGTGCGCTCGCCGACATCGCCGTGCTCGTCGTCGACGTGAACGACGGCTTCCAACCCCAGACCATCGAGGCCATCGATATCCTTCGGCGTACTGAAACACCGTTCGTCGTAGCGGCGAACAAGATCGACACCGTTCCGGGCTGGAATCCACAGGACAACGCCCCGATTCAGGAGAGTTACGACGCCCAATCGGACCGCGCGCGCGAGATGCTCGACGAACGACTGTACGAACTCATCGGCGAACTCTCCAACCACGACTTCTCCGCCGATATGTACTGGCGCGTCCAGAACTTCGCCAACAACGTCGGCGTCGTCCCCACGAGCGCCGAGACCGGCGAGGGGATCCCCGACGTCTTGACCGTGCTCATGGGTCTCTCACAGCGCTATCTCAAGGACGCGATGGCCATCGACAGCGAGGGACCGGGCGCGGGCACGGTCCTCGAAGTCAAAGAACAGAAGGGATTCGGCACTGCCATCGACGTGGTGCTCTACGATGGAACCGTCCGCGCCGACGACACGGTCGTCGTGGGGAGCACGGGCGACCCGATCGTGACCGACGTGCGCGCGCTGCTCCAGCCGCGCCCGCTCGCCGAGATCCGCACCGAAAAGCGGTTCGAGCAGGTCGACGCGGTGAGCGCGGCGGCGGGCCTCAAGATCGCCGCGCCCGATCTGGACAGCGCGATGGCCGGCGCACCGGTCCGCGTCGTGCGCGACCGCTCGCGCGAGGAGGTCGTCCAGGAAGTCCGCGAGGAACTCGCGGCCATCGGCGTCACGACCGAGGAGGAGGGCGTCGTGGTCAAGGCCGACACGCTGGGGAGTCTGGAGGCGGTCGCGAACACGCTCGAAGAGGCCGAAATCCCCGTCGTCCGCGCCGAGGTCGGCGACGTCGCGCCGCGGGACGTCACGGTGGCGAGCACCGCCGACGAGGAGCGCCACGAAACAGTATTGGCCTTTTCAGTCGATGTGCTCGACAACGCCGAGCGACAGGCCGACGAGAGTGACGTCCGCATCTTCGAGAGCGACGTCATCTATCGGCTGGTCGAGGAGTACGAGGAGTTCATCGAAGAGCGCGAGCGCAGCCAGCAGGACACCATCCTCGAAAACATCTCCCGACCGGCCCGCTTTCGCCTGCTGCCCGACCACACCTTCCGCCAGAACGACCCCGCGGTGGTCGGCGTCGAGGTCATGACGGGCACGCTGAAACGCAACGCGACCGTCGTGGATTTCGAGGGCAACGAACCCGAGCGCCGCGGGCAGGTCAAGGGCATCCAAGAGCAGAGCGAGGACGTCGAGCAGGCCCGCGCGGGAGAGCGCGTCAGCGTCGCCATCGACGGGCCGACGGTCGGGAGACAGATCGAGGAAGGTGACGAACTCTGGTCGGAGATCCCCGAAAAGCACGCCAAGGTGCTCGAACAGGAACTCGAAGACGACATCCCGGCCGACGAACTCGAAGCCTTGTACGTCTACCTCGACAAACAGCGCCAGCGCGACCCGTTCTGGGGCAAATAGCGCCGCGCGCAGCGCAGTAATAATATTTAATTACCCGGCGGCCGTCGTTCGGGACACGATGAACCGCTCACGCCAGTCCGATCCGGAGGATTCGGTCGTCGAAACCGTCCACGAGCGCCGGCCGACGGTCGCGCCGGCCGACTGCGTGCTCATCGTCCTTCCCGTACTGCTGTTTGCGGGGTGGGCGGCGGGCGTACTCTCGGCGCTTTCGGTCTCTGTGGCGCTCGCCATCGGCACGCTGCCGGCACTTGGGACGCTCGGCTACGCGCTCTTTTACGACCCGCCGAACGGCTGCGTCTGATACTGCCGGCTAGCGGTGTTTCGTCGATCACCATCCGCAGCGGATGGACGGAATCGAATCGAAGGTGTGGTGCTCGTTGAACTCGTCTGACGACGATTACCGGGCGACGGGGACGATGGCGTCCGAGACTGCCTGCTTCACCTGCAACGCAGCGCTGGCGGCGAGCTGTCTGGCGACTTCGGTTCTGTCTTCTTCGGCGATACCCTCGCTCAGATCCTCGAAATCCGGTGTGAAGCCGGCGCTGACGGCCGCGCCCACGGGTGGTTGGACCGCGATCGTGCCCTGCGGGCCGTCCGTCCCGGCGATTATCTGCGCGCCGACGACGTACTCGTCGGGGAGGTACTCACGAGTGCGGGCGGCAACGGTGTCGAGACCGGTCTGGAGTGCCCGGCGCTGTTCGACCGAGATGTCGGCGTCGCCAGCGTCGACGTTCGGTCCCATCGGTGTGCTATCGTTCATGAGAAGAACAGCAGCCATAGGGCCGACACACTGAAAAACCTCCCGTTCGCGTCAGTCGACGGCACGCGCGCCGGCTTCGGGCGAGTGGTCGCGCTATATCGGCTCGCTGTCGCCGTAGATGCCGAGCGCGAGCGCCGTCGCGAACGGCTCGTCGCCACCCTCCACGGCCGAGGTCACGATCCGCTCGTCGGTAAACGTCCACTCGCGGAGCGCACGCCCGGAGTCGAGTCCCGCCGCCACGCGCTCGCGGACGGTCTCGGGGTCGGTTCCCGTGGCTTCGTAGAAGAGTCCACGATCCTCCTCAGTTACTGTCCAGCCGAGACCGGCGGCCGCGTCCTCGCTGTCCCCGCTCGTGGCGCGCGCCTCGACGACGGTGAGGCGCTCGCCGACCGGTCCGAGATCCGGGGCGCTGTCGCACACCTCCAGCGTGCTGTCGTCGGGGATCACCGACGACACAGTGGTAATGTTGTAGTTGTGGACGCCGGCGGCGGCGAGCGCGGCGTCGTAGGCCGCGATCGCCGTCGGGCCGGTACCGGTGCCAGTGACGATTCGAATCTGCATAGTGGAAACGGGGACGACCGGGCGGTGAACGTTGTGATTTCAGAGGAAGGCGACCGGGTCGGCGGCGGTGTCGTCCTCGGTGATCTTCGCGAAGGCGTCCTCGAAGTCACTCATCCCGACTTCGGTGCGTTCGTCGCGGACGGCGAACATGCCCGCTTCGGTCGTGAGACTCTCGATCTCCGCGCCGCTGTACTCGTCGGCCAGTTCCGCCAGCGTCTCGAAGTCGACGTCCTCGGCGAGGTTCATCCCGCGCGTGTGGATGGCGAAGATCCTCTCGCGGCCCTCCGGGCCGGGTTTGGGCACCTCGATGAGCCGGTCGAACCGGCCGGGACGGAGGATGGCTCGGTCGAGCATGTCGAAACGGTTCGTCGCGGCGATGATCGAGATGTCGCCGCGCTCTTCGAACCCGTCCATCTCCGAGAGGAGCTGCATCATCGTCCGCTGGACCTCGGCGTCGCCGGAGGTCTTCGAGTCGGTGCGCTCGGAGGCGACGGCGTCGATTTCGTCGATGAAGATGACGGCGGGTTCGTGCTCGCTGGCCAGTTCGAAGAGGTCGCGGACGAGGCGTGCGCCCTCGCCGATGAACTTGCGAACCAACTCGGAGCCGGCCATCTTGATGAACGTCGCGTCGGTCTCGTTGGCGACGGCCTTGGCGAGCATCGTCTTCCCCGTGCCCGGTGGTCCGTGGAGGAGTACGCCGGTTGGCGGTTCGATGCCGACGGTGTCGAACCGTTCGGGGTCGAGTAGCGGCATCTCGACGGCTTCCCTGACTTCCCGAATCTGGTCGTCGATGCCGCCGATGTCGGCGTAACTCACCGCCGGGCGGTTCTCCACCTGCATCGCCTGTGCGCGCACGTCGGTCTCGCTGTCGAGCGGGCGCTGGATGCCGAACGAGTCGTTGACCGCGACGCGGTCGCCGCTGTCGAGGTCCTCCGCGAGCGCCGGCGAAACCTCCGTGAGGACTTCCTGGTTGTTGCCGTGCTGTCTGACGATGGCCCCCTCGTCGGTGAGTTCCTCGACGGTGGCGACGTACAACGAGGAGGTCTTGAGCGCCTCGTTCTCGCGCTGGAGTTTCTCGGTTTCGTCCGATAGCTCCTCGCGCTCGGTCTCGGCCTCGTCGAGGCGTTCGGCGAGTTCGTCGTGCACGTCCGAGACGCTCTCGAAGTGTTCGGCGAGCGCGTTCAGTCGTTCGTCGTCGCTCAGTTCCGGGTCGAGGTCCAGTCGTGGGCGGTCGGGGAGGGAGGGACTGTGGGACATTCGTTGTGCCTCATAACGTCCCTGCGTTAAAAGTGGTTTTGGGTTCGGGGTCTTTATGCCAGCTCGTCGAACTCGGTCAGGGCGTCGTCGTAGGCCCCGAAGGCCGCCTCGATCGGCCCCGCGTCGGTCATGTCGACGCCCGCCTCGCGGAGTAGTTCGATTGGATAACCGTGCGACCCCGACGCGAGGAACTCCCGATAGGGCTTCGCGGCGTCCTCGCCCTCGGCGCGGATGCGCTCGGCGAGTGCGACCGCCGCCGAGATGCCGGTCGCGTACTGATAGACGTAAAACGGCCGATAGAAGTGGGGGATTCGCATCCACTCGCGGGCGATGCGGTCGTCGACCGCCGCATCTCGGTAATAATCAGATTTGAGACCGCCATAGATGTCGTCGAGGCGGTCGGGCGTGAGCGCCTCGCCTTCCTCGGCGAGGTCGTGGGTCTCCATCTCGAACTCGGCGAACATCGTCTGGCGGACGAGCGTCGCGCGGAACCGTTCGAGATACTCGTTCAGGACGTGGCGGCGGAAGGACTCGTCTTCCACGGTGTCGAGCAGGTGCTGGGTCAGTAGCGCTTCGTTCACCGTCGAAGCGATCTCGGCGACGAAGATCTCGTAGTCGCCGTAGACGTAGGGCTGGGCCTCGCTCGCCAGCTCCGAATGCAGGGAATGGCCGAGTTCGTGGGCGAGCGTGTACATCGAGGCGATGTCGTCCTGGTAGTTCATCAGGATGTACGGCTGCGAGTCGTAGGTTCCGCCCGAATAGGCCCCTGACTGTTTGCCCCGGTTCTCGTAGACGTCGACCCACCGTGAATCGAGTCCCTCGGCGAGCTGTTCTTGGTACTCCTCACCCAGCGGCGCGACCGCCGCCGTGACGTGCTCTTTGGCATCCTCGTAGGACACGTCGGGACTCTCGGAATCGACCATCGGCATGTAGAGGTCCCACATCCGCAACTCCTCCACGCCGAGGCGCTCGCGCTTGAGGTCGGCGTGGCGATTGAGGACGTCGAGGTTCCCCCGCACGGTGTCGACCAGCGTATCGTACACTTCCACGGGAATGTTCGCGCCGTCGAGGCCGGCCTCGCGTGCGGTGTCGTAGTCTCTAGCGTCGGCGAGCTTCACGTCGGCCTTGACGCTGTTGCGGTGGGCCGCCCCGACCGCGTTGCGTACCTCCTCCCACTCGTCGTAGAACTGTTCGTAGACTTCCCGTCGGAAGGCGCGGTCGGGCCGTTTCTGGAGCTTCGTGAAGTTGCTCAGCGAGATCTCGACGGCTTCCCCGTCCGGATCCTCGACGGTCGGGAACTCCATGTCGGCGTTCGTGAGCATCCCGTAGACCTCGCTGGCCGCGCCCGTCACCTCGCCGAGGTCGGCGAGCAGCGCCTCGATCTCCGCCGACCGGGTGTGCGGTTTCATCCGTAACACGTCGTCGAAGTAGTGGTCGTAGGTTTCGAGCGCCGGCTCCTCCTCGGTCATCGCGTCCAACTCCTCGCGCGTGCACTCTTGGAGCGCGGGGTCGATGAAGCTCGCCGCGCTCGATGCGTCGGCCGCCAGCGACTGTGAGCGCGCTGTGAGCGCCTGATACTGCTGGTCGGTGGTGTCCTCGTCGCGGCGCATCCGCGCGTACGAGACCACGTTCGAGAGCTTCCTGAACAGCTCCTCGCGCGTTTCGAGCGTTTCGAGCAGGGTCTCACCGTCCGCGGTCGCCCGTCCCTCGTAGGCTTCGAGGTCCGCGATACCCTCCTCGACGGCCTCGTAGGCCGCCTCCCAGTCCTCGTCGGTGGCGTAGAGGTTCGACAGGTCCCACGTGTACTCGGTGTCGATGTCGCTGCGTTCGGGAACCGAACTCATGGACGAAACCGGGCGGTCGAGCGGTGTAAACTTTCTCAAACCGGTGGGGCGGGCGAGGTAAGCGAAAGACTGAATAGTGAATAACTGTTCAGTCAAGGTATGGTGCAGACTCGTTCACGGAAACGACCGTGGCTCGCGGCGCTGCTGTCGGCCATCGCGCCCGCGTTCGGCCATCTCTACCTCCGGCGGTGGCTCCGCGCGCTCGGCTGGATCGGGGCCACGATGCTCTCGACGCTGTTCGTGCCGGACGCGACGCTTGACGCGCTCGTCTCGGGACACCCGTTTGCCTGGCTCGACGCCGCGCCGCTGCTCGCCGTCTCGCTGCTCAGCGTGCTCGACGCCTACCGACTCGCCGTCGTCAACAACTACCTCCTCCGGCTCCGGAGTGCGGGCGAGGCGATGACCGTCTGTCCCGACTGCGGTCGGCCGGTCGAAGGGGAGTTGGAGTTCTGCCAGTGGTGCGGGACGACCCTCGACCGGGTGAACACCGATGAACCCGCCCATCACGATTTCCAGTAACTCCTGTCACCTGAGTCGCGTTCCGATGTCGCCGGCGACACGCGCCCGCGTCGCGGCTGCGATGCGTGTCTCCTCGAAGACGTCCCGTGCGCTCGCGGCGGCTTCCTCGTCGATG
Organism: Halococcus sediminicola; assembly: GCF_000755245.1. Classification (NCBI taxonomy): domain Archaea; kingdom Methanobacteriati; phylum Methanobacteriota; class Halobacteria; order Halobacteriales; family Halococcaceae; genus Halococcus; species Halococcus sediminicola. Next base: position 304,409 of record NZ_BBMP01000022.1, on the reverse strand, counting down.
TGAAAGTCGAGGTCCGGATAGGAAACCCCAGTGAGGACGAGCGGTGCGGCCGGTGCGGGCGCGATGCCCTCCGCTCCCGATAATTCCTCTGTCGAGAGCACGCGATCGATTTTCGGGAGTGACGCGTCGCCGGTCGCCACCGACCCGACCAGCGTGACGGCTCGGCGAACGAGTTGGCGCGAGAAGCCGCCCGCACGGAGGGTCACGACCAGAAAATCGCCGTCGCGTTCGAGTTCGGTCGAGAGCGTGCGAACGGTGTTTCGTTCGTCGGGCGTGAGGTTGTGGAAGTCGTGGCCGCCCGAGAGCCGTCTCAGCGCGGCGCGCGCCCGCTCGACATCTACTTTCGGGGCGTGGAGATGGTAGGTGTATTCGCGCGCGACGGCGTCGTGGGTGGCGTGGAATCCCCCAGTGTCGGCGTGTGCCCACGCACGGACCGTCCCTGGAAGTACGCCGTTGAGCGCCCGCGGCGTGAGCCATTCCGGTGACTCGACGCCGACGGTTTGGGCGACCGCCGAGACGCCCCTGTCGGTTCGTCCCGCGGCGGCGTAGCCCGGCGGCTTTCGCTCGTCCGAACCGAACACGCCCAGTTCGCGGAATCCGTCGAAGAGGACGCCCTCGACCGTCGGGACCGTCGGCTGGCGCTGAAAGCCGTAGAACGGGCGGCCGTCGTAGGCGAGTCGGAACGCGCGCATCGTCCCTCGTTTCGTCCCGGTGGCCTTCGCTCCGTCGGAGCAAGTCCGGCCGAAGGATTCATACACACACGGCGCTAACTGGTCAGTCAGACAGATGTTCTCCGAACCGATCTACCGAATCGAAAGACGGTCGTCCGTCGGAACGGCGCGGTCCAGGCGCGCGGGGAGTCAGTGAGCACCGCCAACGAGTACCTCGGCATCAACCGCGAGGTGCTCGCGCTGGCCATCGCCCGGATGGCCGACGCGGTGGGCAACTCCTTTCTCATCGTCGTCCTTCCGCTCTACATCGCCAGTGGCACCATTGAGGGCGGGGCGGGTGGACTCGGCGTCTCGCTGCTCACGGGGCTGATCCTCTCGGCGTTTGGCTTCTTCAACAGCGCGCTCCAGCCGTTCGCCGGCCGCCTGTCGGACAAACTCGGCAAGCGAAAGTCGTTCGTCCTCGGCGGGTTGGCGCTGCTCGCGGTTGCGAACTTCACCTACTCGCTGGCGTCGAGTTACTGGATGCTGCTCGCGATCCGGGCCGCACAGGGTATCGGCGCATCGTTGACCATCGTGGCGACGATCGCGCTGGTCAACGAACTCGCCGACGACAAGAGCCGTGGTGGCAATATGGGCACGTTCAACACCTTCCGTCTGCTGGGGTTCGGGACCGGTCCCATCGTCGCCGGGTCGGTCATCGGTAGCGGTCCGTATTCCCTGCTCGGGTTTTCGATAACGGGCTTCGAGGCGGCCTTCTACATCGCCACCGTCTCGGCGGTGGTGAGTTTCGTGCTCGTCACGCTCCTGGTCCACGACCCCGACATCGAGCGCTCCGTCGACGACGAGGACACCTCGATAGCGGTGTTCGACCACGATTCGGAGGGACTGCTCGACCCCGTCTTCACTCTCGGGGTCGCCTCGCTGTTCATGGCGGTCGGCATCGCGCTGCTGTCGGCCATCGAACCGCAAGTCAACGCCCGCCTCGGGCAGGGCGCACAGTTGTTCGGCATCGAGTTCGCCGCGTTCGTCCTGATGCAGGTGCTCTTTCAGGCACCCATCGGCAGCGCGAGTGACAGATACGGTCGCAAGCCGTTCATCCTCGTCGGACTGGCGCTGCTCGTGCCGGCCACGCTCGCACAGGGACTGGTGGTCGCGCCGTGGGAGATGATCCTCGCGCGCTCGGCGCAGGGCATCGCGGGTGCGCTCGTGTTCGCGCCGGCGCTCGCGCTCGCGGGCGACCTCGCGAGCAAGGGCGCGTCGGGCACGCAGCTATCGGTGCTCACGATGTCGTTCGGTCTCGGCACCGCCATCGGTCCGCTCACGTCGGGCTTTCTGGTGCGATTCGGCTACGTCACGCCCTTCGCCTTCGGCGCGGTGCTCGCCGCCCTCGGGTTCGTGCTCGTCTACACGCAGGTCTCCGAGACGGTCGCGGTCGGTGGCGACTCCGCCGGTCCAGCCGCGTCGGCCGCTCAGGACTGACCGTCTCTGTCGGTCGGACTTTTCGAAACGGGACGCGACCGAATCGACCCATTCAGAGCCGTTTCTGACCGACGGCATCAGTCCTCGGGGAACTCCGCGACCGGCACCTGTCGCTGCTCGCCCGAATCCATCCGCTTGACCGTCACGTTCCCGTCGGCGAGGTCCTGCTCACCGACGATCACGGTCGTTTCGGCACCGATCGAGTCGGCGTATTCCAACTGTCCGCCGAAACTCCGGCCGGCGATGTCGGTCTCGACGACGTGACCGCGTTCGCGCAGGTCGCGCGTGATGCGGGCGGCGGTCTCGCGGGTGTCGCCCACCTGCAGGACGTAGTAATCCGTTGTCGTGGTCTCTGCGGGCCAGACGCCGGCGCGCTCACAGAGCAGCGAGAGGGTCGCCATCCCGAGCGCGACGCCAACCGCGGGCGTCGGCTGGCCGCCGAACCCCTCGATGAGGTCGTCGTAGCGCCCGCCGCCGAACACCGACCGGCCCACCGTGCCGGTGGTGTCGAAACACTCGAAGACCACTCCCGTATAGTAATCGAGACCCCGTGCGGTGTCGAGCGAGAGCGTGCAGTACTCGCGCGCGCCGAGATCCGCAGTCGCGTCGAGTACGTCCTGGAGGTTCCCGACCGCGCGCTCGACGCGCTCGGTCTCGGCGGCGGCCACGAGGTCGTCCAGATTCTCCTCGTCGGTGTCGAGCAGGGCGTCGAACTCCTCGGCCTGCGACTCCGAGAGGCCCGCGTCGCCGAGCAGCGCGCGATACTCGCCGACGGCAAGCTTGTCGCGCTTGTCGACCGCCCGGATGGCCGCCTCGGTGTCGATGTCGGCGTCGAACGACTCCAACAACCCCCCGAGGATGTCGCGATGACTCACTCGGAACTCGAAGTCATCGACGGTGAGACCGAGTTCGGTGAGCGCGTCGGCGGCGTAGGCGAGGATCTCGGCGTCGGCGATCGGTTCCGACGAGCCGAAAATGTCCACATTCGTCTGATAGAACTCGCGGAAACGACCCTGCTGGACCGCCTCGTAGCGCCAGAACGGGCGCGTCGAGACCCACTTGATCGGTTTGGCGAGTTCCTGCTGTTTTTCGACGACCATCCGCGCCACAGTGGGAGTGAGTTCGGGCGTCAGCGCCACCTCGCGGCCGCCGTGGTCGGTGAAATTATATAGTTCCTCGACGATCTCCTCGCCGCTCTTGTCGGCGTACATCTCCGTGCGTTCGAGCGCTGGTGTCCCGATCTCGCGGAAGCCGTAGCGCCGGGCGATTTCCTCGATGTCGTCGATGGCTTCCCGCCGGGCGCTCATCGCGCCGGGATAGAAGTCCCGAAAACCCTTGATGCGGTCGTACATACTGTCCGTTGGCGGTATCGGCGTGTTCACCCTTACGGAATGCGCCACGAAAACGGAAGCCGGTGGTCGTCGAGTGCCGGGTCGTTATCGCCGTTTGATGTCGAAGCTCTGCTGGTCGGGTTTGAGCTCTTGGAGAAGCTCTCGCATCTGGTCTTCGTCGATCTTGTCGCCTAGTCGGCCGCTGCGCGCGAGCGCGAACACCTGCTGTTCGACCTGCTCGCCGAACTCCGGCTTGCTCATCTTCACCGAGTTGAGCCGCTGTCTGGCCCCGTCGGTGAGGTTCTGGCGGAGCACGGCCGATTTCTGCGCTTCGGCCTGTTCCTGTTGGGCCTGTCTGGCCTCCTCGTTCTGCCCGCCGCCCTGCTGTTGTTCTTTCAGCTGTTCGAGTTTCTTCTCGCGCAGTTCTTCGATGTCCTCCTCGGAGCCGCTCATACCCCCAGTGAGAACTACCCGAACAAAAACCCGGCGGACATCGTGGTCGACGCTCCGTCATCCACAGTCACGAACGCACGCGAATTTCTCTCACCGATTCAGCGTGTGAATCGCCTTGCCCCGTGCGTTCTCGACGGCCTCCATGACCGCCTCGCCGAGTGTGGGGTGGGTGTGGATGGTCGCGGCGATGTCTTCGAGTGTCGCGCCCATCTCGATGGCGAGTCCGAACTCGGCGATCATCTCCGAGGCCTCCGGCGCGACGATCTGCGCGCCGAGGACGAACCCGGCATCGTCGTCGGCGACCACGCGGACGAATCCGTCGCTCTCGCCGAGTGTGAGCGCGCGCCCGCTGGCCTGCATCGGCATCTCGCCCACCACTGTCGAAAAGCCCGCCTCCTCGGCCTCGCTCTCGGTCATCCCGACAGTCCCGATTTCGGGGTCGGTGAACACCGCCGCGGGCACGCTCTGATAGTCGAGCGCCGACGGCTCGCCCGCGACGACCTCGGCGGCCACCTCGCCCTCCTTCATCCCCTTGTGGGCCAACATCGGCTCGCCGGCGACGTCGCCGACGGCGAAGACGCTTTCCACATCTGTCCGTGCGCGGTCGTCCGTGTCGAGGAAGCCGCCCTCGTCGGTCGCGAGACCCACGGCATCGAGGTTCAGCGTGTCCGTGACGGGTTCGCGCCCGACCGCGACGAGCGCCTTCTCCGCGCCGAACTCCGAGACCTCCCCTTCTTCGTTTTCGGTTCTGACGGTGATGCCGTCGCCCGATTCCTCCCACTCGCTCGCCCCTTCGCCGAAGTAGAAGTCGATACCTAACTCCTCGGCGCGGCTCTTGACGACGCGCGCGACATCGTTTTCGTAGGCTGGCAGCGCCGAATCGAGCATCTCCACGACCGTCACGTCGGTGCCGAGTTTGGCGAAGACAGTCGAGAGTTCCATCCCGATGTAGCCCGCGCCGACGACCACGAGACTTTCAGGTACTGCATCGAGCGCGAGCGCCTCGCGCGAGGAGATGATGTGTTCGCCGTCGAATTCGAAGTTCGGGATTGCCATCGGCCGCGAGCCGGTGGCGACGATAGCGTGCTCGAACTCGATGGTCTCGGAACCCTGGCCTTCGCCGCCGTGAGCGACCCGGACTTTGTTCTCGCCGGCGAACTCCGCACGCCCCTCGACGAGGTTCACGCCGTTTGCCTTGCACAACTTTTCGACGCCGCCGGTGAGTTGGTCGACGATGTCGTCCTTCCAGCTCACCATCCCCGCGAGGTCCACCGCGGGGTCGGCGTAGATGCCCATCGCCTCGGCCTCACCGGCATCGTGGGCGACGTCGGTCGCCGAGATGAGTGCTTTCGAAGGGATGCAGCCGTGATTCAGGCAGGTTCCTCCATATGCTTCCTTCTCGACCAGCGTGACGTCAAGATCCAACTGGCCCGCGCGGATGGCGGCGACGTATCCGCCCGGACCCGCGCCGATGATAAGCAGTTCCGTGCCCGTCGTGACGTCTCCAACGACCATAGCGGCGAGAGACGCGCAGGTGTGAAAAATTGAGTGGGTCTCGCGGCCGGATTACGCTTCCAACAGCAGCAACTGTGGATTTTCGAGGAACTCCTCGACGCGGTTGGTGAACTGCGCCGCGATCGCCCCGTCGATGACGCGGTGATCGATCGACAGCGAGAGCGTCATCACCTTGCGGGGAACGATCTCGTCGTCCACGACTCTGGGTTTCTCCTTGATCGCCCCGAGCGCGAGGATCGCCACCTCGGGGTGGTTGAGGATGGGCGTCGCGTACTCGCCGCCGATAGTTCCCACATTTGTGATGGTGAAGGTGCCGCCCTGCATCTCGCTCCTGCTGATCGAGCGCTCGCGGGCCTTCTCGATCAGTTCGTTCATCTCCGAGGAGAGCTGGAGCAGGTTCTTCTCGTCGGCCCCGTGCACTACGGGCACCATCAGGCCGGCGTCGGTCGCGGTCGCCACGCCGATGTTGTAGTCGTTCTTCTGGACGATCTCCTCGTTTTCCTCGTCGAGCATGGCGTTGACCATCGGGAACTCGCGCAGTGCGGCCACACAGGCCTTCATGACGAAGGGCATGTACGAGAGGCTGATGCCCTGCTCGGCGGCCACCTCCTTGAGGTCGGCCCGCGCCTCGACGAGCGCGGTGACGTCCACCTCGTCGTGGTGGGTCACGTGGGGCGCGGTGTACTTCGAGCGCGCCATCTGCTCGCCGATGGTCCGACGAACCCCACGGTACGGAATCCGCTCTTCCTCCTTCGATTCCGCGAGTGCGGCCCTGTCCGCATCCTGTGCGGCCTGCTGGCTTTCGGCGTAGGACTCGACGGCTGCGGGCGTGACGAACGCCTCGCCGTCGCGCTCCTCGTCGGTCGGCACGCTGTCGATGTCAATTCCAACGTCTGCGGCCATCTTCCGTGTCGCGGGTGCGGCGAGGGTGCGATCGCGGTCGGCCGCCGATTCGCCCGCCATCGACCCGCTCGCGGATGACGATTGTGCCACACCACTGCCAACGGAGTCCGCCTCGCTCTCGACGCGCGTGGCGGCCGGTTCGGACGATTCGGCCGCCCCGCTGCCCTCTCCCTCTTCTCCGCTTTCGGCCGCCGCACGCACGTCGTGCTCGCTCACCCGGCCGCCGGGACCGGACCCCTCGACAGTACCGATATCGACGCCGAGCTCGCGCGCCAACCGCCGCGCGCTCGGGGCGGCGAAGACGCGCCCGTTCGGGGTCGATGTCTCCTCGGCCGACCCCGTTTCACCCTCCTCGTTGGGACCCGCCTCGGTCGCGGTGTCGGTCCGCATCTCGGCCGACTCCTCCGCGCTCGTCGCCGCGTCGCTCTCGGCGTCACCCTCCTCGGCGAAAGTGATGATCACTGTGCCGACCGGCACCATCTCGCCCGCGTCGGCGTGGATTTCCTGTACGCTGCCGTTGACGGGGGACGGAACCTCCACCACCGCCTTGTCGGTCTCGACCTCGGCGACGGGTTGGTCTTCCTCGACCGGGTCGCCCTCCTCGACGAGCCACTCGACGATCTCGCCCTCGGCGACCCCCTCGCCCACGTCGGGGAGTTCGAACTCGCGGACCATTCAGAACTCCGCGGCCTCCCGGATACCGTCCTCGATGCGGGCGGCCTCGGGGAGATAGTAATCTTCGAGCGCGTACAGCGGGAACGGGGTATCGAAGCCCGTGACGCGCGTGATCGGTGCCTCCTGATACACGAGCGCCTCCTCCTGGATCGTGGCGGTGATCTCGCCGGCCAGTCCGCCGGTCTTGGGGGCCTCGTGGACGACCGCCGCACGCCCCGTCTTCTTGAACGACTCGACGATCGCCTCGTCGTCGAGCGGCGAGAGGGTTCGGAGATCGACGACCTCGCAGTCGATGCCCTCCTCGGCGAGGTTCTCGGCGGCGTCCATCGTCGGGCGGGTCATCGCGCCCCACGTGAACACCGAGACATCAGTACCCTCCCGGCGGACGGCGGCCTCGCCGAGCGGGACGGTATAGGACTCGTCGGGAACCTCTTCTCTGAAGGCCCGATAGATGAGTTTCGGTTCGAGGAACAGGACGGGATCGGGGTCACGGATCGAGGCGGCGAGCAGTCCCTTGGTGTCGTAGGGCGTGCTCGGAATCACCACTTTGAGACCCGCCTCGTGGACGAAGAACGCCTCCTTTGACTCGGAGTGGTGCTCGGGCGCGCGGATGCCGCCGCCGTAGGGCGCGCGAATCACCATCGAGCAGGTGAACCGCCCGCGCGAGCGGTTCCTGAGCCGTGCTGCGTGCGAGACGATCTGGTTGAAACTCGGATAGATGAACCCCTGGAACTGAATCTCGGGGACGGGTTTCATCCCGTAAGCGGCCATGCCGATGGATGTCCCGACGATGCCGGATTCGGCCAGCGGCGTGTCGATGACCCGCTCGTCGCCGAACTCGTCGTGGAGACCCTGCGTGGCGCGGAAGACTCCTCCATTTTTGCCGACGTCCTCACCCAGTACGAGCACGTCTTCGTCCCGACTCATCTCGCCGTGGAGCCCGTCGCGCACCGCCTGGACGAGCGTCAGGCTCTGTGTCTCCCCCTCTTCGGTCCGTTCTTGTTGTGTCGTGCTCATTCGAGAAGCTCCCCGTCGCCGTGGTCCTCGCGCAGTCGTTTCAGGTACTGTAGCTGCTGGTCGAGCCGTTTGGGCATCTCCGCGTAGACGTCGGCGAACATCTCCTCCGGGTCGGGTCGCTCGCGCGCCTCGGCGGCGTCGATGGCGTCCGCGACGTCGCTTTCGACGTCATCTTCGATGGCCGCGATGCGCTCGTCGTCGAGGATTCCCTCCCCTTCGAGATACGCCTCCAGCCGTGGAATCGGGTCCTTTCGCTTCCACTCCTCGACCTCGTCGTCCTCCCGATAGACCGAGGGGTCGTCGGCGGTCGTGTGTGCGCCGAAGCGGTACTGGACGGCCTCGATCATCGTCGGCCGCTTCTCGTCCTCGTCGGGATCTTTGGCTTTCTCGATGGCTTTCGTCGTGGCCTGATAGACCGCCAGCGGGTCCATCCCGTCCACTTGAATCCCCTCGAAGCCGTAGGCGTCGGCCTTCTGGGCGAGCGTCGCGCTCGCGGTCTGGCGTTCTCGGGGCACGGAAATCGCCCACTGGTTGTTGTTACAGAAGAAGATGGTGGGCGTGTCGAACACCCCGGCAAAGTTCATCGCTTCGTGGAAGTCCCCTTCGCTGGTTGCGCCGTCGCCGAAATAGCAGAGGAAGGCTTTCTCCTCGCCCTTCAATTTCGAGGCCCACGACGCGCCCACGGCGTGGGGGAGTTGGGAGGCGATCGGCACCGCGGGCGTGAAGATGTTGGCGTCGTCCTCGCCGTAGCCAACCTCGTGACCCATCCAGTAGAGCAACGTTCGTTCGAGCGAGAACCCCTTGATGAGCGACGCGCCGTGCTCGCGATAGCTCGGAAAGAGCCAGTCGTCATCGGCGAGCGCGTGGGCGCTCCCCACCTGTGCCCCCTCCTGACCCGATAGCGGCGGATACGTGCCGATGCGGCCCTGTCGCTGGAGCGAGACGGCGCGCTGGTCGAAGTGGCGCACCAGCCGCATCTCGCGGTACATCTCGACGAGCAACTCGTCGCTCACGTCGGGCACCGTCGCGCCGTCGCGGACGTTTCCGTCCTCGTCGAGGATCTCGATTCGCTCACCGGGGTCGTGCTGTAGCGTGCTCACGGGCGGAGCCACCTCGATGACATATCCACACCATCGATTGCCGCAGTTATATTCTTTTTGTAAAAGGGTTTTTGTGGCTGCCATTCTTGCCGTTCGCACGCACGAAATCGTCCGTGCATACGTTTCACACACGAAAAACACCGATTTCGTCAACTATCGCTTTCCATCCGTGGGAACCGGAACATCGACCCGCCGCCACCGGTCGTCGTTGTCGTCGATCCACAGTTCGCCGACGCCACGAGTCCGTCGTGGCCGTCCGCTTCCGGCGATGGCAGTCGCTACCGTTCCCGAATCGCGATCGTTCCACAATTGTCCTATCGGCAGGGAACGGCGCGAACGCCGACCATATCGGTGCGAGGTGTCGGGGAGCGAGGCGACCACACTCATTCAACCTTTTTGCGATGTGACGATGGACTCGGACGTGTGAACGCACGACATCTCGACCACGTCAACCTCCGCATCCCGGCCGACGGGGCCGACGCCGCGAGGACGTTCTACGGCGAGCAACTCGGCTTCGGTATCGAAGACACCCTCCACGAGACGGGTGAAAAACCGTTTCTCGACGTGCGGCTGTCGGCGACCGCGGTCGTCCACCTCTGGCCGACCGACGAGTTCGACGCGCCGACGGCGACGAACTTCGATCACTTCTGCGTCGTCGTCGAGGAACCGATCGACACGGTTCGCTCGCGCCTCGACGAGGTGGGTGTGGAAATCGACGACGAACTCGCCGCACCGCGCGGGGCGACCGGGGAGGCAGCCTCGCTCTACGTCGTCGACCCGTTCGGCTATCGCATCGAACTGAAAACACGCGTCTGAGTCCCACCCGCCGAGAGCCACGACTCTCAGGCCGACTGCGAGGCCGCCCGCGCCGACCGCCGTGCCCCCTCGACCGACTGCCCCTCCCGTAGGACGGCCTCGACGAACAGTTCGCCGGCCTTGTACGACGACCGGACCATCGGTCCGCTCGCACAGTAGAGAAAGCCGAGTTCCTCCTCGGCGACCGCCCGCCACGTCGTGAACTTGTCGGGATGCACATACGAGGAGACGTCGAGATGCGAGCGCGACGGCTGGAGGTACTGGCCGAGCGTCACGACGTCGACGTCCGCCTCCCGCAGATCCGAGAGGGTCTGATAGACCTCGTGGTCGTACTCGCCGACGCCGAGCATGATCGACGTTTTGGTGTGGATCTCCGATTCCCGTTCGACCTGTTCGAGAACTGATAATGACTGGTCGTAGTTCGCCCGGCGGTCGCGGACGGGCCACTGGAGGCGTTCGACGGTCTCGATGTTGTGGGCGATGACGTCGGGACCGGCGTCGATGATCTTTCGGACTAACTCGGGTTCGCCCTGGAAGTCCGGAATCAGGACTTCCACGAGAATCGAGGGATCGCGCTCCTTGATGGCCTCGATGGTGCGCGCGAAATGGGCGGCCCCGTAGTCGTCGAGGTCGTCGCGGTCCACGCTGGTGAGGACGACGTATTCGAGACCGATCTCGGCGACGGCGTCGGCGACGTTCGCGGGTTCGTCGGGGTCGAGCGCGCTCATCCCCCCGGTTTCGACGTCACAGAAGTTGCAGCCACGCGAGCAGCGCTCGCCCATCAGCATGAACGTCGCCGTTCCCGGTCCGTCCCGTCCGGACCAGCATTCGCCCATGTTCGGACAGTTGGCTTCCTCGCAGACGGTGTGGAGGTCGCGTTCGCGCAGTGTGTGCTTGATGTCGGTGAACTGCTCGCCCGACGGCGGGCGGGTCTTCAGCCACTCGGGCTTGCGCACGCGACTCATACTCGCCCTCGGGGTTCGCCCGGCAAAAGCGTGCGGTTCGTCGGTTCGAACGAATCTTGCCGGAACGACCATTACGGTTAAGTCCGGCGAGCGAGAGCCATCACACGAAAATGAAGGACACATCCGTGAACGAGATCATGACGACACCGGTCCGAACGGTCGCCGGCGAGACGACGGTCGCCGTGGCCGCCCGCGCGCTCACCGAGCAGGGTATCGGCTCGCTCGTCGTCGGCGAGGAACGCATCGAAGGCATCGTCACCGAGACGGACGTCGTCGGCAGCGTCGCCGAGGGTCTCGACCCGACCGAGACGACGGTCGCCGAACTGATGTCCGACCCGGTCGTCACCATCCGTCCGGACGACAGCGTGGGTGACGCCGGGGAGCGAATGGGTAAGAACACCGTCAAGAAGTTGCCCGTGACCGAAGACGGCAAACCTGTCGGCATCATCACGACGACCGACCTCGCGCACTTCGTCCCCCAGCAGCGCGTCGGGATGTCCGTCCAGCCCGAACCCGACGTCGACAAGGGCGAATACGAGTAATCCCGCGACCGGTTTTTCGAATCGCCCCTCGCTTTCTGTCCGTCTACACGAACGATTAACTACGAAGCCGCGCGATAACTACACATGCTCGACGTCTCGCCGGAGGACATCACCGAGGGGTCGCTCCCGCGAGCGCTGGTCGCGCTCGCGGCCCCGCTGTTGGTTCAGAACCTCGTACAGGTCGTCCAGCAGGTGATCGACCTGTTCTGGCTCGGTCGGTTGAGTTCGACCGCCGTCGCCGCCGTCGGACTCGCCCTGCCCGTCGTCGCGCTCGCGTTCGCGCTCGTCATCACCGCGCCGTTCGTCGGCACCCAAATTCTCGTCTCCCAGCGGGTAGGCAGCGATGATACCTCTGCCGCGCGCCGGGCCGCCTTCACCGGCCTCTGGCTCGCCGTCGGACTGGCCGTCGTCGGCGGTGCACTCCTCGTCTTCGGCGCGCGCCCGCTGACCGATCTCCTCACGCTCGCTCGGCCCGCCACCGGTGGAGCGGTCACGAGCCTCGCGGCGACCTATCTCGCGGTGTTGGCGGTCGGGCTGCCGCTCGCGGGGGCCAGCGACGCCATCGAGGCGACCTTCATCGGGTGGGGCGACTCGCGCGCGCCGCTCTATGTTTCAATCGCCACCGTCGGCGTGAACCTCGCGCTCGACCCGGTGTTGATCTTCGGCTGGGGGCCCGCGCCGGCGCTCGGGGTGCGGGGCGCGGCGCTGGCCACGGTCGCCGGCTTCGGTGCCGGGTTCGCCCTCGCAGCGGCGCTCGCTCTTCGGGGACGGAACGGCTGGATGTACTCGCGCGCGACTGCGGTCGTCGACCTCGACGAACTCCGCGAACTGCTCGACGTGGGCGCGCCGGTCGCCGGACAGGGCGCGGTCCGGCAGATCGTCCGCGTGCTCGTCGTTTCCGTGGCGTTCACCGCCGGCGGGGCGGCCGGTCTCGCCGCCTATTCGGTCGGCGCGCGTATCGCCGCCATCGCGTTCGTCCCGGCGATCGGGTTACAACAAGCGGCCCAGAGCGTCGTCGGCCAGAACCTCGGGGCCGAAAGGCCGGACCGCGCTCGCCGGGCGACGTATCTCGGGGTCGGTATCGCCGCGGGTGGTCTCGCGGTCGTCGGCGTCCTCCAGTGGCTCGCTCCAGTACCTATCGCCACCGCGTTCGCCCCCGCGCTGACCGACCGCGCGCTCGATCTCACGGTCGAGTACCTCAGAATCCTCGCCTACGGCTATCCGGCCATCGGCGCGGCCTATCTCTTCGAGGCAGGCTTCAACGGCGCGCGGCGCACTCGGACGAGTTTCGTCGCCACGCTGCTCCAGTTCTGGGCCGTTCGCCTCCCCATTGCGGCCGGGGCCGGCGTTCTGCTGGGTGTGGGTATCGTCGCCGTCTTCTGGGCCGTGACGCTCTCCAATATCGCCGCCGCCGTCGGTCTCTGGCTCTACTATCACCGCGAGACGGGGAGTGGGATGCTCCGGCGTGCGAGCGAGCGCGCCACCGCCGACTGACCTCGCAGCGAACACACTGATTACGCCGGCGACGGTAGTCCACTCATGAGTACGGCGTCGAGCGCGGGACGGCTTCGTCGGGGGTGGGAGTACTATCGGCAGTACACGAAACGGCGCACGGGCATTCACGCGGCGGCGACGGCGGCGCTCACGGGCTTCGGCTTGCTCGCGTACTTCGAGCAGTGGTTCGTTGCCGTCGCCATCGTGGCCTATCTCCTCCCGCCGATCTATCTCTACCTCGCCGGTGACGACCTCACGGAACGCGACCCGTCCGCGAGCGAGCACAGTCCTCGGCGGGATACGACCGAAACCCGCGACACGGACAGCGATTTCGATGGTGTCGACCGCGATAGCGATTCGGACGGCACCGACGCCGATTTCGATGGCGCTGATGCCGACGCTGACGGTGCCGACGCGGATGCCGACGGCGCTGACGCGGATTTCGACGGATAGCCGCCTCGTTCGACGCTTCACCGTTGCGATGCGGTACGGAAACGCCTTTGACCGCCGCAGCCTCACCCTCCTCACACGTGATCTCCGTCGCTTCGCTCCGCTCACGACGTGCTCGTGGGAGTCGTTTCCGGGAGCGACCTCCATGAACGTCGCCGAGGCGGTCCCCGAGTTCGCCGACGCCTTCGCCTTCGAGGAGTTCAACCGGATGCAGCGCGAGGCGCTGCCGGCGATTCTCCGTAGCGACGAAAACGTCGTCGCCAGCGCGCCCACAGCATCGGGCAAGACCGCGCTCGCCGAACTCGCCATCTGCAAGTGTCTCGAAGCCGGAAACACTGCGCTGTTCATCGCGCCGCTGCGCGCGCTCACCAACGAGAAGGAAAGCGAATGGGAGCGCTTCGAGAACATGGGGTACTCGGTCTACGTCGTCACCGGCGAGCGCGACCTGAATCCCCGTCGAGCGGAGCGCGCCGACATCCTCGTGATGACACCCGAGAAGGTGGATTCGGCCACGCGAAAGCACGATTCGCCTCGATACGGGTTCATCACCGATGTGGCCTGCTGTGTCATCGACGAGGTCCACCTGCTCGATTCCGAAAAGCGCGGTAGCGTGCTCGAAGTCACCGTTTCGAGACTCCGGCGGCTCGCGAATCCCCGCGTCATCGCGCTGTCTGCGACGATGCCGAACGTCGACGAGGTCGCCGAGTGGCTCGATGCCGTCCCCGAGACGACGTTCGACTTCGGCGAGGAGTATCGACCTGTGGACCTCGAATCCGGCGTGCGGACCTATTCGCACGGCGAGAACGCCTTCGCCGACAAGTATCGCCGGCTGTATCGCGCGCTCGACCTCTCTGAAGAACACATCCGCGACGACGGACAGGCCCTCGTTTTCGTCGCCTCCCGGCAGGACACCGTGCGTGCGGCCGAGAAGGCCCGCGACGAACTCGCCTCGCGGGACGTCCCCATCGGCGCGCGCGGCGACTACGATTTCCATACCGAGACGCAGGTGCTCGAAAACCAGACCCTCCGCAATTCGGCGCTCGACGGCGTCGCCTTCCATCACGCAGGACTGTCGAAATCGGACAAGGACCACGTCGAGCAGTGGTTCCGCGAGGGGAAGATACAGCTGCTCTTCTCGACCTCGACGCTCGCGTGGGGCGTCAACCTGCCCGCACGGTGTGTCGTGATCCGCGACACGAAATACCACGATCCCCTGGAGGGCGAGGTCGACATGAGTCCGCTCGACGTGCTCCAGATGCTCGGGCGGGCGGGCCGACCGGGCTACGACGACGCGGGCTACGCCTACGTCGTCTGTGACGGCAGCGACGCCGAGAAATATCGGCGACTGCTGCGCGACGGCACGGAGATCGACTCGCATCTGGCCGCGGACCTCGACACCCATCTCAACGCCGAGATCGCGATGGGCACCATCGACGACGTCGCGGACGTGATGGACTGGCTCGAAACCACGTTCGCGTTCGTCCGCGCGCGGAACAGTTCCGAGACCGATGCGGTCGAGAACCTGAAAGAGCGGGTGCGCGAAACGCTCTCGGGTCTCAGAGAGCGCGGGTTCGTCGCCGTCGACGATCTCGCGGTGTCGGCAACCCCAGTGGGCACGCTCGCTTCGGCCTACTATCTCAGACTGCCGACCGCCCACCGTTTTCACGAACTCGCCGGCACCGACCCGACGACGAGCGCCCTCTTGGAGACGGTCGCCCGCAGTGCCGAGTTCGACAGCGTGAACGCCCGCCGCGCCGAGCGCGACGCGATCGAGAGCGTGCTCGACGGCCACGGCGACCTCGACCCCGGCAGGCGAAAGGTGCTCGCCATTCTCGCGTCGAGCACGCGCGCGGCGACGCCGAGTGAACTCCGGAGCGACGCGTGGGTCATCCGGCAGAACGCCGTGCGCCTGCTCGCGGCGCTCAGAGCCTTCCTGGATCGCTTCGGCTCGGAATGGGAGGCCAATCGCGCGTGTCGCGTGGCCGCGCGCGTCGAGAACGGTGTCGGCGAGGAGTCGGTCGCGCTCACCGCCATCGACGGCGTCGGCCCGGGCCGAGCGAGCAAACTCGCCGACGAGGGCATCGCAACGCCGGCGGCCGTGGTCGAAGCAGGTGTCGAGGAACTCGTCGCCGCCGGTCTCACTGAGGGCGTCGCCGAGCGGGTCGTCGAGAGCGCGCGCGACCTTCCCGTCCTCTCCATCGACTGGGGTGACTTCCCCGAGCGCATCGCGCGCGGCGAGAACGAACTGTGCGAGGTCACGGTCGAGAACGGCGGCGACGGCGCGCGTGCGGGGCTTCGCGTGACGGTCAACGACACCGAGATGACGCACACGAGTTCGTTTTTGGGTACCGAAACGCTCCCCGCGCCCGTCTTCGGCGGCGATCCCGACACGCTCAAGTTCTCGATCGAGATCGTCTTTCCCGACCTGCCGCTGGCCCCGATCGCCGAGACGAGAACCGTCTGGGTCGACTGATTCCGTCGACAGGAGGGCATAGGTTCAACTACGAAGCCGCGGCCAGCCGCCTCATGGACGCCATCCGAGTTTTCGCCGGCGACTGCACCGTCACCGAGGACGGCGAATGCGACCAGCGCGGCGACGTCGTCGTGGTGATCAAACCCGACGACACGGTTTTGATTCACGACCGCGATGGCTACCAGCCCGCGGCGTGGCTCACTCGCCCCGAGACGCTCAGCTACGAGGGCACGAGCAGCGGGACGTTCTCGCTGACCGCCACCGACGGCGAGTCGTCCCTGGACGTGGTCGCCAACGAGGAGCACGGACTCGCGCGCTATCCCGCCTCCGTCGCCGGCGCTCCCGTGGGCGACTGCCCCGACTGCGAGGGTGCGCTCGTCCGCGCGAAGGGTGCGGTGACGTGTCTCGACTGCGACGAGCGCTACGGGCTGCCGGCAGGCGCTGACGTGCTCGATCGGGCCTGCCGCGACTGCGGGCTGCCGACGATGATCGCCGAGCGCGGGCGGGCGTTCACGCTCTGCGTCGATCGCGAGTGTGAGTCACTCGACGATCGAGTGAAAGAAGCGTCCGACCGCGAGTGGGGCTGTCCGGACTGCGACGGTGATCTCCGTGTCATCCGCAACGGCCAGCTGCTCGCCGGCTGTGAGAACTATCCCGACTGCGAGACCGCCTTTTCGTTCCCCTCCGGAACCGTCGATGGCGACTGTGAGTGTGGGCTGCCGGCGTTCGACACGAGCGGTGGAAGACGCTGTCTGGATGCGACCTGCGAGCGCGCCGGCTGATCCGTTTCGAGTCTCGTCGATCGCGATCGACCGCAGGCGACTTGTCGTCGCGCGACCCGCTGTCGCTATGGAAGGCACGCTCGACGGCGGCGTCGTCCGGGTCGGCGGCGACGCGCGCCAGCGGTTCTACGACTCCAGTGGCTACGGCCGGCCCGACGGCGCGGGCGTCGTGCTCGCGCCGGTCGAGGCCGCCCACCTGCTCTTTCGCGACGATCTCGACGCGGTCGACGGGATGGGCCTGGCAAAATTTCTCGCCGCAACCGACTGCGTGGTCCGATTTCTCGTCTACAAGGACTTCCGCGAGCGCGGGTTCTACCTCTCGCCCGCGCGCGAGGGTTGGGTCGATACCGACGACGCACGAGCAGGCGCAGACCTCGTGGTCTATCCGCAGGGCAAGGGACCGTGGGACGACGAAATCGCCTACCGCGTGCGCGTCGTCGGCGAGCGCGCGGCCGTGCCGGCGACCGATCTCGGGAGCGTGGTGCTCGCCGTCGTCGACGAGGAGAGCGAGATCACCTATCTCGACACCTCACGCCCCGAAATGGTGGGACGGACCGACTACGACCACCCGACCGGGATCGACGCCGACCTGCTGGAGGACCGAACAGTGCTCTGGAACCCTCCAGAAGACCTCTACGAACGGGCGTTCTACGGTCAGCGCCTCGCCGGTCGCGGGGCCGAGGGTGGCCCGCTCCAGCTCTCGCTCGTCGAGACGGCATTTCTCGCCCAGGAGGGGGTGCTCACCCTCGACGGCGGAGCCGAAACGGTCGTCGAGCGCGGTCGGACGGTCGAGGGTGAGCGATTCGACCGCCGGCTTGCGGTCTACGCGACGCTCCGCTCCGAGGGACTCGTCCCCAAAACCGGGTTCAAGTTCGGCGCGGACTTCCGGACGTACGCGGACGTCGAGTCGGTCGAGAACCTCGGTCATTCGGAGTTTCTGGTGCACGTCCTGCCTGCGGAGTACGCCTTCGGGCCGCGCGAACTCTCGCTCGACGTGCGGCTGGCTGGCGGGGTCCACAAGCGAATGGCTTTTGCGCTGACCGACACGAACGGTGACATCGACTGGCTCGCCGTCGAGCGAATCACACCATGACCGACCCACAGCCCGCGGACGACCGACGAGCGCCGGACCAGCCACCCCGAACGGATGGTGGCACAGCGACTGGAGCCGACGAGACGACGCTCGACCCGTGGGGATCGTCGACCGTTGCCGACTACCGTAAGCTCTTCGAGGAGTTCGGCATCGAGGAGTTCGACGACGTGCTGCCCGACGTGCCGAGTCCGCACTACCTGATGCGTCGCGGGGTCATCTTCGGCCATCGAGGGTACGATCGCGTCGCGCGCGCGATGGCGAACGACGACGAGTTCGCCGTGCTCTCGGGCTGGATGCCGACCGGCGACCCGCACGTCGGCCACAAACTCGTCATCGACGAGATCGTCTGGCATCAACGGCAGGGCGGCGACGCCTACGCGCTGATCGCCGACATGGAGGCCCACAGCGCTCGGGGACTCTCGTGGGACGAGATCGCCCGCCATACCCGCGAGTACCTGCTGAGCCTCATCGCGCTCGGGTTCGACCCCAAGGCGGGCGAGATCTATCGCCAATCGGACAACCGCCCGCTCCAAGATCTCGCCTTCGAGCTCGGCGCGCACGTCAACTTCTCGGAGATGCAGGCGCTCTACGGCTTCGACGGCGAGACCAACGTCTCACACATGCAGAGCGTCATCACCCAGATGGCGGACATCCTCTACCCACAGATCGACGAGCCGAAACCCACGGTGATCCCGGTGGGGCCGGACCAGGACCCCCACGTCAGGCTCTCGCGCGATCTCGCGGCCAGCATGCGCTATTTCAAGGTCAGCGAAGCGTACGCGAGCTTCGAGACTGACAGCGCGGAGCGCGCGCTCATCGGCGAGGCGTACGACGCGCTCTCGGCGAGCACGGATGGGGAGCCGATCCGCTGTGTCGAGGCCGCCGACTGGCTCGCCGACGCGGACGACGCGGGCTCTGTGCGCGCGGGCGCGATCGAGAAACTCCGCGCCGCCGGCAAGGAGCCGCTTCGCCCGCGGACCCGGTTCCTGGATCGCACTGCGACCGACGCAGCCTTCGAAGCACTCATCGAGGCGATCGAGGGCGAAAAACGCGTCTACGAGGGCCACATCGACAGTTTCGAACTCTCGCGAGAGAACGCCGAATCGCTCGCGCGCGAGGTCGAACTCGATCACGGTGGCTACGGGTTCGTCGCCCCCTCCTCGATCTATCACCGGTTCATGACCGGCCTGACGGGTGGCAAGATGAGTTCCTCGGTGCCGGCGAGCCACATCAGCCTGCTCGACGACCCCGAGGAGGGGTATGAAAAAGTGAAATCCGCGACCACGGGCGGGCGCGAGACGGCCGAAAAGCAGCGCGAACTCGGTGGGCGAGCCGACGAGTGCCCCGTCTACGAACTCTACAACTACCTGCTCGCGGCGGACGACGACGAGTTCGCCATCCGCGTCTACGAGGAGTGTACTAACGGCGAGCGCCTCTGCGGGGGCTGTAAGGAACAGGCCGCCGAGCTAATGCGCGAGTTCCTTGCCGACCATCAGGAGAAACGCGAGGAGGCAAAGGAGGTCTTGGACGGTCTCGACGTCGATCTCGGTCTCGACGTTGAAACCGAATCGGCGGACTGACCGCCCACTTCGGTCGATCCGCCCGCTTACCCGTAGCTTTCTTCCTCGTAGTAGAGATCGGGCACGCCGAGCGGTTCGACGACCTCGCGGACGCTCTCGCACATCGCGCCGATGCCACAGACGTAGACCTCGGCGTTTTTCGGGTCGATGCGCGCCTCGATGTCGGTGTTCGTCTCGCTCCCGACGAACTCGGCGACGTCCGGCGGGAGGCTGTCGGTATCCACGCAGCCGGGGGCGAGGTATTTGAGCAGGGTGTGCTGGACGTACTCGGTCTCGCCGTCCCAGTCACCGAGATACTCCTCACGGCTGCAGGTGAACACGGGATGGAAATTCGGGTTCTCGTCGGCCAGTTCGAGGAACTCCTCGCGGTAGGGCAGGTCGTCTTTCCATGAGGATCCTACTATCAGCCAGATGTCGCGCTCGCGACCCTCGAACTCGTCGCGACCCTCCTCGAAAGTGTAGTCGATCATGCTCTTGAACGGGGCCGCGCCCGTGCCGGTGGCGACGAAGACGAGGTCGCGCTCGGAGGGGTCCTGGAGCATGAACTCGTCGCCGTAGGGTCCGCGGAGAAAGAGGTCGTCACCCTCGCTCGCTCTCTCGCAGAGATCGGGCGTGAGTTCGCCGCCCGGCACTCGACGAACACAGAGTTCGATTTCGTCACGGTTGGGCGAACTCGCGATCGAATACACGCGCGGTTCTTCCTCCTCGTAGCTGATGCGGGCGTACTGACCCGGCACGAACTCGAACGGCTCCTCGGGCCGAAAGCGCAGGCGCAACAGCGACGGATACCCGCGCTCGACGCGCTCACGGAGGGTGTCGACTTTCGCGGCCATCGCGTCGGCCATCGACTGCTCTCCTGTGTCGGCGAGTTCGTCGATTGCCTCGTCCCACGCCTCGCGGTCCTCGACCACGTCACCGGGTGGCTCGTCGAGCGAGCACCGTTCGAGAAGCGTCTCGCGGTCGGCGTCGAGCACGTTCTCGATCTCGTCGGTGCGCTGGCGGTCCATCGCCGCGCGCTCGGTGACGACGGCCCGCTGGTTTTCGATTTCGGCCTCGTCGGCCTGTGCCTCGGCGATGCGTTTCGGTGCCATTTTCCTCACACATTCGCTCGACGGTGTTAGCTCTTCGGTGGTCGCGCTTCGAGTCGGAACCGTTAGTTGAGCGACCGCGGTAGACGCCTGCATGAAACTCCCCGAACCACAGGTCGCGGTGCTCGAAGCCGCGAGCGCGAACGAGGCATCGTCCATCGAACGACTGGCCGCCCGAACCGACCTGCCGGAACCGACGGTGGTCGGCGCAGCCTTCGCCCTCGCAGACGAGGGGCTGCTCGCCATCGCCGAGCGCGTCGAAACCGACGCTGCGCTCACCGAGGAGGGCCACGAATACGAGCGAGCGGGACTGCCAGAAGTCGAACTGTACGAGAGCGTTGCCGCGGCCGGTGGCGAGAGCGACCTCGGTAGTATCATCGAGGAAGCGGATCTCGACGGTCCGACGGTCGACATCGCGCTCTCGAACTTTTCCAGAAAGAACTATGGGGCCATCGAGAGCGGGCAGATTTCGGCCAATTCGGACGTGAACCCTGAAAACGACCCCGAGCGGCTGGCGCTTGCGGCGCTCGCCGACGGCGACCCCGTCGACGACGAATCGGTACTCGACCGGCTTGCCGACCGCAACCTCGTCGAGCGCGAGGAGACCACCGTCCGCGAGGTCACCCTTACCGACGAGGGCGTGACAGCACTGATGGAGGGTGTCGAGGCGACCGAGACCGTCGGAAACCTCACGCCGGAGATGCTCACCACCGGCGAGTGGCGCGACGTCGAGTTCGGTGCGTACAACGTCGAAGCCGACGCCGAGCGTGCCCAGGGTGGTCGAATCCATCCGCTCCGGCGGACCGCAGAGCGGGTGACGGACGTGCTCGTGGGGATGGGGTTCGAGGAGATGGACGGGCCACACGCCGACGCCGAATTCTGGATCAACGACTGTCTGTTCATGCCACAGGATCACCCTGCCAGAACCCACTGGGACCAGTTCACGCTCTCCGCGCCCGAGAAAATCGACGGCCTCCCCGACGAACTGGTCGCCGGGGTCGAACACGCCCATCGGGAGGGTGTCGGCCCGAACGGCGACGGCTATCACTCGCCGTGGTCGGCGGACGTCGCCCGGCGGCTCTCGCTGCGCGGCCACACTACGTCCCTTTCGGCGCGCTATCTCTCGGGGGTCGCGGTCGGGGAGTTGGAGCCGCCACGGCGGCTGTTCAGCGTCGAGAAGGTCTATCGCAACGACACGCTCGACGCGACCCACCTGCTTGAGTTCTTCCAGATCGAGGGGCTGGTGATGGCCGAAGACCTCTCGGTGCGGGACCTGATGGGTACCTTCACCGAGTTCTACGCACAGTTCGACATTACGGATCTGGAGTTCAAGCCGACCTACAACCCCTACACGGAGCCGAGCTTCGAACTCTTCGGTACTCATCCCACCACCGGCGAACTCGTCGAGATCGGCAATTCGGGACTCTTCCGTCCGGAGATGCTCGAACCGCTGGGAATCGACTGTGACGTGATGGCCTGGGGGCTCGCGCTCGAACGGCTGTTGATGCTCACGCACGGCTTCGAGGACATCAGAGACGTCCACGGCACGCTCGTCGATCTCGACTTCCTGCGGAACGCGGAGGTGGTCTACTGATGCCCGTCGTCGACGTCGATCCCGACGAACTCCGGCGCTTCACCGGACACGACGAGAAGGGCGACGACGAACTGCTCGACGATCTCTTCGAGTTGGGACTCGAATTCGAGGGCGAGACCGAGGACGGACTCCTTCAACTGGAATTCGAGGCCGACAGGCTCGACCGACTCTCGGTCGAGGGTGTCGCGCGCTCGCTGCGCTATCAATACGGCGACGACGAGGGTGTCTACGTTCCGTCGACCAACGACGCCGACTGGACCATTGAGGTCGACGAGAGCGTGCCCGACGAGCGCCCGTACGTCACCGGGGCCGTGGTTCGGGGGCTGGACCTCGACGAGGCGGGGCTCGACTCGCTGATTCAGTTGCAGGAGAAGCTCCACGCGACGATGGGCCGTGGGCGCGCGAAAGGGGCCATCGGCATCCACGATCTGACGATGCTGAAGGGCCAGAGTCGGATGGATGGCAGCCGAAACTCCATCCGCTATCGCGGTATCGACCCGGATGGGGAGAGTTTCGTCCCACTCGACAGCGATGCCGAGCTCACTCCTCAGGAAGTGCTCGCCGAGCATCCGACCGGCGAGACGTACGCTCCCCTGCTCGACGGCTACGAGCGCTATCCCGCCATCTACGACGACCTCGGGCTGTTCTCGTTTCCGCCAGTGATCAACGGTCGCCGAACCGAGGTCGACACGGGTAGTCGAGAGTTGTTCGTCGAACTCACGGGCACCGACCAGTGGACCATCGACCGGATGTGCAACATCATCTGCTACGCGCTCGACGCGCGCGGGGCGACGATCGAGCGCGTGACCGTCGAATACCCCGATCGCACGCTCGACCGTCCCGACTTCGACATCGACGAGAAAACCGTTTCCCACGAGTACATCGAGCGCGCGCTCGGCATCGACATCGGCGAGCGCGAGGTGATCGACCTGCTCGAACGGGCGGGTCTCGACGCCGAAAGCGACACGGAGGGCGACGCACTCGCCTACCACGTCTCGATTCCGCCCTATCGGACCGACGTACTCCACCCCGTCGACGTCATCGACGACGTCGGGCGCGCGTACGGGTTCAATGAATTGGAACCGCACTATCCCGACGTGAGTACCGTCGGCGGACGGCACGAGCGCTCGCGTCACGAGCGGGCGATTCGGGAGACGCTCGTCGGATTGGGGTTCGAGGATCTGCTCAACTTCCATCTCATCGGCGAAGGCGAGAACTTCGGTCGAATGGATCTCTCGCCGGACGAGGGGGTTCTCGGAGCTTCCGAGCCGGCGACCATCGCCGAGCCGTACAGTCGGGAGTACGAGATCGTCCGCACGTGGGCGCTGCCCTCGCTGCTGATGGTCTTGGAGAACAACACCCACCGGCGCTACCCACAGGACCTCGCCGAAGTCGGACTGGCCGCTCATGTTGACACCGACGAGAACACGAACGTCGCCGAACACCGCCGTGTCGCCGGCGTGCTCGCACGGACGGACGCCTCCTACGAGGACGCGAAGGGTCGTGTCGAGGCGCTCGCGCGCGCGTTCGATGTGGAACTGGACACGCCCGCGACCGACCACCCCTCGTTCATCGAGGGCCGCGCCGCGAGCGTCGTCTTCGATGGCCAGTCAGTCGGTGTCATCGGCGAACTCCATCCAAAAGTGCTGGTCGAACACGGACTGGAGGTTCCGGTGGTCGGCTTCGAGTTCCGCGCCGACGCGCTGCGATAGCACCCGGTCAGTCGAGGTCCGTACCGACCGCGTCCGCGACCGAATCGAAGCCATCCTTTTCCAGCAGTTCGAGCAGGCCACGATTGATGTCGCGCGCGATGGCCGGCCCCCGATAGACGAGCCCGGTGTAGAGCTGTACCAGCGACGCACCGGCCCGAATCTTCCGGTAGGCCCCCTCGGCGCTCGATACGCCGCCGACGCCGACGACGGGAAGCTCGGTTCGCTCGGCGACGAACCTTACCCTCTGAGTCGCGCGCGCTTCGAGCGGCTTTCCCGAGAGACCACCCTCCTCGGTGCGATGCTCGCCCCGGAGCGATGTCGCCCGTTCGGTAGTGGTGTTCGTGGCGATGACACCGTCGAGATTCATCCTCTCGGCGACGGCGAGCGCCTCCTCGATCCCGTCGTCGGTGAGGTCCGGCGAGAGCTTCACGAGCAGCGGGTCCGCACCCGCCTCCTGGAGCGTCTCGAAGATGTCTTCGAGATGGTCGCGGCCCTGGAGGTCGCGCAGGCCGGGTGTGTTCGGACTGGAGACGTTCACCACGAAGTAGTCGCCCGTCGCACAGTGCTCGTAGGAGTAACGATAGTCCGCCGGAGCCTCCTCCAGCGGTGTCGCCTTCGATTTCCCGAGGTTGACGCCTACAGGGACAACATCGACGCGCGCACGCGCGAGGCGGTCGCCGATGCGCTCGGCGCCGTGGTTGTTGAACCCCATCCGATTGACGAGCGCGCCGTCTTCGGGGAGACGGAAGAGTCGCGGGCGCGGGTTCCCTTTCTGGGGGTTGGCCGTGACGCCGCCGATCTCGACGTGACCGAAGCCGAGCGCCGCGAGCGCGCGCGGGACCTCGGCGTTCTTGTCGAAGCCGGCTGCCACGCCGACCGGGTTCGGGAACTCACAGCCGAACGCCGTCGTGTGGAGGCGGGCGTCGTTGACGACGTAGCGGGCGGCGAGCGCGCGCTCGACTGGAGTGTGTTGGGTGGCATCGAGAAGTGCGTGGATGGCGCTATGGGCGGTTTCGGCCGGGAGCCGAAACAGAATCGGCTTCAGATAGTCGTACGGTCGCATTTTTCGAGGGTGTGCGCCGCTCAGAAGTCGTGTTCGACCTCGTCCTGATCGGCCTTCTGGATGATGATCTTGTCCTCGCGCACCCGGACGAACACCTCGTCGCCGATGGCCATCCCGGCGACGGCCAGTTCGTCCTCGTGGAGGTTGACGTGGACGTTGTGGTATTCGCCGCTGTCGTCCTTTGCCCCGCTGGGACTGAGCTTCTTTTTCCGTACCATCGCGGAGTCTTGACCGGGCTTCGACGCAGCGTACACTTAACCTTACGGTCCGACGGACGCCACGACGACCCGCTATCGGTGGTCGATTCGTCCGGTACTCGGTCCCGATACCGTGTTGAAGCCGTCACAGCGGGGATATATTTATAATGTGGCCTGCGCTGGGTTCGCATGGAGCGACCAAAACCATGGCACGTGACACGGACGGCAAGCGAAACTTTGCATTGCGCGAGCACGACGGGGAGACGAGCGTCTTCTCGGGGCGTACGCCGCGACAGGCGGCACTGAAAGCTGCCAGACGACTCGAACCGGCTGATTCGGAGGGTGATGCCGACCGAGCCGACCTCGAGTTGCGCGAGAAGGGCACCCAGAAGGTTCACATCTACGAGGGCTGGGCGTGGCGCGAGGACGCCCCCGACGACAAGCCCGAGTGGATGCCCGAGCGGATCACCGAGGCGAACGTCTCGAAACAGGGCATCGAGCATCTCGAAGAGTTGTAGCACGGCGACGAACCGGGCCGACTTTTTGCTCGCCCCGCCGAGTATCGACCGCGCGGCCAGACATCCGACCGGACCTGACGCACACGCGCGGGATGAGTGGTCGACCTCCAGCCGCGCAACAGCCGTCTTCGATCGACACTGTCTGCATCGTTTCTGACAATTCCACGCGCAGCCGGGCTGATATTTTGAACTGGTCGTTTTGGTTCCGGCAACATTCACTACCGGCTCGATAGAACTTCGGTCGTGACGGCCACACACGAGAAAGGCGTGAACGGGCCGCATACGCCGTCTATACCGACGGGTTTATGTGTCGAACCCGATTCGGGTACTAATGCGAAGGTCGGTTGGAAACGACCGCCCGAGCGGTAATCCGACGCCCTTAAGTGATACAGGGCGTTCGGATGGAATGCAGAAAGAAAGCGACACTCGGGGGCCGTTCAACTCGGTCCCCGCACCGGACTCTCGGTGGGCGAGGTCGGCTCGTTCACGCGGTCGCCGCTTCGAAGGGTTTATCCCCTTCAGTGGTGTACGATGGAGTCCGAAGGAGATGAGGATTCCGCCCCTGCGGTCCGCCGTCAAGACGGGATCTGACGTTAGCCCTGATAGTTCGGTGACACCCGGTTCGGTCCGCGGTGTCACGAACGCGAACCCGATAGGTGAACACAACCTTGTGTTCCCGCCTAAACCCCCCGAGCCTCGTGCTCGGGACATTCCGGTTGATCCTGCCGGAGGCTATTGCTATCGGGGTCCGATTCAGCCATGCTAGTTGTACGGGTTTAGACCCGTAGCAAATAGCTCCGTAACACGTGGTCAAACTACCCTCTGGACCGGAATACCCTCGGGAAACTGAGGTTAATTCCGAATACTACTTTCATGTTGGAACACAGAAAGTCGGAAACGGTCCGCCGCCGGAGGACGTGACTGCGGCCGATTAGGTAGATGGTGGGGTAACGGCCCACCATGCCGATAATCGGTACGGGTTGTGAGAGCAAGAACCCGGAGACGGTATCTGAGACAAGATACCGGGCCCTACGGGGCGCAGCAGGCGCGAAACCTTTACACTGCACGCCAGTGCGATAAGGGGACCCCGAGTGCGAGGGCATACAGTCCTCGCTTTTCGTGACCGTAAGGTGGTCACAGAATAAGAGCTGGGCAAGACCGGTGCCAGCCGCCGCGGTAATACCGGCAGCTCGAGTGATAGCCACTTTTATTGGGCCTAAAGCGTCCGTAGCCGGCCGAACAGGTCCGTCGGGAAATCCACTCGCTCAACGAGTGGACGTCCGGCGGAAACCAGTCGGCTTGGGGCCGGGAGACCAGAGAGGTACGTCCGGGGTAGGAGTGAAATCCTGTAATCCTGGACGGACCGCCGGTAGCGAAAGCGTCTCTGGAGAACGGACCCGACGGTGAGGGACGAAAGCTTGGGTCTCGAACCGGATTAGATACCCGGGTAGTCCAAGCCGTAAACGATGCTCGCTAGGTGTGGCGTTGGCTACGAGCCAGCGCTGTGCCGTAGGGAAGCCGAGAAGCGAGCCGCCTGGGAAGTACGTCCGCAAGGATGAAACTTAAAGGAATTGGCGGGGGAGCACTACAACCGGAGGAGCCTGCGGTTTAATTGGACTCAACGCCGGACATCTCACCGGCACCGACAGTGTGCAGTGACAGTCAGTCTGATGGGCTTACTTGAGCCACTGAGAGGAGGTGCATGGCCGCCGTCAGCTCGTACCGTGAGGCGTCCTGTTAAGTCAGGCAACGAGCGAGACCCGCGTCCCTAATTGCCAGCAGCAGCCTTGTGCTGGCTGGGTACATTAGGGAGACTGCCGTCGCTAAGACGGAGGAAGGAACGGGCAACGGTAGGTCAGTATGCCCCGAATGTGCCGGGCGACACGCGGGCTACAATGGCCGAGACAGTGGGACGCTACCCCGAGAGGGGACGCTAATCTCCTAACCTCGGTCGTAGTTCGGATTGCGGGTTGAAACCCACCCGCATGAAGCTGGATTCGGTAGTAATCGCGTCTCAGAAGGGCGCGGTGAATACGTCCCTGCTCCTTGCACACACCGCCCGTCAAATCACCCGAGTGAGGTCCGGATGAGGCCGGCGCAACGCCGGTCGAATCTGGGCTTCGCAAGGGGGATTAAGTCGTAACAAGGTAGCCGTAGGGGAATCTGCGGCTGGATCACCTCCTACAGACCGGGATCGGGCCGACGGCCCGACCCATTCGTAACTGTGTTCGCGCTCGTGACCCGCGGTGCCGACCGGGCACCGATGAACTATCAGGGCTGACATGAACGCGAGCCTTCCGTGGCAGTCAGTCTGCGGAGAACGGAAGGCGGGCCCATAGCTCAGTGGGAGAGTGCCTCCTTTGCAAGGAGGATGCCCTGGGTTCGAATCCCAGTGGGTCCATCCGTCGACTCGGACGAACCGAGTCCCTTAAGTGGGTCTCGGGGATATGTTCGAGTCCGACCGAACCGATGCACCACCCCGTGCAAGCGTGGGTGGGAAGGGTCGAGACGTGCCTCGTGACACTCGGGCGCGTCCGTGAGACTGTGTGTACGTGCGATCCAGGCGTCCACTGGACCCGTTCAGCGGGTTCATGGATTCTGATTAGAAGACCGTGGCTACTATGCCAACTGGTGGATAGCTCGGCTCGAGTGCCGATGAAGGACGTGCCAAGCTGCGATAAGCTCAGGGGAGCCGCACGGAGGCGAAGAACCTGAGATTTCCGAATGGGAATCCCCACCGCAATTGCTTCGCGCAATGGGGAACGCCGGGAACTGAAACATCTCAGTACCGGCAGGAAGAGAAACCGAACGGGATGTCGTTACTAACGGCGAGTGAACGCGACACAGTCCAAACCGAAGCTTACGGGGCTTTGCCCCACGAGCAATGTGGTGTTCGACTGACTCTCATCACCGGATCGCCTGTGTGAAGTCTCCTGGAACGGAGCGTGAGACAGGGTGAAAACCCCGTAACACAGGTCAGTACGGTGTGCGTCAGCTCTAGAGTATCGGGGGTTGGATATCCCTCGTGAATATGGCCGGCATCGACGGCCAAGACTAAACACATCTCGAGACCGATAGTGAACAAGTAGCGTGAGCGAACGCTGAAAAGCACCCCAAGAAGGGAGGTGCAATAGGGCTTGAACTCAGTTGGCGATCGAGCGACGGGGCACGAAAGGCGTCTCGGCGAACGACCCGGGGGCGACCCCGCAGTAGAACCCGAGACGAGCCGGTGTTCCGTCGTGCGTTTTGAAAAACGAGCCAGGGAGTGTGTCTGCTTGACGAGTCTAACCCGAGTATCGGGGAAGGCGTAGGGAAACCGACATGGCCGCAGCATCTCTGATGTGAGGGCCGCCGTGTTCAAGCGCGGGGAGTCGAGCGGACACGACCCGAATCCGGACGATCTACACGATGGCAAGGTGAAGCGTGGCGAAAGCTGCGTGGAGGCCTGTTAGGGATGGTGTCCTACAATACCCTCCCGTGACCAGTGTGTAGGGGTGAAAGGCCCATCGAGTCCGGCAACAGCTGGTTCCGACCGAAACATGTCGAAGCATGACCTCCGCCGAGGTAGTTCGTGGGGTAGAGCGACCGATTGGAGGGACCGACTCCGAGAGGAGTCGGCCCTCCTGTCGAACTCCGAACCTACGAACGCCGTCGACGCGGGGAGTCCGGTGTGCGGGGTAAGCCTGTGCACCGTGAGGGAGACAACCCAGAGCTTGGTTGAGGTCCCCAAGTGTGGACTAAGTGCGATCGAAGGTGGTTCCGAGCCATAGACAGCCGGGAGGTGAGCTTAGAAGCAGCTACCCGCTAAGAATAGCGTAACAGCTTACCGGCCGAGGTTCGGAGCGCCGAAAATGATCGGGGCTCAAGTCCACCACCGAGACCTAGCGGCGCATCGTATGATGCGATCCAGTAGGTCGGCGCTCCGTTCGGGCGGAAGTACGGGTGAGAACTCGTATGGACCGAGCGGTGACGATAATCCTGGCCACAGTAGCAGCGGTAGTCGGGTTAGAATCCCGACGGCCACACGGACAAGGGTTCCTCGGCAATGTTCGTCAACCGAGGGTTAGCCGGTCCTCAGTCCTGCCGCAGTTCGAGCAGGACGAATCGGGAAACTGGTTAATATTCCAGTGCCCGCGTGCAATCATGCCGACGCCTCGGGGTCGACCGAGCCGGGCACTCGCCCGGTCGAATCATCAAAGCTCGTGGAAGCCGTAATGGCACGAAGCGGGTGAACGGTGAGATAGAGTAATTCGGTCCAACCTGGGGCCCGTGAAAAGGCGCACGCGGTCCGTACCCAGATCCGACACAGGTGTCCGTGGCGGCGAAAGCCAAGGCCTGTCGGGGACAACCGACGTTAGGGAATTCGGCAAGTTAGTCCCGTACGTTCGCAATAAGGGATGCCTGCTCCGGAATGGAGCAGGTCGCAGCGACTCGGACGCTCCAACTGTCTAATAACAACACAGGTGACCGCA
The DNA here is from genome assembly GCF_000755245.1 of Halococcus sediminicola. Classification (NCBI taxonomy): domain Archaea; kingdom Methanobacteriati; phylum Methanobacteriota; class Halobacteria; order Halobacteriales; family Halococcaceae; genus Halococcus; species Halococcus sediminicola. The sequence continues at coordinate 274,426 of NZ_BBMP01000022.1, read as the reverse complement.
AATCCGCAAGGACTCGTACGGTCACTGAATCCTGCCCAGTGCGGGTATCTGAACACCCGGTACAACGGGACGAAGGACCCGTCAACGGCGGGGGTAACTATGACCCTCTTAAGGTAGCGTAGTACCTTGCCGCTTCAGTAGCGGCTCGCATGAATGGATGAATGAGAGCGTCACTGTCCCAACGTTGGGCCCGGTGAACTGTACGTTCCAGTGCGGAGTCTGGAGACCCCCAAGGGGAAGCGAAGACCCTATAGAGCTTTACTGCAAGCTGTCGCTGGGACACGGTCGCTAGTGTGCAGGATAGGTAGGAGTCGTTACGCAGGCACCCGCGCTAGCGGGCCGCCGAGACATCACTGAAATACTACCCACTAGTGACTGTGACCCTTACTCCGGGAGGAGGACACCGGTAGCTGGGCAGTTTGACTGGGGCGGTACGCGCTTGAAAGAATATCGAGCGCGCCCGAAGATCACCTCATCCGGGTCGGAGACCCGGAAAAGAGCGTAAGAGCAAAAGGTGGTCTGACAGTGTTCTCTCTAACACGGGAACGCTGACGCGAAAGCGTGGTCTAGCGAACGGATGAGCCTGCTTGATGCGGGCCATTTACGACAGAAAAGCTACCTTAGGGATAACAGAGTCGTCACCCGCAAGAGCACATATCGACCGGGTGGCTTGCTACCTCGATGTCGGTTCCCTCCATCCTGCCCGTGCAGCAGCGGGCAAGGGTGAGGTTGTTCGCCTATTAAAGGAGGTCGTGAGCTGGGTTTAGACCGTCGTGAGACAGGTCGGCTGCTATCTATTGGGGGTGTCATGGTACCTGACGGGAACGATCGTATAGTACGAGAGGAACTACGATTGGTCGCCACTGGTGTACCGGTTGTCCGAGAGGGCACGTGCCGGGCAGCCACGCGACACGGGGTAAGAGCTGAACGCATCTAAGCTCGAAACCCACCCGGAAAAGAGGTACCGCCGAGGTCACTCGTAGAAGACGAGTTCGATAGACTCGGGGTGTACGCGCCGAGGCAACGAGGCGTTCAGCCCGCGAGCACTAACAGACCAAGCCACATCAGTCATATCGCATTGGAATCCGTCCTGCTGGACGGGTCCAGGCGCTAACTGGATCGCACGTCACATTCACAACCCGAACGCATCGGCCCACCGATCACAGGTTTGCGCGGTTCGACTCCGCGGATCGGCATTAAGGCGGCCACAGCGGCGGGGCGACTCCCGTACCCATCCCGAACACGGCAGATAAGCCCGCCAGCGTTCCAGCGAGTACTGGAGTGTGCGAACCTCTGGGAAAACTGCCTCGCAAGAGGGGCCAAGTGCGAGCCCAGGAACGCAATCGGAAGTACACGCAGGGTCCGTCCCGGTGGAACCCGAGACCGTTCCGTTACAACGGCTCGTAACTAGTGGTTCGCCGCCTCCCATTCATACTTCGGGCTACCTTTCGGTAGCCCACTCATCATCACTCGCGGAGTGGCAACGCTCGGTCCCAATCGCTATCGTTATACCACGCACGACGGTAGTAGTATCCGTGCCAAGGTGGCAGAGTCCGGCCTAACGCAGCGGCCTGCAGAGCCGCCCATCGCCGGTTCAAATCCGGCCCTTGGCTTCTTTCGACTTCATCGAACCGTGCGTTCGGTCGGCGAGCGGTCCCGGCGAAAAGCAACGATTATACCATGGGGAACGTTTCTGGCGAACATGCAACGACGGGCTGCGGCGATCTACGTGATTTTCTTCGTACTCGTCGCCATCGGTGCGTACTCGCTGACGACAGTGGCACAGCAGCCGTCGGTGTCGGTCGATGGCCAGAACTACTCGCAGGGCGATACCATCCGTGCCGACGGCACGCAGTGGACGGTCAACGTCATGGATGGTGAGGGGAACCTCTCGTCGGTCAACGAGTCCGCTCGGTTCACGGGTTCGCTGGCGAACAACTCGTCACTGCTGTTCAGCGAGGGTGAGTATCGCCCCGCTCCGAACGGTTCCGGCGGCGGAGCAGGGACCGGCACGGGGAGTGCCTCACCGAGCGCGAGTCCCGGCGGGCCTGGCACTCCCGGCACCACCGGTACCGGCGTCTCGACCGGCGAGGGGGCGAGCAACGACTCGGCGACTCGATTCCTGGTCGCCGTTCCGAACGCTTCCGGTTCGAACGGCTCCGGTGGAAACGCGACGAACGTCACGTCGTTCACCCTTCGCCAGCAGTTCGAGACGAGCGAGCGCCTGCGTGAGGACCCGTCGGTCGCCGACGTGACGCTCACCGCCGAGAACGGTACGCAGTACGTTCGCTATCGCAACGGGACGAGCCAGCGCCTCGACGAGTACCTCCCCGCACCCGAGGTTCGGAACGTCTCGGTCGGAGACTCGTTCCCCTACAAGAACAACTCGACGACCGTCGAGAGCATCAACACCAGCGGTGCGACGCTCACGTGGGAGGGGCGACTGACCCGCTCGCAGGACTTCGAGGAGGGGACGAACGTCACACTCGGCGGGACGAAATACGTCGCCCACTTCCCCGAAAACAGTACCCTGACACTCTCGGAGAACGTGTCGGGCTATCAGGCCGAGCAGGCGGCCGTCGCGGGATTCAACAACCGGATTCTCGGTCTCTGGGGAATCGTCATCATCAGCCTGTTCGCCGCCGTCCTCATCATCGCGCTGGCGTACATGCCGGTCCGAGGCTGAATCGGCGTCTCCGAACCCTCTTTTCGGATACCACTCGAAGCCGATTTTCGCCGTGACGACCTCTGGCGAGTTGAGTACCCTCTCACCGCGAGTGTCGAAGACGAGCCCGAATCACGGTCGCTTCGCTCCCTGTTTCGATCTTTTCGTCGCCGCTTCGCTCTACTTTTCGCAGAAGCGGGCTGGGAGGGATTCGAACCCCCGACCGTCTGGTTAAAAGCCAGACGCTCTGCCTAACTGAGCTACCAGCCCTCGCCCGGAGTCGGGACGGTGGCCCTAAATCAGTACCGTTCGGCGGTCGCGGAGTCGGTCGACTGCTCGTCGAGCGCCTCCGTGACCAGCACCACTGGATCGACGCCTTTCCGTGCGGCCCGGCGTCTGAGGTCGGCGTAGGTCTCCTGTGGCAGGCGTAGCGTCATCTCGCCGAGTGTCACGCCGTGTGCCGCGAGTACTTCGTCGGGGGCGGTGCCGGCGTTGATGGCGCTCGCCACCGACCGCACGTCCCGTACCGTCAGGTCGCCGTCGAGGACCGCCCACGCGAGGAGATACCGCGACTGGTCGGTGACGCGCGCGATGTGCTTGGCCGCCGTCGGGGCGATGTCGCCCGTGGCGACGTACTGGCGGATGGACCGCGGGAGGTCGTGGACGCGTGCCCACTTGCGGATGAACGAGACCGTCACGTCGCCACCGGTCCGCTCGGCAGCGGCCTTGTAGGAGCCTTCGCCGCGGACGAGCGCCGCACAGGCGGCCGCCCCGCGGAGCATGTAGACGCTGTCGGCCGCGCCCACCGAGTCGTCGGCGAATCGCTCGACGATTTCGGCAGCACGCGCGAGGCTTTCGGGGTCGTCGGGGTCGAACTGGACCGCCTGCTGGGCGTGTTCGCCGGCGAAGGTCGGATCACCCCTGACGACCGGCTCACCGACGGGTGACTCGCGGTCGGTCGGTCCGTCCGGCGTGTCGTCAGGGGTCATACCCTATCCGAGACGGCAACGGACAAAAGCGCCCCGCCGCTGTGTGCCGCTCGTACACTGTCAATCGGCGTCGGCGTCGCGCTGCTCGGAGAGGTGTTCCCAGATCTCGGTGCAGCCACAGCCGTCCGCGACGTCGTCGAGATGGTCGGTCGCCGGCTCCTCGTCCGGGTCCGTCTCGCTCATCGTTCGTCCTCCGGCTCGTACAGCTCTGGCGCGACGTCGGCCGAAACGTGCTGACGCGCGCCGTCGGTGTCTGACATCGTCTTCGATAGGGACGTTGGCAGCATAAACACGCGCTCACCCGTAAGCGCTACCCCGGCTCTCACTTCAGAGCAATATTTGCCTTTACCTTCGACACGATTTATCGACGAATCGCGTCGCCGTCGTGTGGTTTTTCGGAAGCCGTCCGTCACCACGAACTCGGCGCTGGGCGGGCGACAGACATAGTGCAGTGGGGGTCGAACGGACGGTGTGTCGATCGACGTCCATCAGCTCGACGCCGGCGCGTGGATCAGCGTCAACGACAGCCGCGAAGTGAGCGTGAGCGACCTCTGGCGACTCGCCAGACAGGGGTTCTGTGGCTGCGAGCTGGCTGATTTCCTCGCCGAGGGATTCGTCGAAGTCGGCGTCGACACGCGGGATATCGAGGCGCGCATCGCCGGTCAGTGCATCGCCTGTGGCGCGAGCGGCGTCACCGACTGGCTCGTCGTCGGTCGCGTGCTCGACGGCGAATTCCGCCCCGTCGTGCCCGAGAGCGTCCATATTCCGCGCCGACGCACCCGACTTGCCCATACTGTGTAGCCAGAATCAGGAAACATCATCCTCGTTCACCGAGACGCGGGGAGGTTTGACACCACGGAGGAGGGTTTAGGAGTCGGGCTACTTGCGACGGTATGCCGACCAACGTCGAAGGCTGGAAGGACGATGTGTATGGCGAGGAGATCCGCGAGCATCTCTTCGAGTTCGCCAAGGAGGGCTGGGAGTCGATCCCCGACGACGAGCACGACGCCTGGTTCGAGCGGTTCAAATGGTGGGGGCTGTACCACCAGCGCAACGGCCAGGAGAGCTACTTCATGATGCGGATCGGGACGCCCAACGGCGTGCTTGAACCCGGTCAACTCGAAGTCGTCGCCGACATCGCTGACGAGTACGCCCGCGGCCCGGCCGACAACCCCGAGTTCGGCGGCGCGTACTGCGACTGGACCACGCGCCAGTCGATCCAGCTCCACTGGATCCGGATCGAGGACGTCCCCGAAATCTTCGAGAAACTCGAAGCCAACGGGCTGTCGACGATCCAGGCCTGCGGCGATTCCTGGCGCAACATCGTCGGCTGTCCGGTCGCCGGCAAAGACGAACACGAGCACGTCGACGCGTGGCCAGTAGCCCAAGAGCTTCACGAGGAGTTCAAGGGCAACGACGCCTACGAGAACCTCCCTCGGAAGTGGAAAGTTTCAGTCACCGGCTGTGACGAGGGCTGTGGCCAGGGCGACATCAACGATCTCGCGTTCGAACCCGCACAGAAAGAAGTGGACGGCGAGGAGACGATGGGGTTCAACGTTCGCGTCGGCGGCGGTCTCTCGCGGAAGGAACCCCGCTTCGCCCGCGATATCGACGTGTTCTGTACGCCCGAGGACGCCCCCACGGTGTCGGCGGGGATGTCCGCGCTCTTTCGCGATCACGGCGACCGCGACGACCGGTTCAACGCCCGCATCAAGTTCCTCGTCGACGAGTGGGGCACCGAGAAGATTCGAGAGACGCTCCAGGAGGAGTACGTCGATTACGAACTCCCCTCGGCGGGCGAGGACCTCCGCGAACAGTACACCTACAACGCGGGCCGACAGGACGAGCACGGCGACCACATCGGAGTACGCGAACAGCCCGACGGCAACTACTACGTGGGGTTGAACGTCATGGTCGGACGAATGGGCGCCGGCGACGTCCGTGAACTCGCCACGCTCGCTGACGAGTACGGCTCCGGCGAGGTGCGGCTCACCCAGCGCCAGAACGCCATTGTCACCGACGTTCCGAAGGAAAACCTCGACGCGTTCCTCGACGAACCGCTTCTGGAGGACTACTCGCCCGACCCGCATCCGTTCATGCGCGGGTCGATTGCCTGTACGGGTACCGAATTCTGCTCGCTGTCGATCGTCGAGACGAAGAATCGGCAGGTCCGGTACGCCCGCTGGCTGAAGGAGAACGTCGCGCTTCCCGAGGGAATCCAGGACTTCCACATCCATCTCTCGGGCTGTACCGCCTCCTGTGCCCAGCCCCAGATCGCCGACATCAGTCTTCGAGGAATGAAGACCAGAAAGGACGGCGAGCCGGTTGAGGCGTTCGACATCGGCCTTGGAGGAGGTCTCGGTGAGGATCCCCACTTTGCCGACTGGATCGCCATGCGTGTCGCCGCCGACGAGGTGCCAGGTTATATCCGGAACGTGCTCGCGGCCTACGAAGCCGAGTCGGACGACGAGAGCTTTCGGGAATTCATCGCCGCGCGCGACGAGGAAGCGTTGGAGGAACTCGCCGACCCCGCGGAGACCGACTACGAGGACCCGTACATGCACAACACGAAGATGACGTGGTATCCCTACGCCGAGGAGGACGAGATGGACGACCGGCCGACGCCGGCCCGTGCCGACGGCACGCCCATCTCGGCGGACGACTGATCGCCGATGAGCGATCGCATTTTGAAGGTCAACGCCTACACGACGCTCGATCTCCTCGACGGGCGGGCGGAGGGCCACGGCTTCGAGGAACACGCGTCCGCGGTGCTGAACGTCACGGCCGATCGGAAGAACCCCGATGCCGTGAAACTCCAGATCGAACTCGACAACACCGATCTCGACGCCGTGCCGGCCCACGCCGACGAGATCGAACTCACGCCAGAGCAGGCCCGGACGGTCGCCGCCGCCCTCGAAGAACGTGCCGAGACGGTCGAGAACGCGACCGACGACTGAACCGACCCCCTCCCCCTCTCCTTCTCGCCCGTTCGCTTACCAGTCCTTCTCGCTGCGCTCGCGCCACGCCCGCCGCTGGCGATCCTCTGTGACGTGGCGTCGACCGTCGGCCAGTTCCTCGCGGACGGCCGCCTCGAACTCGTCGACGGGATCCAGGAACTCGTCGACGAACGCCTCGACCAGTTCGTAGGTCCACTGTCCGTCGACGACGCCCGCCGGGAGGAGGTCGTCGCGGAGCGCGTCGGCGTGCTCGTCGTGCCCGCTCGCGCGGAGTTTCTCGCGGGCGTCGTCGAAGCGGTTCATGCCGCGGCCGACCGCGTGGTGGAAGGCGAGCAGGTGGCCGTAGCCCCGGTGGAGGTGTTCGATGCCGAGCTGGAGGTCGTGGAGCGCCGCCCGCTCACTCTCGTTCAGTCCCTGTTGGTCGTCCATGCGCTCTCCTCGCCGAGAACGACCAAAACGTTTGGTGGCGTCGCCGCAACGCCAACCGCTTTCCGCGGGCCGCTTTCATACCGTGCATGAGCACGAACGACGACTGGACGACGGAACGGATGGGCGATATGAGCGACAAGACAGTGATCGTCACTGGCGCGAACAGCGGGCTGGGCTTCGAGGCCGCGAGAGCGTTCGCCACACACGGCGCGAACGTCGCGTTGGCCTGTCGGAGCGTCGAGCGCGGCGTCGCGGCGGGCGAGCGTATCCGGGACGACGCTCCCGCAACCCGACTGACGGTCGTCGAACTCGACCTCGCGGACCTCGACTCGATTCGGGCGTTCGCCACGAGTTTCGCCGACACGCACGACGACCTGCACGTGCTCTGCAACAACGCCGGCGTGATGGCGATTCCCCGTAGCGAGACCGCCGACGGGTTCGAGACACAGTTCGGCGTGAATCATCTGGGCCACTTCGCGCTCACGGGCCTGCTGCTCGACCAGTTGCGCGGGACCGACGGCGAGACGCGCGTCGTCACCCAGTCGAGCGGCCTGCACGAGAACGGCGAAATCGATTTCGACGATCTCCAGAGCGCGCACTCCTACGACGAGTGGGGGGCCTACGGCCAGAGTAAGCTCGCCAATCTCCTCTTCGCCTACGAACTCCAGCGCCGACTCCGGGGCGCGGGCATCGAGAGCGTCGAGAGCGTCGCCTGCCATCCCGGCTACGCCGACACGAACCTCCAGCAGCGCGGTCCCGAGCAGTCGGGGTCGACGCTGGGGCTGTGGGGGATGAAGGCCGCCAACGCCGTGCTCGCACAGGACGCCGCGACGGGTGCGCTCCCGATGCTCTACGCCGCGACGGCTCCCGAAATCGACGGCGGCGAGTATATCGGCCCGGGTGGTTTTCAAAATATGCGTGGCCATCCCGAGAAACAGCGCTCCAGCGGCCGTTCGTACGACGAGACGACCGCGAAACGGCTCTGGGACGTCTCCGAGGAGCTGACCGGCGTACGCTACGGTCTCGATTCGAACTAGTCAGACCACGACCCGCTCGCCGCGCTCGGGTGCGCTCGCGTCGAACCCCGCTTCCTGTAGTTCGTCGGCGAAGGCCGGACAGCGGTCGCCGTGGACGCAGAGCACTTCGGCGTCACGGTACGAATCCAGGAACGCGAGCAGGCCGCGTCGGTCGGCGTGTGCCGAGAAATCGTAGGCTTCGACCCGCGCGCTCACGGCCATCACGCGACCGTCGATTTCGGCTCGACCGGTGTCGAGCAGTTCGCGGCCGGGCGTGCCCGCGACCTGATGGCCGGTCATGGCAATCAGATTCGTCGGGTTCGCCCGAATCTCGGGGATGTACGACATCGCCGGACCGCCCGAGAGCATCCCGCTGGTGGTGACGATCGCCGTGCTCTCGGCGGCGATGCGTTCTCGCTGGCCGTCGCGCCCGGTGACGAACCGTGCGTGGCCCGCCGCCCGATCGAGCGCGTCGCCGTCGCGGACGAACTTCGAATGCCGGCGGCACATCTCGGTGACGCCTTTCCCCATTCCGTCGACGTAGCAATCGATGTCGTGGGCCGCACAGACCAGGAGTAGCTCCTGCGTCCGACCGATGGCGAAGGCCGGCACGACGACAGTCCCGCCGTTCCAGAGGGTTCGTCTGACGCTCTCGGCGAACCGTTCCTCGACGCGCTCGCGGGGGTCGTGTTCGGTGTCGGAGTAGGTACTCTCACAGATCACGACGTCGGCGTCGGGCCGGGCGGTCGAGGGGGAAACGAGGCGCTGGCCGCGGTCCGGATGGCCGGTGTGGAAGTCACCGGTGTAACAGAGCCGTGTTTCACCATCATCGACGAGGACGTGTGCGCTCCCCGGGATATGTCCGGCGTCGTACAGCGTGATCTCGTGGCCGGCCGCTTCGAACGATTCACCGTAGTCGTGGGTCTTCGAGACCTCCGTGAGCCGCCGGAGTTCGGTTTCGGTGAACGGACAGCCGTAGGTTCCACCATGTAGTTTCAGGGTATCGCGTGCGAGCGTCAGCGCGAGTTCGCGCGTCGGCGGCGTCCAGTGGATTGCGGGGCGTGCATCGCCCGACAGCAGCGCCGGGAGCGCCCCGACGTGGTCGAGGTGACCGTGCGAGACGACGACCGCCTCCGGATCGACCGACCCGACCGGATAGCCGGGCGGCGTCCCGCTTTGCATGCCGTAATCGAGCAACAGGTCGTCGTTGACCAGCACCGCGCTCCGGCCGACCTCGCGCGCGCCGCCGAGGAAGTCGATGTCCATTGCCCGCCGTTCTCGTTTGCGGGCTTTCGACCCGTCGATTTCGAACTATTCCTTCAGGTCGTCGACCCAGCCGGGTTGGTCGACCCCGGCCGACCCGACCTTCGAGAATTCGAGCGTCTCCGTGATGGTGTTCGGCTCACCCGAACTGAACTTGTCGGTCGTCCGCTCGGTCTTCAGTGTGTGGACGACGCCCGTCTCGGGGTCGACGACGAGCGTCGAACTGAACTCCGTGATCTCCTCGCCACGGAAGAGGACGTCAGTGCTGAGGCTGTCGGTGCCGTTGGCGACGTAGACGGCCAGTTTCTGTCCATCCCGAGTGACGGTCTCCGAGCGCTCGTAGTCGACCGCGCGAACGGTTTCGGCGATCTCGGTGGCGGTGAGCAGGCTCCCGGCGAGCGGCCGGCCGAGTTCCGAGACCTCGTACTGCGGTTCGTCCATGCTCGCGAACTCGGTTTTCTCGTAGGCCGTCGCCCCTTCGGCGTAGGTGTGGCGGGTCGCTTCGTCGGTCGGCTTCGAAACCAGTCGGGCGGTGTTCGCATCGAGGTCCGCCCGCCCGGTGCGGTCGTCGGTCTCCGATTCGCCCTCGCCACCCTGTATCGTCGAACTGTCCGCGATGGCGAAGCTTCCGGCCGCTCGCAACCCGTCGATGTGGGCGTCTGCGATGCTGTCGCCGTCGAGCGGCGGTTCCGGTCCGACGGCCGCGTTCGATGACTCCTGCGTCGCGGTCTCGGTCGGCGTCGGTGTCTCCGTCGGCGTGTCCGTCGCGGTTGGTGTGTCGGTCGCGGTTTCGGTCGGTGTCAGCGTTGCGGTGTCCGTGGCGGTCGGCGTTGGCGTTGGCGTCTCCGTGGCCGTCGGTGTCGGCGTCGGCGTGTCGGTCGCGGTTTCGGTCGGCGTCGGCGTTGCGGTGTCCGTGGCGGTCGGTGTTGCCGTCGATGTGGCCGTTGCGACGGTGGCCGTTGCCGTCGGCGCTTGCGTCTCGGTGGCCAGCGAAGTCGTGGCCGCCGTCGACGGTGTTTCCGTGGCAGCCGTGGTTCCGTTGGCCGATGAGGAATCGAGCGGGTCGTCGGCGAACGAGCTGCAGCCGGCCAGCAGCACGAGCGCGACGACGAAGACCGTGAGCACCGTTCGTCGTGTCATTGCTTACCATCTGTATTTGGGGTAAATATTAATCTGCTGGTTGTGTACGGTGTTCGGAAAGCACGAACTCGGCCGTGGAGCTTTCAATACGCTTTTGAAGACCGACCGACTTACTCGGGCATGGCTGATTTCACGGTCGTCGTCGCCGACCCCGAGGACGGGGCGGCCTACCAGCGTGCGGTCGAGGGACAGGACGCGAACCGCTTCGTCGGGCGCTCCATCGGCGACGAGGTCGATGGGAGTGCGGTCGGTCTCGACGGCTATACCGTCGAACTCACCGGAGGATCCGACACAGCCGGCCGACCGATGCGCGAGGATATCGCCGGGCCGGCGCTCAACGCCGTCCTGCTCTCGGGCGGGACAGGCTTCAACCCCACCCGTGACGGCGAGCGAAAGCGCGTCACCGTCCGCGGACGCGAGGTCGGCGAGGAGACGCGCCAGATAAACGCGACCATCACCGCCCGCGGCGACCAGTCGGTCGACGAACTGTTCGGCGAGGACGAGGGCGAGAACGAAGACGACGAGTGACCGACCGGCTGCCGAGCGACCATCCGTCCGTCGAGACGGTGCGCGCGACGCTCGCCCGTCGCGGGCGCACCCGCTCGCGGCTCGAACTGCCGACGGACGACCGCTTTCCACTAACAACCGTTCGTCTCGCTCTCGATGGCGACGTCTTTCACACCCGCATCGAGCGCACTCGCACGTCGGGCGTCGCGATCGACGGCACGTACGACAACGCCCGCCTCGCGCGCGAACGTGACGGCGAGGATCGCCTCGAAGCGTGGCGGCGATCCTCGGGAATCGACTACGGGCGGAGCGTGCTCGTCGACATGGTTGAGGTGGGATTTCTCTACGGCGTCCGCGAACCCGGCGAGCGTGTCGTCTACGACGCCGTCGAATCGCCCGACGAGGGACTTGCGAATATCGCCCGCGACCTCGAAGCGGACGAGCGCTGATTCACCGGCCTTTTGTCCGGCCTGCGCGTAACACCCGCATGAATCCCGACCGACGCGAGTTCATCGACGGCGAGCGCCCCGAGGACGTGCTCGTCTTTTTCGCCGAATCGGCCGTCTCGGACCTCGGCATGCTCGCCCAGCACGGCGAACGAGTAGAACGGGGCGTTTCGCTGGTTTTGGAAGCGGAGCGCGGCCGGAGCGCCTTCGAGGGAGCGACCGGCGTCGACCCGATGACTCTCGCGAGCGCGGCGATGGATTCGACGGGAGCGATCGATCTCGACTCCTTTGCGGGGTGTTGCCCCGAGACCGAGGATACTGACGCCGACGATGCCAACACCGCCGGCACCGACGCCGCCGACGAGCACGCCCCACGGTTCGCCTTCGCCTTCGCCGAGGAGCGAAACGAGGAGGTGGGCGGCATCTACGCCGAGGGCGACGTGATTCACGCCTACGCGGTCTGCGAGTGCGGCGGGGTCTACTCCGAGCGCTGGGTCGCCGGCGCGTCCTGACGGATCGGGGTCGTGGCGCATCACACAGTTTATATACGCTGACGGCCGTGTACGGCCGTGGAAACACCCCAGCAACGGCGCAAACTCGACGCGGAGATAGCACCGCTCGATCTGCGGTTTTCGAGCGACGAACTCGCCGCCGAGCGCGAGCGGATCACGTCGTTCATCCAAGAGCAAGTCGACCGCCACGACGCCGACGGCGTCGTGCTCGGTCTCTCGGGCGGCGTCGACAGCACGGCGGTCGCCCATCTCGCCGTCGAGGCGCTCGGCCGCGAGGCCGTTCACGGTCTCGTGCTCCCCCGCGAGGTCAACAGCGACGCGAACATGAGCGACGCCGAGCGTGTCGCCAACGACCTCGAAATCCCCTACGATGTCATCGATATCGACCCGATGGTCGAGGAGTTCCTCGCCATCGAGGCCGGTGATGCGAGCGACGACGACGGCTGGGAGAGCCGCTTCATCGGCAACACGAGCGCGCGCGTGCGCATGACCGTCAACTACCTCGTCGCCAACAAGGAGAACAGACTGGTGCTCGGCACCGGCAACCGCGTCGAACTCGCGCTCGGCTACGTCACCAAGTACGGCGACGGCGGCGTCGACTGCAATCCGATCGGCAACTGCTACAAACAGCAGGTCCGCCAGCTCGCCGCCGACCTCGGGGCCGACGCGGAACTCGTCCAGAAGACCCCCACTGGCGGAATGGTCGACTACGAGACCGACGAGGAGGAGATCGGCGTCGAATACGACACCATCGACGCGATTCTCGCACTCGCCATTGACGGCGACGTTCCGACCGCTGCAGTCGCCGACATCGCCGAGACGACGCCCGAGACCGTCGAACACATCCGGGAGATGTACCGCGAGAACGAACACAAACGGACCGCGCCACCGACGCCGAGTTCCGATTCCTAGTTACGAGTATCGGCGTGTGGATTGAGGCTTCTCGTTGGTTGCCGAGCTATTCTCCGTCTTCCTCGGCTAGCCGCCCGAACGCTTCGAGTATCACCCGTTTGGTCACCGCACCGCGGGTCGTCCAGTGGTGGGCGTAGTCGAGCATGTCGTCGTAGATGTCGGGTTTGCAGCCGGCGGCCTTCGGATGACCGCCCCCGTTCACCTGTCCGGCGACCTCGTGACAGCGCTCGAAGTTCTCAGTGCCGCGGATCGAGGCGCTGCCCGATGGCTTGACCACGACGGCGGCGTCGGCCCCCGCCTCGCGCAGTGCCTCACAGACTTCGTTCTGTGAGCAGCGCCCGTAGGTGACGCCGACCGTCCACGGACCGACGTCCTCGAATTCCGCCCGTTCAACCGCCCGCTCGATGAGCGCCTCCTTCTCGACGCGTTGCTCGTCGAGATATATCTCGATGTCGGCGGGGAGGTCCGCACCGTGCTCGCTGACGGTTGCGACGTACTCCTCGGGATCGGCCCAGTAGGCGAAATCCGCGAGATCATCACTACGAGGATCCTCGCGCAGCCAGAGATCGTGGTCGCGGGTCACGGCGGCGAGGTCGGTGTATCGGGCGTCGAACTCGTGGTCGAGCGCTTCGAGGGTGACGTCGGCCGAGCACACCTTCTCACTGTCGCCGACGACGAGGCGTGCGCCGTGGCTGCGCACCTTCTCCATGTCCGTCTCGTCCCACTGGTGGTGATCGAACCAGCTCACCTCGCTGGCGCGCTCCGTGAGCCGCTCGAACTGCCCGGCGATGTAGTGGAAGTCGTCGGGCACGAGGTCACAGACGAACACCCGTGCGTCCGGTTCGAGGTGGTCGGCCACCCGGTCGATGGCGTCGCTCAACTCGTGGGGACCGGCCGGCACGAGTGCAGTCGGGCCGAACGTCTCCCGGATGAGGGCAACGCAGGCCAGTCCGTCGGCGTCCGGGTCGGCGACGACGACACGCTCCGCACCCGTGACCGCGTCACGGGTCTCGCGCTCGGCGCGCTCGGCGTCGAACGAGTCGGGATGGAAAAAGCCCGTGCCCGGTAGCAGCGATTTCCGGGCCAGCGAAAGCCCCTCGTCGTCGATGAGTCGGTCGTTCATACCCCTCACAAGCCATCGCCGCCGAAGTACTCCTCGCTTCAGCCCTCCTGGCTTTCGAGCTGACGAACGGTGAGCACCGGGATGGTCAGATTCCTGACGAGCGCCTCGGCGACGCTCCCGAGGACGAAGCGGTACTCGCCGTGGCGGCCGCGCGTACCGGTCGCCACGAGGTCGGCGTCGTGGTCGTCGGCGTACCGTCTGATCTCCTCGGCCGGATGGCCCTCCCGGACGGCGGTCGTCACGCTCCCGTCGGCCGCGCGGACGCTCGCGACGGCCTCCTCGCCGCTGTCTTCGAGCGCCGTCCGGAGGCGTTCGCGGACGTCCTCCGGTGCGGCGGCGATGTCGTCCTCCTCGACGACGTACAGCGCGTGGACGTCGGCATCGAAGCGGTGGGCGAGGTCGAGTGCGGCCGTGACCGCCCGCCCCGCACTCTCCGAGCCGTCGGTTGCGATGACCACAGTCTCGAACATACCTCCGTTTTCACTTCTCGCGGCATAAAGCCCGCGCGCCGCTCTCGGTGGATTTTTGCGTGCCGACCGCGATGGACCGCCATGACGCTCGCGGTCGAGACCGTCCTTACGCCGGTCGATGGCAGCGACAAATCCATGCGCGCCGTCGAATACGCCGTCGCCATCGCCGAACGATACGACGCCGGCGTCCACGCGCTGTACGTCGTCGACGAGGAGCACGCCCGCGAGGCCGCCTTCGGCGAGGGCGACGACGCCGTCGCTGCCGCCAGCGAGGCGTTCATCGAGGAGGCGCGTGCGCTCGCTCCCGAGAGCGTTTCGCTGACGCACTCGTCGGCCTACGGCTTCTCGCCGACGATGAAGACCCGCCACCCCGGCAGTGTGGTGCTCGATGCCGCTGAGGACGTCGCGGTCGATTTCATCGTCATCCCGCGCGAACCGGTCTCGGGCGACCCCGACGAACCGCTCGGGCGCGCCGCCGAGTACGTCCTCCAGTACGCGACCCAGCCCGTGCTCTCGGTCTGAGTTAGGTCGCCCGACGGCGCTCGGCCGGTTCGCGTTCCGTGTGCTCGACGCGGATGTGACGCCTCAGCCGCCGCTTGTCGTCGGAGACGATCTCGATGGCCGTCTCACAGTACGGACAGCGCTGGTACGGTGACATGTGTCGCGTACGGCTTCCGCCACCCTAACACCGTGGCATGCGATTGCATGCCTGCTTTGACGGGGTTACAAACGCAGTGACATCTCCATCTCGAAGCTCTCGCTGTCGCAGGTCTCGAAGCCGACCTTCCGGTAGAGGGCGATGGCGGGACCGTTCCAGCGCTCGACGGTGAGCCAGACGCGCTCTGCGCCCTCGGCTTCGGCGTGACCGAGCAACCCCTCGAGCAGCCGCGAGCCGACGCCGGCCTGCTGGTGGGTGTCGAGGACGAAGATGGCGAGTTCGTAGGAGGCCTCCCCGTCGGGCACGAGCGTCGCGTGGCCGACGCACTCCTCGCCGTGGCTGGCGACGACGTTGTAGCTGCCGTCGAGGATGGTGTCGAGCCACTCCTCGATGGCCCCGCGCTCGGTCGGCGGGATGCCCTGTGCGCGGTCGGCGGGGTCGAAGGAGACGTACATCTCCGCGAGCGCCGTGCGGTCGGCGTCGGTGTAGACCTCGATCCGGATGTCGCGGTCGTGGGCGTCGGTGAACCGGATGGGTGGGCGCTCGAACCCGTCGGCGCGCTCGTCGGGATAGGGACGGTTCATCGCGCGAGCGTCACCGACGTGTCGGCGTTCATGAGGACGAACTCGGTGGTCCGGCTGAACGAGAGCTTCCCGGTCGGCGTCCGCTCGCCGCCGCTGACGACGAGCCTGTCGAAGCCCTCCCTATCGGCTAGCTCGACCAGTTCGCCGTCGCCGGCGACGTGCTGTATCGCGGCGTCGAGGCCCGTCTCACCGAGCGTCTCGCGGACGCGGCGTGCGACCACCGTCGCATCGTCCAGCGTGCTCTCGACGAGTGCCACGGTGAGGTCGTCGCCGGTCTCGCGTGCGCGAGTGACGGCGCGCTCGAAGACGGCGAACGAATCGTCGCTGCCGTCGATACCCACTACGACGTTCATGCCGAGCGATGGGGCGGTCGGGGCAAAACCGTTGTGTTGCCCATGCCGGGACACGACACGCTTTTTCCCGGGCGCTCGCAATCCCGAGCAATGACCGAGGACTCACCATCGCCCACAGCACCCGCCGAGAACGGGGATACCGACGTCGATGACATCGAGATCCCCGAGGACGTGCGCCGCTACGAGCGATTCACGAAGATGGACGGCGCGCGCTACGAGCGGGCCAACGACTTCCTGCGCGACCGGACCTACATCACCGCCCGCGAGTGGGCCATCGCCCGGCTCTGTGCGGACTTTCGCACCGAGACCGGCGTCGAGATGACGAAGATCGGGAACCATCTCCCCGAACTCGTCCCGTTCATGACCGACACCTACACCCCACAAGCCGTCAATCAGGCGCGGGCGGCCTTCGAGGAGAAAGTCCGCAAGGCGGGCGCGACCTTTCTGTACGGGGCGATGTGTGATTTCTTCACCGCCGAGCAGTTGGACGACGTGATGTACGAGGCGACCGAGGTGGCGAAGTTCCTGCTGGAAGTCGAGGGCGTCGACCTCGCGGTCGGCGCGGAACTCGATGGCGAGGAGCGTATCTCCAGTACGATGCGCGAGGTGCGCGCCCAAAGCGCGGCGCTGCGCCACGACGAACTCACCTGTCCGCACTGCGGCGAGGAGTTCACGGCGAGCGACGCCGCCACGGACGATGCCGCCGACGCTTCGGACTGACTCACTCCGGAACGAACAGTTCGGGCTCTTCGTAGCTGAACGTCACCATGCGGTCGTCGTTCAGCGGACGGATGTGGGTGTAGAGCACACCGTCGCCGATACGCTCGCGCACTCCCTCGATTGCCTCGCGTTCGTAGTAGATCGGACAACAGACCGCGCGCTCGGTTTCGGTATCTTCGAGCACGACCAGCGCGAAGACCATCTCTGATTCGGCGGCGCGGTAGACTTCGTAAGTGTCGAAGGCCGCGTCGGCGGTGCGTGACTCCAACGTCTCGAACTCGTCGCCGGGCACGAGCACGTCGAGTCCCTGTTCGTCCACCGTGACGTCGCCGGGGTGGAGTTCGAGGACTTCCCAGTCGGCCTCGCGGTAGCCATCGGCCGTGGCTTCCATATCCGCGACGACCGCCTCCCACGGTTCGGCGACGCGCTCGAACGGGTTGTTCTCGGACACAGGCTTCGTGTGGGGGTGGCGAGCAAAAGCCTTCCTTTCGGTTGCGGCAAACGTATATACCACGGTTCCAAACGCCACGGCGTGAGTGACCTCCTCTCGATATCGGGCCTGCGGACGCAGTTCGCCACCGACCGCGGTACCGTCAAGGCCGTCGACGGTCTCGACCTCACCATCGAGAGCGGCGAGACCGTCGGACTGGTCGGCGAAAGCGGGTCGGGCAAGTCGGTGACGGCGCTGTCGGCGATGGGGCTGGTCGACAACCCCGGAACCGTCGCCGACGGCACGGTCGAATTCCACGACGCGGACCTCGCGCGCTCGTTCGCCGACGAGTACGGTGAGGGGTTCACCGACCCCGAAGCGGGGACCGTCGACCTCACGCGTGCACCCGAGGACGCGATGCGGGCGGTGCGCGGCGGCGAGATGAGCATGATCTTTCAGGACCCGATGACGTCGCTCAATCCCGCTATTCCCGTCGGCGAGCAGGTCGCCGAGAGCCTCCGCCTCCACCAGTACGGCGGTCGACGGAAGGACTCGTGGCTGAACGCCGTCCGCGAAATCCTGCCCCGAACCGGCTCCGATATCGATAATGAAATTTTGGACGACACCGTCGAGATGCTCGCCGAGGTCGGCATCCCCGAACCCGCCGCGCGCGTCGACGAGTACCCCCACGAGTTCTCGGGCGGGATGCGTCAACGGGTGCTCATCGCCATCGCACTCGCCTGTCGACCCCAGTTGTTGATCGCCGACGAACCGACGACGGCGCTCGACGTCACCATCCAAGCCCAGATCCTCGACCTCATCAACGACCTCCAGGAGGAGTTCGGGATGTCCGTCCTCTTCATCACTCACGATCTCGGCGTCGTGGCCGAGACCTGCGACCGAGTAGCAGTGATGTACGCCGGCGAGATCGTCGAGGAGGGTCCCGTCGAGGAGATCTTCGCTAATCCCTCTCATCCCTACACCTACACGCTGCTCGAATCCATCCCAAGCGAGGACGCCGACCGCCTGACGCCGATCGAGGGGAACGTCCCCGACCTCGTGGACCTGCCCGAGGGCTGTAACTTCGCGCCGCGCTGTCCGTGGGCCCAACCCGAGTGCCGCGAGGGCGAGATTCCCTATCTCCAGCACGGTCCCGAGGAGGTGAACCACCGCTCGAAGTGCATTCTGGAGGACTTCGACACGAGCGAGTACGGCGTCGAGGAGGGGGTGGCGGCGACCGACGAGCGCGCCACCCGGACTACGGAGAGCGCCGCCGTCCGGGAGGGCGCGACCGGACCGCTGCTCAGCGTCGAGGGGTTGGAAAAACACTTCTCGCAGGCCGACGATCTGCTCGACTCGTGGCTCGGCGGCGACGACAGGCCGGTGCGAGCGGTCGACGGCGTGGACTTCGAGGTCTACGAGGGCGAAACGCTCGGGCTGGTTGGCGAGTCGGGCTGTGGGAAATCCACGACCGGGCGAACGCTGCTGCGACTGCTCGAACCCACCGACGGGCGGGTGGTCTTCGCCGGCGAGAACTTGGGTACCCTCGACAAGGACGAACTCCGGGCGAAGCGCCGCGAGATGCAGATGATCTTCCAGGACCCGATGAGCAGTCTGGACCCGCGGATGAACGTGGGCGCGACCATCGCCGAACCTTTGAAGATCCACGACCTGCCCGACTCGGCGGGTGACTCGACCGGACAGAGCCGTCGCGAGCGCGTCGACGAACTCATCGAGGCCGTGGGACTCGATCCCTCACAGCGCGAGCGCTACCCGCACGAACTCTCCGGTGGGCAGCGCCAGCGCGTCGGCATCGCCCGGGCCTTGGCCGTCGATCCCGATTTCATCGTCTGTGACGAACCCGTGAGCGCGCTCGACGTCTCCGTACAGGCCCAGATCCTGAATCTCCTCGAAGACCTCCAGGAGGAGTTCGGACTCACCTTCCTGTTCATCGCCCACGACCTCTCGGTCGTGCGCCACATCTGCGACCGCGTGGCTGTGATGTATCTTGGCGAGATCGTCGAGGTCGCTGGCACCGAAGAACTGTTCGCCGACCCGAAACATCCCTACACGCGAGCACTACTCTCGTCGATTCCCGAACCCGACCCGACGAGCGACACCGACAGGATGGTGCTCGAAGGCGACGTGCCGAGCCCCATCGACCCGCCGTCCGGCTGTCGGTTCAGAACCCGGTGTCCGTCGGTCATCCCGCCGGAGAATCTAGACATCCCTCAAGAGAGTTATCGTGAGGTGATGGACTACCGCGAGCGCGTCGAGCGCGAGTCGATTTCGGTCGACGACGTGCGGGCCGAAGCCGACGCCGACCGGGCGGTCGCGGCCGACGGCGGTGGCGTGCCGACGCGGGCGCTCTGGGAGGGACTGTTCGAGCACGCCGACGAACTCGACGGAAAATCCAGAACGGTCATCGAGGCCTCCTTCGAGCACGTCGCCGCGGGCGAGTGGGACGAGGCTGCGTCGGTGCTGCGCGAGCGATTCGAGAGCGTCTGTGAACGACAACGACCCGCGCTGCAAGAGGAGGCTCATCCGGCGGCCTGTCATCTCTACGACCAACCGGAGAACACCGAGTAACCGATCGCGGCGCAAATTTATCCGGTACTCTTATTAAGGCTCTCTCGTCAGTTCGTCACATGCCATCCGATAGCAGCACGGACAGACGTTCTTTCCTGAAAGCCGCCGGCGGTGCGGCCGCCGCGACGGCCATCGCGGGCTGTCTCGGCGGCCAGACCGGCGACGACAACGGCTCCGGCGGTGGTGGCGGAGGCGGTAACGGCTCCGGCGGTGGTAGCGGTGGTGGCGGTGGCGGTGGCGGTGGCGGCAACCAGAGCGGTGGCGGCGGTGGCGGGGGCGGCGGCACGCTCGCGTACGCACGCGGCAGTCACTCGCCGACGCTCGACTTCCAGAACTCGACCAGCGGCGAGGTCGCCAAAGTCACCGAGCAGATCTACGACTCGCTCATCGGCTTCGTGCCGGGCAAGGCCAAACTGACCAGCGAACTGGCGACCGATTACAGTCTGGAGGGCAAGAAGGCGACGTTGAAACTCCGTGAAGGCGTCACCTTCCACAACGGCGAGGAGTTCACCGCCGACGACTTCATCGCCACCTTCCGGCGGTTCGTCGACACGGAGTACCAGTACTACGCCGGCGACGACTACGTCTCGGCCTACGGGCCGTTCACGTTCGGCGACTGGGTGAAGGACATCTCGGCCGACGGTGACTACAACCTCACCATCTCGCTGACCCAGAAGTACGCACCGTTCCTGCGGAACCTGGCCATCTTCGCGGCAGCCGTCCACTCGAAGAAAGCCATCGAGGACGACAGCATCAAGCTCAGCAAGAAGCCCGTCGGGACGGGCGCGTTCGAACTCAAGAACCTCGACGACGGCAACGAGGTCATTCGGCTGTCGGCCTACAACGACTACTGGGGCAAGGGACCGCAGGTTTCGGAAGTGGTCTTCGAGACCATCGGCCAGAACTCGACGCGCGCCCAGTCGCTCGCCAACGGCGAGGTCGACATCGCCGACGGACTCGGCGCACAGTCATCCCAGCAGGTACAGGGTGCGGAGGGCGCACAGCTCCGTTCGGTCGAGGGCATCAACACGGGCTACATGGCGTTCAACATGAACGTCGAGCCGTTCCAGAGCAAGCAGGTGCGCAAGGCGATCAGCTACGCGGTCAACACCAAGGCCATCGTTAATCAGATCTACGCGGGCTTTGCCGAACAGGCCGCCCAGCCCGTGCCGCCGGCCGTGCTCGGTCACAACAAGAACCTGAATCCCTACCCACAGAACGTCGAGAAGGCCAAATCGTTGCTGGAGAAGGCGGGCTACGGCGACGGCTTCTCGTTCGAACTGGCGACGTTCAAGAACCCGCGCGGCTACAATCCCTCGCCGCTGCCGACGGCTCAGACTGTCAAGTCGAACCTCTCGGAGATCGGTATCGACGTGTCGATCAACCAGATGTCGTTCGATCCGTTCCTCGAATACACCGCCCAGGGCAAACACGACGCCTGTTTCCTCGGCTGGTACACCGACAACGCCGACCCGGACAACTTCCTTTATGTCCTGTTGCACCCGCAGGTAGACAAGAGCAAACTCACCCAAGGACAGGATTGGGTGAGCTTCGACACCGAGGGCTACAACACCTCGAATCGCGCGGCGTGGGCAAATCGTGAGTACATGAAACTCGTCGAGGAAGGGCAGGCGACCTACGACGAGGCGACCCGGCGCAAGAAGTACGAACAGGCGAACAAGATCGCTCGCGACGAAGCGCCGTGGGTGTTCATCGATCACGCGAAGGAGCTCCGTGGCGTGTCCGGTCGCGTCTCGAACTACACGGTCGCGGCCATCGGCGGGCCGTTCCTCCGACTCGTCACGGTCAACTGACGGCTCGTCGACCGCTCGCGTCGACCGCTCCCCGGTCGTGAGCGGCCGCCGTGTTCCAAAAACGCCCACGAACGAACGGGAAGTTTATACCGTTGCCGTCCAGCCTTCGGCGTAATGGTATCGCTGCGGTTCGTGGTCAAACGGCTGTTGCTCCTCGTCCCCGTTCTCTTCGGGGTTGCGACGCTCGTCTTCGCCATCCTCCAGCTCTCGCCGGGCAACCCGGCCCGAGTGATCGCGGGCCAGCGTGCCTCCGAGGCGTTCGTGCGGCAGATCGAACGCGAACTCGGACTGAACGACCCCATTTGGGTGCAGTACGGGCGCTTCCTCGCGGACGTCGCTCGATTCGACTTCGGTGACTCCTACATCATCCAGCGCAACACGCCGGTCAGTACGATCCTCGTGAACAAACTCCCCGTCACGCTCGAACTCGCGCTCTACGGCCAGCTCATCGGCGTTCTGCTGGGGATCCCGCTTGGCATCATCAGTGCGATCAAACAGGATACGCTCACCGACCACCTCACCCGCGTGGGCGCACTCTCGGGCATCTCGATTCCCATCTTCTGGAGCGGCCCGCTCGTCATCCTGCTCTTTTCGCAGATCCTGGGGTGGCTGCCGACGAGCGGTCGCATCGACGCCCAGCGCTTCACCATCGACACCATCACCGGTCTCATCACGGTCGATACCTTGATAAACGGTGTCGTGGAGACGCTTTCAAGCGGCTTTCAGCCCTCGAACTTCGCGCCCTTCTTCTCGGCGGTTGAGCACATGATACTGCCGGCGGCGACGATCGGGATTTACTCGATGGCACTCATCTCGCGGATGATGCGCTCGTCGATGCTCGAAGTCATCAGACAGGACTACATCCGCACCGCCCGGGCGAAGGGCCAGGGGGCGAAGATCACACTCATGAAACACGGTCTCCGCAACGCGATGATTCCCGTCATCACCGTGATCGGCATCCAGTTCGGATCGCTGCTGGGTGGGGCGGTGTTGACCGAGACTGTCTTCGGCATCGGTGGCATCGGCACCCTCCTGGTGCAGGCCATCGAGGTCGGCGACTATCCGGTGGTGCAGGGCACAGTATTGGTATTCGCCTTCCTGTTCACGCTCGTCAATCTCGGCGTGGACATCACCTACTCCGCGCTCGATCCGAGGATACAACAATGAGAGGACAGCCATGAGCACCGAAACGGAGACTCGGAGCGGCCAAACGCGCGGCGTCCTCGACCGACTGCGCGCCTCGCCGTTTCTCTCGGACCTGCTGTCGAATCGCCTCGCGCTCGCCGGGCTCACCGTGATCTTCGTGATGGTCGTCGTCGCGATCTACGCCCGGCTGTTCATCGACCTCGAAGCCATCTCGCTGACGCAGTTCGGCCAGAACCCGCCCCGACAGGCTCCGGGCTGGTGGGCGAACCTCTTCGGGAGCGGTCCCCAGACGGTCGGTTTCTTCGAGTATCCCTTCGGGACGGATGGCCAGGCCCGCGACATCTTCCCGCGCGTGCTCTACGGCGCGTGGTACGCGATGCTCTACGGGACGATCACGGTCGGCGTCTCCACGATCGCGGGTGTGGGTCTCGGCATCGTCGCGGCCTACTTCGGCGACCTCACCGACAACGTCGTGATGCGAACGATGGACGTGCTGCTCGCCTTCCCCTCGCTCCTGTTGGCACTCGCGCTGGTCGCCATCTTCCCCGACGGACTCGGGCTCTGGCGGGCGGTCGCCGCGCTCACGCTGGTCTACACCCCGCGATTCGCCCGCGTCATCCGCGGCGCGGCGCTCGCGGTGCTCGAAGACGAGTACGTCGATGCTACGGTCGCACTCGGCGCGACCGACCCGCGGGTCATCGTCCGGCACATCCTGCCGAACTGCCTCGCGCCCATCACCGTCCAGAGCACACTCAATTTCGGGCTGGCCATCATCGATCTCGCGGCGCTCTCGTTTCTTGGCTTCGGCGCGGCGACGGGCACGCCATCGTGGGGGCTGATGCTCTCGAACGGTGTTGAGCAGGGGCTACTCACGGGCCAGTGGTGGTGGTCGTTCTTCCCCGGTCTCCTGCTCGCCATCACGGTACTGGGCTTCAATCTCCTCGGGGACGGGATGCGCGACGCGCTCGACCCGCGGATGCGCGAGGCCATCGACTGATGTCGTCGGCCGGATGACGCCGCGCGCGTGGCTCCGCCCGCGGATCCGACTGCTCGCCACGGCGGGTGCGACCGGCATTCTCGTGGGAGGTCTCGCACTCGTCGTGCTCGCCGGCCTGCGGACGCTTCGCTTTGCCAGCACACAGACCTTCGCGGTCGGCGCGCTCGCGCTCGGCTTCGGCGTGCTCGGCTGGTCGGGGTCGGTGCTCGCCGGCGGCGCTATCGAGGCGCTCCAGCGCTATCTCGACGCGGGTTCCGACTGGACCGAACGCGACTCCCGGCGGGCAATGGCTCGCATCGCGGGCTTCGGCGCTGGCGTGATGGTCGGCGTCGTACTCGGAACGACGTTACTCGCCTGACCGAACGTTCGCCCCGCGTACATCGCCGAACCGTTCCCCGTTTTCGTCCCGCTCGTAAACCATCTCTCCGCGCACCATCGTCCATTCCGGGAACACACCCTCCCGACCCTCGAACGGCGTCCAGCCAGCCTTCGAGTGGAGATCCGCACCACGAATCTCGCGGGTTTCGTCGGGGTCGAACAGGGCGAGGTCGGCGTCTTTGCCTGCCTCGATGCCTCCCTTTCGTGGCAGGTCGAACACGCGCGCCGGGTTCGCCGCCGTGAGGTCGCGTACGCGCTCGTAACTCAGTTTTCCCGCACGAGCCTCGGCCAACAGCAACGGCAGCGCGGTCTCGACGCCCGGCACACCGCTCGGAGCGTCCCAGATCCCCGTGTCCTTCTCGGCGAGGGTGTGGGGCGCGTGGTCGGTCGCCACCATCTCGACTACCCCGTCGGCGACGCGCTGATACACAGTCTCCCGTCGCTCCTCGCTCCGCAGCGGCGGGTTCATCCGTCCCTGCGTTCCCAGTTCGTCGAGGTCGTCGCGCGAGAGCAGGAGGTGATGGGGCGTCACCTCGCAGGTCATGCCCGACTCATCCGCGCGATCGATGCCCTCGGGGGTGCTCGTGTGGGCGATGTGGAGCCGTGCGCCCGCCTCTCGACCGACCTCGCAGGCGCGCTCGACGGCGGCGAGTTCGGCCTCCGCGGTCCGAAAGGCGCTCCACACATCGGCGTCCGCGTGCTCTTTCGCGCTCGTGGTCTCCGTACTCGACAACACACTCTCGTCGAACTCGCTGGCGTCCTCGGCGTGGACGGTCACGGGAACGTCCCGCTCGGTGGCCCGCTCGACGGCCGCCGCGAACAGATCGGCGTCGATTCCCATTTCACCTGTGGAATCCGCGAGAAAGACTTCGCCGAGGGCCAACAGCGGCCGCTCGAACAGCTCTCTGGGCGACCAGTCGGGCGTGACACCGCCGTTGATGCCGAAATCCACCAACGAATCGGCGGCCAGTTCCTGCTTTTCGGCGAAACTTTCCCCATCGACCGTCGGCGGTTGGGTGTTCGGCTGATCCACCACGGTGGTGACGCCGCCCGCTGCCGCCGCCCGACTGCCGCTCGCCCACGTCTCCTTTTCGGGGAACCCCGGCTGGCGGAAGTGGACGTGTGAATCTATCATCCCCGGCAGGAGGAGCTTCCCGTCGGCGTCGATCACCGTCTCGTCGGTCGCCGTTGACAGCCCGTGGCCGACGGCGGCGATGCGTTCGCCCTCGATACGAACGTCGCGCCGGCGGCCGTCGGCGAGCGTCGCGTCCCGAATCAACATGCCTTCGCTGGCGTGCCTGCGGGCCTAATCCTGTCGGTCGCTTCCGTTGGATTCACGATAGCCTTCGACGAGCGCACTCTCGATCTCGTCGGCGACGGTCGCGGGCTCGCTCTCGCCGCCGGCGCGTTCGATGCTGCCCACGCTACCTGGGTCGAACGGGACGTCGAGCGCGGTATATACGGGGTCGAGCACCCCTGCTATCTCGTCGGCGTCGCGGGTGAGGACGATGCCGGCGACGAGCGCCCCCTCGCCCGTGACGCGCTGGGCAAGCCCTGCAATCTTGCCGTCGGCTTGCAGCGAGTGCGACCCCGGACAGAACGAATCCGGTGGTTCGCCGGGACGTGCCTCGACGCCGAGACGGCGAAAGGCGCTCTGTAGATCGTCCGTCGTCCGCGTGTACCGCTGCTGGATCTCCCGCCCGTCGGTGGGTTCGGCCCGTGCGAACGCGACCGTCGAACCAGTATAGGCGACCGCCCGGCCACCGACCGAGCGCTCGACGGCCGGGAAATCTCGCTCCTCGGCGGCCGATTTCGCCCGCTCGTAGCCCGCCGCGCGGGCGTCGCGCCGGCCAAAGGCGACCTGTCGGTGCGGAACCCACGCGCGCACGGCCGGTTCGCCGGTCTCTTTGGTGAACGCGAACATCGCCCGGGTCCGCTCCCTGTCCGCCTCGATGTCCGCAGTCCGGCCGTCGAAGACGCGCATGGTCGATTTACGAGCGGGAGGGGTATTGGGGCTGTCGTGAGTGCTTTCGGCGGAACCCTCGCGGGAGTACTTCGCCGTCGATACCCCTTCGGCTTCGCATCGCGGTACGGAGCCACAACCGTCCGTATAAACTCCCACGGGTCCTTCTATCGACGATGGCCGTCACCCTCCCGGCGGACGCGCTCTCACACTACCGGCGCTTCTCGCTGTACAACTCGCCCTACGCCGCCCACGACTGGGGCTGTGCCATCGATCTCTACCCGAACCCGGGCTTCGGCCCGACCACCGACGGCACGCGCTCGCCGGCCCCCGCGCCCGTCGCCGGCAGGGTGCTCGATACTCGTACTGTTCGTGCACCGCCGAAACCCTATGCCGCCGAAAACGATCATCTCGTGCTCGTCGATACGGGCGAGCACGTCGCCCGTATCCTCCACGTCGAGCCGGCAGTCGAACCGGGCGACACGCTCGACATTGGCGACGAGATGGGCACACTCGTCCGTGCGGGCTTTTTCGCGCCGTGGGTCGACGACCACGTGCACCTCGAACTCCGCGATTCCGAAGCGAACCCCTACCGGGCGAGCGGCTCCGAACCGCTCACTATCGACGTCGACATCGAGGGGCTGGCGTGGGACGGTTCGGGGACTGTCGTCGAGACCGGCGAGACTTACGCCGTCCTCGACGCACCCGCTCACCCCGCGCCGGGCGAGCGGTTCGTAGGTCTCGCGAGCGACGGCGGGGCGGTTCTCGACGGCGGTCTCGTCCACTACGCGGGTGCGGGAGCGTTCGGCGGCGGGGCTGGGCCGGTATCGTTGCTGGGTCGACAGATCGGCCATGCCTCGGGCCGTACCGTCGAATGGAACGGTCTCGCGGTCCTCGTCGACGGAGACCCGATCACCGGACTGTCGCTGTTCTGTGCCCGCGAGACCTTCGGCGCGAAACTCGTCTGTCCCGACCGGGCGTTCGCCGTCGGCGAGGAGGTAGCGGTGGAACTCCGTCCGAGCAACGACCCGGTGCGACTCGGCTGAGAGTGACGCGACCGATGCTCATAATACTAAGATAGTCAATACGTCCGCATGGGCGAGCAAGGGCAGGGAGATCGGCCCCCGGACGAACCGGTTCGTCCGGGGGTCGGATGGTGGCTGTTCGCCGCCGTGCTGGCGGCCGTGCTGGTCGTGACTCTCGATGCCTACGTGGGCTGGCTCGTCTTCGGCGTCTTCCTCTACTACGTCGCACGACCGATCAACAGGCGGCTCGGGTCCCGTATCGGCTCACCGAGCGTGACCGCCGGGCTGACGATGCTCGTCATCGTCCTGCCGTTCGTCACGATCCTCGCGCTCCTCGTCGCCGTCGCAGTCGGACAGCTCTCGGCGGTCCGGCCGGCGGACGTCGAGACCTTGCTCGAAACGCTCGCTCCCGGCCTCGATACGGGAGTGATTCCGACCGCCCCCGACCAACTGTACCGTGCGGCGACCGATTTGCTCGGCGACCCGTCCGTCCAGTCGGCGCTCGGATGGGTGCAGGGCGTCGTCGGGGCGTCAGCCGCACAGGCGTACAACGGGTTTCTCGCGCTGATCTTCGTGTTCTTCCTCGTGCGCGACGAGGACCGACTCGCCGGCTGGGTCCGGGCGAACGTCGTCGGCGAGGGGACCACCACCGACGAGTACCTCCGGGCGGTCGACCGCGGGCTGGACTCGGTGTTCTTCGGCTACACGCTCACGATCTTCGCCATCATGGTCCTCTCGGCGCTCATCTACACCGCACTCAACCTCCTCGCGCCGCCGGGACTCGCGATTCCACAGCCGGTTCTCGCGGCCGTGGCGACCGGTCTCGCGACGGTCGTGCCGCTCGTCGGCCGCTCCATCGTCTACGTCGTCATCGTCGCCTATCTCTCGCTGATCGCGCTGCGGACCGACCCGACGCGGCTGTGGTTTCCGGTGCTGTTCTACGTGCTGATGGGACTCGTCTTCGACAACCTCGTCCGCACCTACATCCGACCGTACCTCTCCGGGCGGCTGTTCCACAACGGGCTGATCATGTTCGCGTACCTGCTCGGTCCGCCGATATTCGGCTGGTACGGCATCTTCCTCGGACCACTACTGATGGTCGTCGTCGTTCAGTTCCTCGAACTCGTCTTCCCCCGGATGGTCGGTCCCGACCGACGCCGGACCGCTGTTCGGACGCCGACCGAGGAGGGGACAGCCGACGACGAAACGTCGGTCGAGACGGAAGACGACACGAACGAGCACTGAGGCTCGCGCCGTTCAGTCGTACTGCTCGCGGTGGCGTGTTTTCAATTCCCGATAGCGCTCGTCGTCTTCGACCATCTCCCACCACACCTCGTAGACGAGGGCCGCCTCGCGCTTGTCGTGGTCGGCCCAGAACTCGGGGTCGCGCTCTTTGCCATCACGGTATTTCTGCCCGCCGGGATAGCGCGCGTATCGCATCGCCCGCGTATAGCCCATCTGAAGGTACTTGCGCGCCATGTCCATCCCCGGAAACTCCTCGCGCTCGCGGTACTCTCGGTACTTCTCGTAGATTCTTTCGCCCGCCTCGTCGGCGGTCTCGCGGTCGGCGTACCCCCACAGGTCGAGCAGTTCGCTCTTGTACGGCTCGACTTTGAAAACGCCCTCTTCACCGCGGCCGACGTCGTACTGTTCGGGCTGGGCGCGAAAATCGACGTCGTACTCCGGGCCGTCGGTCATGGCTGGATGAAGGTCCGCGCTCGCCTGAGGCTATCGGTCGGTTGACGCTACCGACGGGTACAAACCGTTCGCCGGTCACGCATCGTCATGAGCGACGAAATCCCAGAGCAGACGACCGACCTGCTCCAGCGCTACATCGACGCCCACGGCTATCTCTCGTGGCTCGGCACGCAAGTCGAGTCGATGGACTACGGAACGCTCGTGATGACCATCCCGTTCGACGAGAAACTGACGAACTCGCGGCCGGGCGAGGGCGGCGAGACGCCAGCGCGCATCCACGGCGGTATCGCCGCGACACTCATCGACACCGCCGGTGGCATCGCGCTCCGGCCCTTCCTCGACGACCCGATGAACGACGACGTGGCGACCATCAATTTGAATCTCAACTACCTCCGTCCCGCCGGCAGCGACCTCACGGCGACCGCCGAGGTGATCCGCGCAGGGTCGAGCGTCGGCGTTTCCACGGTGACCGTCGAGAGCGACGCACCCGACGGCGAGAGCAAAGCCGTCGCCACCGGCCAGGGAGCCTACCGGCTCTTCCGGAACTGACTCAGACGAACTCGATATCCTCACGCTCGGTGACTTCCCCGAACAGCCAGTCGGCGTGGTCGAGCGCGTACTCGTGATGGTCCTCCTCGATGTAGCCGATGGCATCCTCGACGAGCACGGGTCTGTAGTCGCGCAGGCCGGCGCTGCCCGCGGTGTGGAGCACGCAGACGTTCGCGAGCGTGCCACAGAACAGGAGGTCGTCGATGCCGTGGGCGTCGAGCCAGCCCGCTAACTCGGTTTCGTGAAAGGCGTCGTAGGTGTGCTTTTCGACCACGTGGTCGTTCGCCTCGACGTCGAGACCGTCGACGATGTCGGTCTCCCACGTGCCCTCGACGACGTGTTCGCCCCAGCGGTCGAACTCGTCGTAGTAGTGGGTGTCGCCGAACTGTTCTTCGGGATGGACGTCCTTGGTGAACACCACCGACGCGCCCGCCGTGCGGGCCGCATCGAGCAGTTCGGCGATGGGGTCGACGACGCGCTCGCTCGTCGGGGCGTGGAGGCTGCCGTCGGGGTGACAGAACCCGTCTTGCATGTCCACCACCACGACGGCCGTTCGCTCGGAATCGAACTCCATATCCTCCGTTCTCCCGGCCTCGACAAATCCTTTCGCCAGTCGGACCTTTTTTGCCCGCCGCATCCCTCCTCGTGCTATGCGACCGCTCGCTGCCCTCCTGTGTGTGCTGTTCGTCGTCCTCGCCGGCTGTAGCGCCCCTTTCTCGCTCGGGGGCGAGGGGACACCCGCCGCGACCGACGGGCCGGCGGGTCCCGCGGCGAACGGCTCGAACGGCTCTTCGGCGGGTGGTTCGGGTGGATCCTCGGCGGACGGAACCGGCACCGCGACCGCCGACGCCCCGGCCACGAACCTCGCCGACCCGCCCGAGGACGTTCTCGGCTGGGAAGGGGGGTATTGGTACAACGAGTCGGTCCCGGTCACCGGAGCAGACGGTCTCAACGAGAGCGAACAGTCCGCGCTCGTCAACCGGACGATGGCCCGCATCGAGCGCGTTCGGGAGTTGGAGTTCGAGAGCACCGTTCCCGTGAAGGTCATCTCGCGCGAGGAGTTCCAGGGCCGACCGAACGCGACCGGCGGCGGGGCGCGCTCGGCGGCGTTCCGCACCTTCGACAACGCGAAGTTCGAGGGACTCTTCCTCATCGGCGAGGGGAACAACTCGCTGGCCGTCCAGCAGTCTAACCGTAATCAGAACGTCCTCGGCTACTACAGCCCACGCAACGATTCCATCGTGGTGGTCTCGGACAGCGCCACCCCGAAACTCGGGCGCTCGACGCTCGCCCACGAACTGGTCCACGCGCTCCAGGACCAGCAGTTCGACCTTTCGCGAAACGCGCCGCCGACCCGCGACGGCTACAACGCCCGCAACGGACTCGTCGAGGGCGAGGCGAACTACGTCCAGCGCCGCTACGAGGGCAACTGTGGCGGCCAGTGGCGCTGTCTCGATGTCGGTGCTGCTGGCGGCAGTGGCGGCGGGGGTGGCCTGCATCTCGGCGTCTACGCGCTCGAATACTTCCCGTACGCCGACGGGCCGGCGTTCGTCGATGCGGTCTACGAGCGCGCCGGCTGGGACGGGGTGAACGCCCTCCACGAGGACGTCCCCGAGAGCACCGAGCAGATCATCCACCCCGAGAAATACGGCAACGACACGCCGACGAACCTCACGATCCGGGATTCGAATTCCGCGGGCTGGGAGCGGGTGCGACCCGACGGCCGACCGGACTACGCCACGCTCGGCCAATCGGCGCTGTCGGCGATGTTCGGCTACACCATCTACGACAGCTACAATCAGTCGCCGGCCATCCCGCCCGAATCGTTCCTCAACCTCGAAGGAGGGAACGTCAACCGAACCGACCCGTTCGAGTACGGTCTCGACTACACGAACGGCTGGGACGGCGACCGGATGGCCGTCTACCAGAAGGACAATCGGACCGGGTACGTCTGGAAACTCGCGTGGGATTCCCCACAGGAGGCTCGTGAGTTCGTCCGTGGCTACCGCCAACTACTCACCCACTGGGGCGGCGAGCGCGTGCTCGGCCGACAGGGCGTCTGGGAGGTCGAGCGGTCGAGTCCCTTCGCCGACGCCTTCCGGATTTCTCGACAGGGCGATACGGTGACCATCGTCAATGCGCCGCAGACGGGCGACCTCGACGCGGTTCATGCGGGCGGGTGACGAATGGTTTTTGCCGGCCGACCAACCACTCTCCCCATGTCCGACCCGTTCGACGTCATCTCGCCCGCGACCATCCGCGAGGGCCGCGCGACCGACGCCTACTTCGAGCGCACCGTCGAGACGCTCGACCACGCCGGGAAAAACCCTCACGTCGTCGCCGAGGTGACGGCCGACCAGTTTCCAACGGGTGAGTTCGAGGTCTTCGCGGGTGTCGCCGACGCCGCCCGTCTGCTCGCCGGTCGGGGTATCGACGTGGACGCCCTACACGAAGGCCGGTTGTTCGACGGCGGTCCCGTGCTGTCCATCGAAGGTTCGTATCTCGAATTCGCCCGGCTCGAAACGGCTCTCCTGGGATTTCTCTCGCAGGCGTCGGGGATGGCGACGAACGCGCTGCGTGCGCGGCGGGCGGCCCCCGATTCCTCACTCTTGAGTTTCGGCGCGCGCCACGTTCATCCGTCCATCGCGGCTGTCGTCGAGCGGAGCGCGCTCGTGGGCGGATTCGACGGCTTCTCGCACGTGGCCGCGGGCGAGTTACTCAGCCGGGAGCCGAGCGGGACGATGCCCCACGCGCTCGTCATCGCCTTCGGCAAGGGTAATCAAGAGGAAGCGTGGACAGCCTTCGACGAGGCGGTTGCCGATTCAGTCCCCCGCATCACGCTCTGTGACACCTACTCGGACGAAGTCGATGAAGTGCTGCGCGCAGCCGACGCGCTCGGCGAAAACCTCGACAGCGTACGCATCGACACGACGAGTTCCCGGCGGGGCGACATCCGCCATATCATCCGCGAGGTGCGCTGGGAACTCGACGCGCGCGGGCGCGAGGACGTGGAAGTGTTCGTCAGCGGCGGTCTCGATCCCGATTCGCTCCACGAACTCCGCGGCGACGCCGCCGGCTTCGGCGTCGGCGGCTACGTCTCGAACGCGGACCCGGTGGATTTCGCGCTCGACATCGTCGAGATCGACGGCGAACCAGCCGCCAAACGGGGCAAGCTCTCGGGGAAAAAACAGGTCTATCGAACGGGCGACGGTGGCCATCACGTCGCCCTCGCCGACCACGAGTCGGAGGGTGAACCGCTGCTCTCCCCGCTGATTCGTGACGGCGACCTCGTTCGGGAGTTCGACATCGACGAGGCGACCGAGCGCGCCGCCGCGGACGCCGATACGGTCGGGTTCACGTGACGAGCGAACCGCTTTTCATGGTTGCCAGCCTATCGTGAATCGGCAGAGAGAGCCTGGCCACCGCGGCACGCCTGCCGGCGCACACGTACCAGCAGGCGCGCACGCGAGGAAAGTCCCCCCACCGCCGGGCAGGTGACCGGGGAAACCCCGGGACGGGAGACCGTCGGCGCTGGAACAGCAACGAGACCCCTCCGCCCGACCGATGCGACGCGGGCGGTGGCATCGCCACCGCCTCGGCGCGAGCGGCGCGAGGCGGTTTCACCGCCTCGAAAGGAGACGGCTCCGCCGTCTCCCATGCCGCGAGCGTGCGAACCCCGCGCAAAACGGCCGTTGGTCGGACAAAGCAACGGGGAGCTAACCCGTCGAGGGATGAGGGTGGAGAACGGATGGAACGGCGAATCCTCACCGGTGCAAGTCCACGCCACGCGGCGCGAGCCGCACGGTAGCCCGGCAGGGACGTGGACGCTCAGCCGAATGCCGGGACGAACAGAAGGGGGCTTACTCCTCTCAGCCATCGTTCTCAACGACCGACGGGTCGTCGATCGAACGATATTGTAGGACAGTATTGCCCCTTTTAGCGACGGTCGCGATCAGTCGATTACCATCGGTAGCGGGGTCGTGAGCGTCGGCATCGACGGACGAACGACCACGATTTCGACTCACGTACACGCAGTTCTCTCCGAGGACCGCACCCCCATACGTGTGCTGTGCGTATACTCGGTAAGTGCGGTCGGCACGCTGTCGGCCATCTTCGAGGAGTATTCATCGAATGGGAACACGCGAATCCAGCATCGACGTCGCACAGTTCATCGACAATCTCACCCACTTTCACTATCGCGAAGTGCTGATGACGGGTGCGACCTTCGCCGCCATCGCGACGGCGATCGTGCTCTTTCCGGGGACGGAGAACATCACACAGGGGATCCAATCGGACGTCTCGGAGGGTCTGTTCGTCCTGCTCGTCGGCGTCGCCGTCCTCGCCGGAACGGTCATGGGGATGCTTGGGTTCGGGTTTTCGCTCATCGTTACCCCCGTCCTCGTGAGCGTCATCGACCCGACGCTCGCGGTGGTCGTCCTCGCCGTCCCGCCGCTGATCATCAACGTGTTTCAGATGGGCGATACCGGCACCGGCATCGGATTCATCCGCGAGCAGTGGCCGCTGATGATCCTCGCCATTATCGGCACCGTCATCGGCGTGGTCTTTCTCACACAGTTCAGCACCGGCCCGCTCGTTCCGTTTCTCATCGGTCTCATCATCCTCGCCTACGTCGTCTTCCAGGTCGTCGAGAACTTCGTCGTCATCGAGGAGGCCCACCATCCCATCGCGCTGGGTGCGATCGGACTCGTCGAGGGATTCTTGCTCGCCGCCGCAAACCTCGGCCCCGTGCTGCCGGCGTACTTCCACACCTTCGAGCGCGACGCCGAGAAATACATCGGCGGGCTATCGATGGCGCTCGGCACGATCTTCGCCACCCGCATCGTTCTCATGACCTTTTTCACCGACCTGATGACGCCCTATCGCCTCTGGCTCGGGTCGATCATCGCCGTCGTCGCCATCGTCGGCCTCCTCTTGGGAACCTACCTCCGGCGCATCGAGATCGACGAGCAGAAATTCACGTGGTTCGTCATCGGGCTGCTCTTTATCATCTCGCTCAACATCTTCCGGAACACGATCCCGGCGCTGTTCCTCTAGGGCGTGATGTAGACGTAGCCGGCCGCTTCGAGCCGGGCGACTTCGCCCACGCCCGACGAGACGAGTTCGACGCCGTCGATGAGGTCCGATTCAGTAATGTCGATGCCCGTGAGCGTGTTCGAGCACTGTTTGAACGCGACGCCACGTTTCTGGAGATCCTCGACCGCCGCGCGCCGTGGTGAGTCCTCGGTGAGCAGCGCGATACCGCCGCCGTTCGAGACGAGTACAACCGAATCCGTCTCGACCGTCTCGTCGTCCAGCAGGTTCTCGATGTTGCCGGTGACGCGTGCGTGGAAGTCGGGGTCGTCCTCGGTGTGGTGGAATACGACGTTCACGGCGACGGGACGAGCGCCGAGGGTTCAAACGGACCGGTTCGCCCGCCGTTTGCCGCTATCCCTATCGTCATGCAGTGAATCGTTCGATACCCATCATGCGCTTCGAACTCACCGACGCCCAGTGCGATCTCCGGGACGAACTCCGCGAGTACGCACGGAGCGAGGTCGTCCCGCGCGCCGGCGCACTCGATCGAAACGAGGAGTATCCAGAGGAGATCCTCGCCGATCTCGGCGAGCGACGCTTCACGGGACTCACCTTACCCGAGAAATACGGCGGTCGCGGTGCGGGTCTCGTCGAACTCGTGATCGCCATCGAGGAACTCGCGGCGGCGATGATGCCCGTCGCGAGCGCGCTCGCGCTGCATCTCGGCGTGGCGACGGTCGTCGAGCGCTTCGGCTCGGAGCGACTCAAAGCGGAGTACCTGCCCGCGATGGCGCGCTTCGAGACCGTCGGCGCGCTCGGTCTCAGCGAGGACCATGCTGGAAGCGACAAACTGGCGATGGAGACACGAGCCGAGCGCGCCGGCGGACGCGGAGACGACTGGATCCTCAATGGTCACAAGCGCTGGGTGACGAATTTCTTCGACGCCGATACGGTGCTTACCTACGCGAAGACCGGCCCGGAGAGCGACGCACCGCACAACGTTAGCGCATTCTTGATTCCCACTGACGAGTTCGCCGTCGAGACCGTCTGGGAGACCCTCGGCGCGCGGAGCGTCAAATCACCCAAGGTCTCGCTGTCGGACGTCCGCGTGCCGGCCGAGCGGCTCGTGGGCGAGGAGGATGAAGCGTACGTCGAGCGCGGTCGGATAAACACGGGCGTCAACGTCCCCGCCCGCGCGGTCGGCATCGCGCGAGCGGCGCTCGACGACACCGTGGCTCACGTCTCCGGCCGCGAGCAGTTCGGCCAGTCAATCGGCGACTTTCAGGGGATTCGCTGGCGCGTCGGCGAGATGGCTACTCGCACCGATACCGCCCGCCTGCTCACGCTCCGGGCGGCCGACCGCGCCGACCGCGGCGAAGACGCGAGCCGTGAGTCGAGCATGGCGAAAATTCAGGCGACCGAGGCCGCCGTCACGAACACGAACGAGGCGCTCCAGCTTCACGGCGGTATCGGCTACACGGCCGAGCGCGACGTCGAGCGCTATCTCCGGGACGCGCGCCTGCTCACCATCGCCGGCGGGCCGAACGAACTCCATCGAAATACGCTCGCCGATGCGGTTCTCGGCGAGTAGCCGTTTCGAACCTCTCAGTCGCTGCTGTAGGTCGTGGTGCGCCCCCAACTGGTGGTCTTACCCCAGAGACCGGAACGCATGCATTCGAGTTCGACGATCTGTGAGTTGTCGACGAACAGGTTCACGTTGGGACCGAAGTTCTTGATGTACCATTCGAACATCTCCGGGCCGGGGGCCTCGAAGACGCAGTTTTCGGCCCCGAGTTGATTGGCGATCTGGTAGGCGACGTCCGTGCGCCACTCGACGACTTCCTCGGTGATGCCCTCGGCCTCGACCATCAGCAGTTCCGCGCCGGCGTCGAGATGGCGCTCGCCTTCCCGAATCGCCATCTCGGGGTCCTGCTGGCCTTCCTCCAGGTCCTCGGGGTCGGAGGCTCCACCCGCGCCGAACTGGACGTTGATCTCGGGTTTCGGCTCGACGCCGTCGACCTCCGAAACCATCTCCGTCATCGCCACCATGTCGTCGGCGTCGATGGCGAGGAAGCCCGAGGAGATCTCCACGATGTCGAAGCCCATCTCGGCACACTCCTCGACGTACCGATCCACTTTGTCGTTATCACGGATCAGCACGTTCTCGATGAATCCTCCGGTGGAGACTTTGACATCGTACTCGTGACAGATGTCGATGAGTTCACGCACCGCCTCTTCTGGCATCAGCGAAAAGGACCCGCCGGAGAACTTGTAGATGTCGACGTACCAACCCATCGTCTCCAGGATGTCCCGTAGCTCTCGGGGGCCCATCGGGTCGTAGTACGGCCCACGCATCTCCGTGATTCCCTTCTCTCTCGGCTTGTCCGGGCGCTCGTTGACGTGCAGGAAGTCGAAGGCCCTGTCGAACGGTCTGTTTGCCATACCCGTTCGTGTTCGCGTGCCGAGCACTTAGTCGTTGGTGACCGTTCAGTCGAGCAGTGCGGTGAGGTCGGCCACCGCGTGGTCTTCGAGGTTTTCGACCACGTCGACGATCTCCTCGCGCCGGTCCTCGTCGTAGCGCTCTTCGGTCATCGTGGTGAACTTCTCCTCGACTTGTTCCCACGTCATCGGGTTCGTCGGATGGCCGTTGAACGCGTCCTTTTCGACGTGACGGGTCGAGTCGTCGCCGAGCGCGATGTCGATGACGGCGGGCATCTCTCCTCCTTCGAACCGGTCGGTGAGTTCGTCGTTCTCCTCGACTTCGACCTTCCGGAGCAGTTCCTGAACGTCCTCCTGTCGGATGCGTTCCGGGTCGTAGGCCGCGTTGGTCATCTCGCGGTCGATGAGTGCGGCCGCGAGCATGTACGGGAGGGAGTGATCGGCCTGGGCTTTCGTTTCGACCTCGTAGCGCGACCCTTCACCGCCGCCGATGATGAGTTTCGCGCCGTGGAACGTGTCGAGATGGATGGAGTTCACCTGCTCGGGGTCGATGTCGGCCTCCTCGGCGAGTTCGATGACGCCTTCGACCGCCGACTGGGCGTAGGTCTCGGCGACGTAGCGCTTGGTCATCGTGTCGAAGACGCGCTCGCAGGACGGATCGAGATCCACCGAGAAGTCGCCCGAGATTACCTGTTTCCAGCCCTTCTGGCCCTCGAAGAGATCGACGGGGCCCTCCATCCCGTTTCGGGCGAGCAGCGCCGAATACACCGCGTTGCGGGCGGCGTTCGCGCTCGCGATCCCCTTCCACTCGTTGATTCCTCCTGTTCGGGTGACCCGGAGCGCGTTGTGGGCGGTGCCGGCGATGCCGATGGCGTTGCGGAGTTGTTCGTGGTCCAATCCGAGAATCTTCCCGGAGCCAGCGGCCGCCGAGATGACGGTGTGGGTCACGTGGTCGTAGCCGCGGTCCCTGACCGGGGCGTTCCACGCGAGTTCGCCCTGAATCTCGTAGCTCGTCCCCACGGCCTCGATGAGCTGAGTACCAGAGGCATCGGCGTGTTCGCCGCAGGCGATCAGACTGCCGATGTTGTCGCTCGGATGGGGCGTCTCGCCCGGCGCGAGAAACGAGTCCATGAAGTCGAGATACCGGGTTAGTGAGGTGTTGTACGTGGCTGCACCGGTCGGACTCGCCCGTTTTTCGGACCCCCAGATTCGGGCTGCGTCGCCGCCGGCGGTCTCCGCGACAGTCCGGCGAACGCTCTCGGTCGCGTCGGCCCCGAGCGCGCCAATCGCGATGCCCACCGAGTCGAGCACGCGCTTTTTCAACTCCTCGCGGACGTCCTCCGAGAGGTCGTCGTAGGAAACTTCGTCGACGAGATCGGCAAGTCCGTCAGTGGTCGTCATACTTGTTCTATCACCGATAGGCGCAAAAGCTTTCGCCGCCGTGTGCTCACGACTCGCCGCGAGCGCCGGCGGTGGAGTCATGTGCGACGAGGTCGTTCACACGCCATGAACGCTGCCGACCTGCTCGTCGAGAGCCTCGAAGTCGAGGGCGTCGAGTACGTCTTCGGCCTGCCGGGCGAGGAGTTAGAGGACATTCTCTTTTCGCTGCGCGACTCGACGATCGAATTCGTCCCCGTCCGCCACGAACAGGGCGCGGCCTTCATGGCCGACGTCCACGGCCGGCTCACGGGCGACGCCGGCGTCTGTCTCAGTACATTGGGACCGGGCGCGACGAACCTTCTGACTGGAGTTGCCGACGCCCACCTCGACAAGAGTCCAGTCGTCGCCATCACCGGGCAGGGCGGTCTCGAACGCCTGCACAAGGAGAGCCACCAGAACCTCGACGTCGTCGGCCTGTTCGAGCCGATCACGAAGTGGAATACCCAAATATCCGATCCGGAGATCGTCAACGAGTCGGTGCGCAAGGCGTTCAAACTCGCCGAACACGAGAAGCCAGGAGCTACTCACCTCGAATTCCCCGAGGACATCGCGGCCGAAGAAACCGACCGACGACCGTTGCCGTCGCGCAACCGTGTCCGCCGGCCCAGCCCCGACGACAAGGCCGTCGAGCGCGCCGCGGCGCTCCTCGCCGACGCCGACCGGCCGATCGTGCTGGCGGGCAACGGCGGTATCCGCACCCGTTCGTCCGAGCGCCTGCGCTCGTTCGTCGACGAGACGAACATCCCCGTCGTCGCCACCTACATGGGCAAGGGTGCGGTCTCGGACGCCGACGAGCACTCGCT
The DNA here is from genome assembly GCF_000755245.1 of Halococcus sediminicola. Lineage (NCBI taxonomy): Archaea > Methanobacteriati > Methanobacteriota > Halobacteria > Halobacteriales > Halococcaceae > Halococcus > Halococcus sediminicola. The sequence goes on along the minus strand of NZ_BBMP01000022.1, from coordinate 235,377 downwards.
ACTGACGCTCGATTCCGGCGGCGACGAACAGGCCGCGAGCGCCATCGAACGCGCCGACGTGGTGCTCGCTGTGGGCTACGACATCGCCGAACACGACCCCGAGAACTGGAATCCGGCGGGCGAAAAGCGCGTCATCCACCTCGATTTCGAGCCGGCGGAGGTCTACGAACACTACAACCCGCAGGTCGAGGTCGTGTCGGATGTCTCAGCGGGCCTGCGCGCGATTCAGCAGACCGATGTGACCATCGATACCGACACCGAGTGGTACGCCGACCTGCGCGAGTCGATCCTCGCCGACGTGACCCGCCGACCGGACCCCGGCGAGGACTTTTCGGTCCGGCGCACGCTTCCGCTCCTCCGGGAGGCAATGGCCGACGACGACGTCTTGCTCTCGGATACGGGCAGCCACAAGATGGCCATCGCCCAGAACTTTCCTACATATGACCCGAACACCTGCATCATCTCCAATGGTTTGGCGACGATGGGGATTTCGGTACCCGGTGCGGTGGCCGCCGACCTCGCGGTCGATTCCAATGTCGTGGCCGCCACCGGCGACGGCGGCTTCCTGATGAACGCCGCCGAGATCGAGACCGCGACGCGGCTGGGTTGTGGCTTCACCATCCTGCTGTTCACCGACGACGATTACGGATTGATCTCCGAAAAACAGGAGAACCATCGGGGCGAGCACACCGGTACGCGACTCACGAACCCCGAATTCACGGCGTTCGCCGAGAGTTTCGGTATCGAGGCCCACCGACCCGAGAGCTGGGCCGAACTCGACGAGGTACTGGAGACGGTCGTGCCGCGCGACGAGATGGCGCTCGTCGAAGTGCCGGTGGTCTGACGAGCCGGCAGCAACGGCGTCACGACGATGTCCGATGACTCGCCGGGGATAGTTTCGATAGCTGTTGCCGGTTTTCGAACCACCTCGATCCCGACACACGAGAACCGCGAGCCACATACCTCCCCAGCCGACTCCTTTGCTCACTCCGTTCGCTTCGGTGCTCATCCACCGTCAGAACGTAGTTCTGACGAGCCTGCACTCGCCGTGCTCGCGCGAGTCGCGCCTCCGGGCGCTCACGGGTCGCTTGCGCTCCCCGTTCGCATCCGCGACCCTCCCTTCGGTCGGACCGCGCTTCGCTCCCGCGCGCCGACCGCGTAGCTACGTCGTTTGATTGGCGTTTCGTGCGGTCGGTCAGACGCGTGCGGTCGCCCAGATGGCCACGACACCGAGCGCGAGCGCGGGCGCGAGCGGGAGCACGAGGAAGGTATCGCGCCACGTCAGCCCGAACGCGGCGAGCACGCCGCCGGCGTGCGGGAGCGCGAGAATCGTTGCGGGAACCACGAGAAAGGCGACGACGATGACGCCGACGAGCACCCAACCGCGCCAGTCGAACTCGCGTTCGTGGGCACGGGCGGCGACCGCGTCGTACTCGCTCCGGGGCCGCTCGTCGCTTTCCGGCTCGTGGACGTAGCCCTCGTCGCTCATGGCGGCCCGCTCCGCTGCCGTCGCGTTCGCTGCCACATACCCCGCCGAAGGGCTGGCACGACCAAAAGGGTGGGGAGTTTTCCTTCCGGCGACCGGAGCCACGGTATGAGCGACGCACACGACGATTCGGCACACCACGACCACGACGAGAATGAGGCGGTCCACGCCCACGACTACGACTTCGGCCCGGTCGGGGTCGCCGTCGTGACGGTCTCGACCTCGCGGACGCTCGAAGACGACCCGGCGGGCGACGCCATCGCGGCGGCCGTCGAGGAGGGAAACGAACTGGTCACGCGCGAACTCGTCCCCGACGAGTACGACGAGGTACAGGGAACGGTCGATGCGCTCGCGAGTCGCGAGGACGTCGACTGCATCGTCATGACTGGCGGAACAGGGGTAACGCCCGACGACGTGACCATCGAGGCGGTCCGACCGCTCTTCTCGAAGGAACTGCCCGGCTTCGGCGAACTCTTCCGTGCCCGTTCGCGCGAGGAGATTGGTACGCGCGTCGTCGCCACGCGCGCTACGGGTGGCGTCGCAGACGGCGTGGCCGTGTTCTGTCTGCCGGGCAGCGAGGACGCCGCCCGACTCGGTGCGGAGATCGTCGTCGCGGAGGCCGGCCATCTCGTCGGTCTCGCCGGGCGCGACGCGAACGACGGTGCTGACGGCGAGGTGGACGAGACCGACGTGGACGAATCGGGCGACGACGGAACCGAAAACTGACTACGACGGCAGTGGACAGAGGCTCGCGGTGAGCACCGCCCGCTCCTCGCTCTCGTTGCGCGCGCCGTGGACCGCACCGCGTGCGTTCGGGACGACGCCCGGCGCGTCGACGGTCTCTTCCTCGTCGTCGCGGGTCACGATCACATTCCCTTCGAGCACGTGAAAGACGTTGGTCGCGTTCTCGTGATCGTGGGGGTCGACGCTCGCGCCGGGACCGAGGGCGAACGCCTTCACGAGCACGTCGTCGCTCACGAACAGTTCTTCGGTCAGGACCTCGCCCTCCGCGGGGTCGAGGTCGGGGTACGTATCGAGCACAGATGGAGAGCGGGCGCGAGCGGCGTAGTCCTTTCGGCGCTGCCGGAGACAGGAATTAAACGCCTGCCGATGCACTCTCCGGTATGGAGTACGTCACCGTTCAGGAGACGGAGATTCCGGCGCTCGGACTCGGCACGTGGCGCATGCAGGGTCCGACCTGCCGGCGTGCCGTGGCGACCGCCCTCGACCTCGGTTATCGCCACATCGACACCGCCCAGGCCTACGGCAACGAGCGACAGGTCGGCGCGGCCATCGCCGGGTCCGATGTCGCCCGCGAGGAGTTGTTTCTGACGACGAAACTCGGCTCCTCGAACCGCGATCACGACTCCGTCCTGGAGTCGACCCGCGAGAGCCTTCGGAAACTCGAAACCGACTACGTGGACTTGCTGCTCATCCACCAGCCGAACACCCGGACGCCGCTCGACGAGACCATCGGCGCGATGGACGACCTCGTTTCCGAGGGACTCGTCGAGCACATCGGCGTCTCGAACTTCGGCGTCTCGCGCCTCCACGCCGCCCGCGAGCACGCGACCGCGCCGATCCTCACGAACCAGGTCCAGTACCATCCCTTCTGGGACCAGACCTCGATGGTCGACTACTGTCAGATCCACGACCTCATGCTCACAGCATATAGCCCGCTGGCCCACGGCGGCGCGGTCGACGACGACGTCCTCGAAGAGATCGGCGCGCGCTACGAGCGGACGCCAGCCCAGGTCGCGCTTCGCTGGCTGGTTCAACAAGATAACGTCTCGACGGTGCCGAAATCGACGAGTCCCGCCCATCTGGAAAGCAACCTCCAGATATTCGACTTCGCACTCACCGACGAGGAGATGCGCGCGATTCGACGCCCCTCGATTTCCCGCACGGCGTCGAGTTTCCTCCGTGCACGACTGCCGTTCTGAGGTTCGCCGACCCGACCGCTTTCCTTCCCGCCCCTCGTCGCTTCGCTATGGCCACCGAACTCGCAGACGGCATCCACTGGTTCGAGCTAACTGGCGTGAACGCCTACCTCGTCGAAGACGACGTGCTCACGCTCGTCGACGCCGGCACGCCGTTCGACGCCCCCGCCATCGAGGCGGGCATCAAGGACGCCGGTCACACGGTCGGCGACGTCGAACGGGTCCTCCTGACGCACTACGATTTCGACCACGCGGGCGCGCTCGCCCACCTCACTGACCTCGATGCGACGGTCCGTGCGGGCGCGATCGACGCCGGCCTCCTGACCGGGGAGCGCAAGCCACCACTCGGCAACCACAAGGGACTGCTCCAGCGCGCGACCGGGCCGTTCGTCCGTTCACCCGTCTTCCCCGTCGAGCCGATCGCCGACGGCGAACGAGTGGGTTCGTTCACGGCTCATCACACGCCGGGGCACACCCCCGGTCACACCGCCTTCGTGAGCGAGGAGCGCTCGGCGGGCTTTCTCGGCGACCTCGTCTTCGAGGGGAGTGGTGCACTCACGTCCTCGCCGTGGCTCGTGAGCTACGATACCGCACAGGTCGAAACGAGTGTGCGGTCGCTCGCCGAGCGCACACCGCCCTTCGACGTCCTCGGCATGGGCCACGGCGTGCCCTTCGTCCGGGGCGGCGACGAGCGCCTCGCGGACCTCGCCGCTAACTGAGGACCTTTGCCGGTTCGGCACCGAGCGATTCCATGACCGACGGCGACGAACTCCCCGACGGCTGGAACAGACCGGACTCCGAGGCACAGGCCGGCCAGTACAACCCACAGCAGCCGATCCGCTACGAGCGCGACGGTATCGAGGTTCACCTCCAACCGGCGACCAATACTCCGGATACGGGCCAAGACGTCTGGCGGCTCAACGTCATCGGCGCGGACCACAAGGCGACCGAACCGCTCCGAGAGGGTATCGAGGGCCGCGACAGCGCCATCGAGGCCGCCCGTGAGTTCATGGAGTCCTACAACGAGCGCTGCGCCGGGGGCGAGGAGAGTGCCGAAGCGGTCATTGCATCGTTCCGGTGAGCTCCTCGGCGACGGTTTCGGGGTCGAAGAGCGCGGGGTCGAGCAGCAAGTCGGCCTGTCCCTTGGCGAACTCCGGCAGCGACTCGCGCGAATAGACCACCACCCGAATCTCCCCGACGAGGTCCACGGCCACGGGTATCGAGGTCGCCTGTCCGACGTCCGTGAGAACGTAGATATCCCCACTCCCGATACCGCTCTCTTTGAGCGCCGCGCCGTCGGCGATGCCGTCGATGCGCACCACGTCCATGCCTTCGGCTTCGAGCGCGTCGCCCAGTCCGTCGGGGTCAGGACCGGCGAGGACCGTTTTCGTCATTCGTACTCGATGGTCGCGGGCGGTTTGTGCGTGACGTCGTAGACGACGCGGGAGACGTCGTCGAGAGAGCCCGTGATCCGACTCTGGAGGCGCTGGAGGGTCTCCCAGTCGAGTTCCTGGGCGCGAGCGGTCATCCCGTCGCGCGACTCGACCGCCCGTACCGCGACCACCCAGCCGTGGACCCGGTTGTCGCCCTTGACCCCTGTGGCCTTGCCGATGACCGCCGCGAGCGCCTGCCACGGGTCGTACTCCTCCAATTCTTCTTCGACGATGTGGGTCGCCTCGCGCGCCACGCGGAGCTTCTCCTCGGTGACTTCACCGAGCACTCGTACTGCGAGACCCGGACCGGGAAACGGCATCCGTTCTGCCACTAACTCGTCGAGGTCGAGCGCGCGGGCGACCTCGCGGACTTCGTCCTTGTAGAGTTCGCGAACGGGTTCGACGAGACCCTCGAAATCCACGACCTCGGGCAGGCCCCCGACGTTGTGATGGGACTTGATGTTCCCCTCCGATTCGATGCGGTCGGGGTAGATGGTGCCCTGTACGAGATACTCCGCCTCGGTCTCGCGGGCCTCGCGCTCGAACTCGCGGATGAAGCGCTCGCCGACGATCTTTCGCTTCTCCTCTGGGTCGGTCACTCCCGAGAGCGCGTCGAGGAACCGCTCGTGGGCGTCGACGATGCGCAACCCCTCCATGTACGCGAAGGTTTCTTCGACCTGCTCGGTCTCGCCCTTGCGCATCAATCCCGTGTCGACGTAGACTGGTGTGAGTTGGTCGCCGAGCGCCTCGTAGGCGAGCGCGGCCGCCACCGACGAGTCCACGCCGCCCGAGAGGGCAATCACGGCGCTCGAATCGCCGACTTCCTCGTCGATCTCGGCGATGGCGTCGTCGATGAACTTCTGTACTTCGACCATCAGGCTTCCACCTCGCCGACCCGCTGTTCGCGCTCGTCGATGGCGGCGTCGAGAAACCCGACAAATGGGGGACTCGCCCGCCCAGGCCGCGACCGAAATTCTGGATGAAACTGCGTGCCGAAGAAGAACGGATGGGATGGCAGTTCGAGGATCTCCATTCGGTTGTTCGCGCGGCCCGAGAAGGTCATTCCCCCTGATTCCAACTCCTCGATGTATTCGGGGTTGACCTCGTAGCGGTGGCGGTGGCGCTCGACACACGAACCGCCGTAAAGGTCCGCCGCAAGCGTTCCCGGTTCGATATCGGTCTCGTGGGCACCGAGTCGCATCGTCCCACCGAGGTCCTCGACGTCGTACTGTTCGGGTAGCAGGGCGATGACGGGATGTGGCGTTTCGGGTTCCATCTCCGTCGAGTGTGCGTCTTCCATTCCACAGACGTTTCTCGCGTGCTCGATGACGGCCATCTGGAAGCCGAGACACAGCCCTAGGAAGGGCACCCGGTTCTCGCGGGCGTAGCGCGCCGCGGCGATCTTCTCGCCGGTGCCCCGCGTGCCGAACCCGCCCGGCACGACGATGCCGTCGGCCTCCTTGAGACGGCGCTCGTGGGTGTTGGCCATCTCCTCGGCGTCGACCCACAGGACTTCGACCTCGACGCCGTGTTCGAGACCGGCGTGTTTGAGCGCCTCGTGGATCGAGAGGTAGGCGTCTTCGAGGGCGTATTTCCCGACGAGTGCCACGGTCACGGTACCGGACTGCTCGCGGGTCACGATGTCACGCCACTGACTCGCGCGCTCGGTTTTCGGCCGGGCCGCCTCGCCGATCTCCAACCTGTCCATCACGTACTCGTCGAGCCCCTCCTCTTCGACCACCAGCGGCACGTGATAGATGTCCTCGACGTCGGGGTTCGAAAAGACCGCCTCGGTGGGCACGTCACAGAAGAGCGCGATCTTCTCCTTGGTGTCGGCGTCGAGTTCGTCCTCGCACCGCCCGACCACGATGTCCGGCTGCAGCCCGATAGAGCGGAGTTCCTTCACGCTGTGCTGGGTGGGTTTGGTCTTCTGCTCGCCGTTTTTCGAGTAGGGAACCAAGGTGACGTGGGCGAGCAGAACGTCTTCTTCGCGCTCCTCGTGGGCGAACTGGCGGATCGCCTCGTAGTAGGGACCGCCCTCGATATCGCCGACCGTGCCGCCGACCTCGATGAGACAGACGTCGTGGCCCGCCGCGGCCGCCCGAACCCGGCGCTTGATGTCGTCGGTGATGTGGGGAATTATCTGAACTGTCTTCCCGAGGTAGTCGCCCGCGCGCTCCTTCTCGATCACGTTCTTGTAGAGCTTGCCAGTCGTGATGTTCTGGTCGAAGGCCATGTCCGCGTCGAGGAAGCGCTCGTAGTTTCCCAAATCGAGATCGACCTCGCCGCCGTCCTTGAGGACGTAGACCTCGCCGTGCTGGTAGGGGTTCATCGTCCCGGCATCGACGTTGAGATACGGATCGATTTTGACGGCGGTGACGTCGAACCCCGCGTTTTCGAGCAACCGTCCTGTGCTCGCGGCCGTGATTCCCTTCCCGAGACCGCTCATCACTCCTCCGGTGACGAAGACGAACTTCGGTCCCGAATCGGGACCCGAATCGGTCGGCATAGCAACGGTGAGCAAGCGGTAGGGAAAGACGTTTCGGAGCGCACGACGTTCCTATCGGAAGCTATCGAAAACCGCCACGACGCGCGCGGCCACTTTCCCCGACTGACCGAGGAAGAAATGGTCTGCCGACAGTCCCTCGACAGCCATGCCGAGTTCGCGGGCGCGCTCGACCACCGGCTCCCAGTCGGCGGTCGAATCGCGTTCGGCGTACAGGATTTTCACTGGCGCGTCGATGTCGTCGAGTGCGACCACCGCGTCGGCTCCCTCCCGGCCGCTGTCGGGCGCGAGCGCACAGACCGCCCACAGGTCGTCGATTCCGGGAGCGGTACACAGCGCCATCGTCGCGCCGAAACTAAATCCAAAGAGTCCCACCCTGTCGTAGCGCTCGCGTGCCCACCGGACGGCGTTTTTGACATCTGTCTGCTCGCCGCGGCCCTCGTTCCATGCCCCATAATCGAATCGCAGACAGGCGATGCTCTGCTCGCCGAGTGCGTCGCTCACGGCCGTGAGCCGTTGGTCCGAGCGTGTGCCGCCTTGCTGGGGATGGGGCGGGCAGGCGACGACGATTTCGGTCGCCTCGTCGTCCGGTTCGTCGAGCGTGCCGCGGGCGTCCCGGCCGCCGGGGAGTACGACGTCCATCACTCGCTTACCGGGTGGACGGTGTTTTAAGATGGCGGAGCGCTAGTGGCCGCTATGGGCATCCTCTCGCGCGCGTCGTACGTCGTCCGATCACGGCTCAATTCAATCCTCAACAGCGCCGAGGACCCGGGCGAACAGCTCGATTACTCCTACGAACAGCTCCGCGACCAACTCCAAGACGTCAAGGGCGGCATCGCCGACCTCACGACCCAGAAGAAGCGCCTCGAAATCCAGAAGCGCCGGCTCGAAGAGAACGTCGAGAAACACAACGAGCAGGCCCGCGAGGCCGTCCGGCAGGACCGCGAGGACCTCGCCAGACAGGCCCTCGAAAAGAAAAAGCAGAAGATGACGCAGATCGAGGATTTGGAGGGTCAGATCGCCGACCTCCAGAACACCCAGGACCAACTCGTCGAGAAGAAAAATACTCTTCAGGGGCGCATCGAGGAGTTCCGCACCCAGAAGGAGACGATGAAAGCGCGCTACGAGGCCGCCGAGGCGAGCACTCGTGTATCGGAGGCGATGACGGGCGCTGGCGATGAGATGGAAGATGTCGGCCGCTCGATCGAGCGCGCCAACGAGCGCACCGAGGACATGGAGGCCCGCGCGGCCGCGATGGACGAACTTGAGGAGTCGGGCGCGTTCGAGGACGCGCTGTCCGACCAGGACAACATCGACCGCGAACTCGAATCGCTGAGCACCGACAGCGAGGTCGACGCCGAACTCGAAACCCTGCAAGCCGAGATGGGCGAGGGAACGACCACGGACGACTCCACAAGCGAGTCGACCGACGAGAGTACAGAAACCGAGACCAACGAGGCGAGCGCTGCCGATGGCGTAGACGGTTCCGGCAGCGAAGGGTCCGACCCCGAAGTCGAGGCCGAACTCGAAGAGCTACAGAACGACCCCGACAACTGAGTCGCTACTCGATGTTCTCGCCCTGATAGCTTCCGGCGTAGGTTTCCTCGTGGTCGGCGTCGGCGAGCACGAACTGCGCGACGCGCGCGCCGCGTTCGAGTTCGATGTCGTGGTGAACCTGCAAGAGACCCTCGCCACGGCCCTCGTAACCCGAATCCCAGACGGCGGTGTGGAGCATACACGAATTGCGCATGAGCGACGAGCGCGGGTAGACGAATCCCACGTGGTCGTCAGGGATGCTGATTCGCTCGCCGTAGCGCGCGACGTACCCACCCGGCGCGAGCGAATAGCTGCCTGAACCATCGGTGCCGAGTTCCCGGCGCTCGCCGACCGTCTTGCCGTCGACGCCGATACGGCCCGGTTCTTGCTGTTCGAAGACGGCATCGAGGGTGAGGTCGACGCCGTTGGGCTGGATCTGCTCGTCCGCCACGGGCGCGAGCTGTGCGGCGACGAACGAACCGCTCTCGTACATATCCATCCTTTCCAGCCGCGAGTAAATGCGTATCGAAGCTGTCGCATTGTCTTCTCGGGACCATCAAACTGGTTTGGTGGGGAGTAGCTACGACGGCCCACACCCCGCTACGGATCCCGACGCCAATGAGAACCGCAAGCCACACCCTCCCCAACCGATTCGCTCACTCTACGGTCGTTCACTCATCCCTCGCGCGTTCTCCGGCCACCGGCCGGATTCATCGCGCGCCACCGCTTTCGTCAGCGGTCGGATTCTTGCCCCATGATTCTGCTGAGCGGGATGGCAATATTTGCGGTGTGTGACGATCGTTGCGGAGAGACGCAGGGGATTTATACCGATGGGTAGCCGAGTGTTCGGTGCTATGGGAAAAACGCTGACCGAGAAGATCCTCGACGACCACCTTGTCGAGGGCGAACTCGAAACCGGCGAGGAGATCGGCATCGACATCGACCAGGTACTCACACAGGACACGACGGGGACTCTCGTGTGGCTCCAGTTCGAGGCGCTCGGCCTCGACGAGGTCCAGACCGAACTCGCCGCCCAGTACTGCGACCACCAGACCTACCAGTTCGACTTCAAGAACTCCGACGACCACCGCTTCCTCCGTTCGGCCGCCGGCACCTTCGGCGCACACTTCTCGCGCCCCGGCAACGGCATCTGCCACCAAGTCCACAAAGAACGGTTCGCCGCACCGGGCAAGACGATGCTCGGCAGCGACTCGCACACCCCGACTCCTGGGGGTATGGGCGAACTCGCCATCGGCTCCGGCGGACTCGATGTCGCCGTTGCGATGGGCGGCGGCCAGTACTACATCGAGATGCCCGAGGTCGTCAACGTCCACCTCGAAGGCGAACTCCCCGAGTGGGCGACCGCCAAGGACGTCATCCTTCACCTGCTCGGCGAGCTCTCGGTGAAGGGCGGCGTCGGCAAGGTGCTCGAATACACCGGCCCCGGTGTCGAGAACCTCTCGGTGCCCGAGCGGACCACGATCACCAACATGGGCACCGAACTCGGCGCGACGACCTCGATCTTCCCGACCGACGACCGAACTCACGAGTTCCTCTCGCGGCTCGGCCGCGAGGACGAACACGTCGAGATCGGTCCGGACGACGACGCCGAATACGACGACCAGATCGACGTCGACCTCAGTAGTCTGGAGCCGCTCATCGCTACGCCGTCGATGCCCGACAACGTCGTGCCCGTCAGCGAGGTCGCCGGCGAGGACGTCGACCAGGTCATCATCGGTTCCTGTACCAACGGTGCCTACGAGGACATCCTTCCGGGGGCGAAGATGCTCGAAGGCCGCGAGATCGACAAGCGCACCGAGATGATCGTCGCGCCTGGCTCGAAACAGGCCTCCGAACTGCTCGCCCGCGAGGGCTGGAGCGCCGAGATGATGGCCGCCGGCGTCAACTTCTCCGAGGCGACCTGTGGTGCCTGCATCGGCATCGGCCACGTGCCCGCCTCCGACTCGGTGAGTCTCAGAACCTTCAACCGCAACTTCGAGGGCCGCTCGGGCATCGAGGACGACTCGGTCTACCTCTGTTCGCCGGAGGTCGCCACGGCCTCGGCGCTCGCCGGCGAGATCGTCGATCCGCGCGACCTCGCCGAGGAACTCGGCGACCTCGAAGACCCCGGATTCGAGATGGCCGACACCTACGACGGCTCGACGGCCGACCTCATCGCGCCCGACGAGTCCGTCGACGACGGTCTCGTGAAGGGGCCGAACATCGGCGACGTCCCCCTCAAAGACCCGCTCGACGCCCACCTCGAAGGCTCCGCGCTGCTCAAGATGGGCGACAACATCACGACCGACCACATCATTCCCGCAACGCAGGACATCCTGATGTACCGGTCGAACATCCCGAAGCTCTCGGAGTTCACCCTCTCGCGCGTCGACGAGGAGTTCGCCCAGCGCGCGCTCGACGCCGACGGCGGCTTCCTCGTCGCCGGCGAGAACTACGGCCAAGGCTCTTCGAGAGAGCACGCCGCCCTCTGCCCGATGTATCTCGGTGTTGAGGGCGTCCTCGCACAGAGTTTCGCCCGCATCCACAAGGCGAACCTCTTCAACTTCGGGCTCCTTCCTTTGGAGATCGACGCTGACGCACAGGAGAAGATCGCGGAAGGCGACGATATCGAGATCGTCGACGACGTCGAGGAGGCCGTCCGCTCCGGCACCGAGGAGTTCACGATCCGCGTGAACGACGACTGGGAGACCACAGGAATCCTCAAAGCCTCCGAACGCGAGCGCGACATCCTCGCCGCCGGCGGCAAGCTGCCCCACACCAAGGCCCAGCAGGAGGGTGGCTCGGGCGCCGCTCCGGCTGACGACTAAGCACCCACTTTTTTACTCCTCGGGTCGGCTCACTCCGTTCGCCGACCACTCGTCGCAAAAACCTGGACTAAAAACTCCCGTTCGCTCCCTGCGGTCGCTCACGGTGGACCGCGCTCGTTACACTCGCGCGGATGCTGATGCTCTCCGCACAGCACCGCCTCCGCAGAAGCCCTCGCTCCCTACGGTCGCTCACCTTTCATCCACCAGGACCGCGCCACAACCGCCAACCGCACCCGCACCGCGACGGCGGCCGCGCCGCAACCGCCGCCGGGCAGGCTTTTCACTGCCGACTCCCTGACGCGGGCATGGACTGTCCCGACTGCGGGGCCACCACGGTCGCGTTCGCGGTCCCCGACGACCTCGACGGATTCGACGAACCCACGGCCGCGCTCTGCACGCGCTGTCTCGCGCTCCATTCTACCGAGAGGAGCGACGCGAACCCCGATTTCACGGCCATCAGTGACGACTTCCCGACCGGTGCGGCGGCGGTGCCAATGGCGCTCACGGTTGGACTGCTCGATTCCCTCGTACTCCACCGAAACGCGGTCGAGACGCTGCTCGAACGGGTCGAACGGAAGGGGACGGACCCGCTGCTCGTCCTCGATCGGTTGGCGTCCGAGCCGGAACTCGACCCGAAAATCGACCTCGCGACGCGCCGCCGGCAAGTCGCGCAGTTTCGCGATTAGGGCTGTTTGACCGCCGAGGCGATGCGCTGTACCAGTGACGGCGAGGTGCGTCTGTCCTCGGCGACCTGATAGTCGTTGCTGAGGCTGCCATCCCTGTCGGCACTCAGGATGCGCATGTCGGCCCCTTCGGCTATCGCCACGACACCCTCCTCGACGGCACCGAGCGTCGTCACGAGATACGGTCGTGCGTCCGTGGCGGCCGCGATGTCGCGCAACTGGGTCGCAGCCTCGCGTCCGGGCCGCTCGTGGACCGCCGCCACGACGCGGCTGTCGAGTAGGGCGTCCTCGCCGTAGACGTGTACCGGCTGCTCGCTCCCTCCCGTGTCGACGGTGGTGTTCGCGCGCGCGTCGAACCCGCGTTCTTCCAAGGTCTCGACCATCGACTCGCGGGCGGCCAGTTGTGCCTCGACCCAGCGCGTTCCCTCGTCGGTGAGCGCGTACCGACAGAGCACGCGCTCGGTCGCGTCGCCGGGTGCGTAGATGTCGCCACAGTCACGACAGCGAAGCCCGTGTTCCGGTGACTCGGAGTACGACCCACAGTCCTGGCAGACGTGGCGCATCCCACGTTCGACGCCATCCAGCGAGTCGAGGCGTGCCTCGCAGTCGGGGCAGACGTACTCCTCCGGGCCGACCTCGAACTCCTCGCGCGGGGCGATGTGGCCACACGTCATGTGTTCGAACAGTTCGGTTTCGACCGTGTGGGCCGACCCACAGCCCGGACAGGCGGTGGTGTAGGCCATCCCCTCCGCGCCACAGCCGGGACAGAGATACACCTTCTCCTCGAAGGTCTTGCCGAGGATCCCGCGTCGGGCGAGTGCTTCGAGCACCTCGAAGGCCGCGGGATCGCCCGTGCCGAGGCGCGCTGCGGCGTCGGGATAGCTTACCGTGCCGCTGTCGGTGTCGATGGTGGGTTCGTACTCCGCCTGTGAGCCGTCCGCGAGCGCGGTGAGCGCCGTGAGTGTGCCGGGCGAAACCATGGTCGATACCGTTCACTCCGTCGCCGACGGTATATAGTTTCTTCCACGACGCGACTGCCGAACGGTTCAGACGCCCGTCGAGTACCGCAGGATGCCGGCGATGCCGCCGAAGGCGTTCAACAGCTGTTCGCCCTTCTCGAAGTCAGACGAGATGAATCGGGTTTCGGTGCCGCGCTGTTCGGCGATGGAGATGAGGTGGTCGATGGCGTCCTCGCGCTCGACTTCGACCGGCTCCGCACCGCACTGCTCGCAGGTGTGGTCGGGCGTCTCGGCACGCGGGTCGACGAGTTCGTGGTCTTCGTGGCCCTCCGGGCAGTCGTAGGTGACGGCGTCCTTGCGGAGGTCCTCCGAGATCAGCAATCTATCCACCGAGCCGAGCACGAGGTTCTCCCTCGTGGGGGCGAACCCGTAGGTGGCGAGGTCACCTCCGTGAAGTTCGGCGAAGAACTCCTCCATCTCCGCCTTGTCCTGCATCACTTCCTGGTCGGCCAGCGCGTCGCTCGCGGCGTCGACGAGGTCCGAGAGGCCGGACTCGTCGGTGTAGGCGACGTCGAACTTCCCGACGACCTTGTCCTGGAGCTCGTGATGGAGGTAGTCGCCGTCGAGGAACTCGTCCTTGGTAGGGGACGGCCCACCGACGAGCACGCCGTCGATGTCGTGGCGTTTGGGCACCATCAGGTCGTCTGCCATCCCCGCCACCTCCTGATAGAAGTTGTCGATGGCCTCCAGACGCAGGCGGGCGAATCGCTGGGCGGACTGGCCACCCTTTCGCTGCTTGCCGGGCACCAGCGAACTCGCCGACTTGACTGCCTCGATGCGCTTGCCCTTGAGCCAGCCGACGTTGGCCTCCCGTCGGTCGAGCACGACGAGTCCAAAGAGTCCCTGGTCGGCGAGCATCTGCTCTAAGGGTTCGGTGACGAACTCCGACGAACAGCGGTAAAGCGAGGACTGGATCGGCTGTGGCGGGTCCTCGAGCACTTTGGTGACCATCTCGGTACGACCACCACCGATGTCGATGGCTCCGCTGAACACCACGAGACCGTTCTCGGGCGGGAACGTGTCGTAGTACCTGAGACGGTCCTTGATGGATTTCAGGGCGTCCTGGACGTTCGTGCGGGTCTGCTTGGATTTGATGTTCGAGGCTTCGGAATACTCCTCGTTGACGTGAGCGACGACGCTCGAGATCTGCTCGTCGGGCGTGATGTAGATGCTCACCAACTGGGTGCCCGACCCCTCGTGTTCTTTGAGGTCCTCGATGACCCGCCGGAACTCGTATTTCTTCCGGTCGGACTGTTCGGTTTGTTGGGTACTCATTGGCCACAATACCGCCTTCCGGGGTAAGTACCCTTTGGCAGCCCTCTCACACCGCGGGCAGTTTTATGTAGGCGGTCGTGGTTAGCACGACCATGACCGGACACGTCTACGCGCTCGCGGGCGGCAAGGGTGGCGTCGGTAAGACCACTTCGACCATCAACCTCGGCGCGGCGCTGCGCGCGGCGGGCTACGATACGGTCGTCGTCGATGCCGACCTCGCGATGGCGAACCTCGGTGCGATGGTCGACGTTCTCTCCGGGCCGACGCTGCACGACGTGCTCGCGGACGAAGCCGCTCTGCATGAAGCGCTGGTCTGGCTCCCCAGTAATGATCCGCCGACGCGCTCGCCGCCCGACGAGGGGCCGCATCTGGTCGCCGTCCCGGGGTCGCGCTCGCTCGATGCGTTCGCCGCCGCCGACCCCGGCGACCTCGGTGGCGTGTTGCGCTCGCTCGCCGAGGCAGCCGATTTCGTGCTCTGTGACACCGGCGCGGGGCTGAGCCACGAGAGCACCGTCCCGCTCGGCGTCGCCGACGGCGTGGTCGTGGTGACGACGCCCGACCCCGTGGCCATCGCCGATGCGAAGAAGACCATCGACTTCGCCGCCCACGCCGGCGGGACGATCGTCGGCACGGTGCTCACACACGCTGGCGAGGAGACCGACGTCTCGCTGCTCGCCGACGACCTCGGCGTCGAGATGCTGGCGGTCGTGCCCGACACCGACGCCGCCGGCGACGAACCGCTCGTCGAGAGCGCTCCCGAGAGCTACGCGGCCGACGCCTACGAGCGCCTCGCGGCGACGCTCGCAGAGCGTGGCGACCCCGGTACGAGCGAGTTCGCCGATAGCGACCTCGTGAACCGACCCGACGAATCGAACCCGACCGAATCGACCGTCGTCGGTCGTCTCTCGGGCATGCTCGACCGGAGCGAGGACGGCTGAAGGGTCGATTCGGGGACGAACACCCGTCGGGGTCGGGGGACACATATACCGTCGCGGCCGTACCCCGTGTATGGCCGATCACAGAGCGACGCTTCGCGAATACGCCGACTACGCCTGCCCGTTTTGCTATCTCACCCATCGCTCCCTCGAACGGTATCGAGGGATGCGCGAGGAACCGCTGGTCGTCGACTGGCGGCCCTACGACCTCCGTGGCGACAGCCGCGACGCGAACGGCGACATCGAGGGCGGGATGGGCTACCCCGAGCAAGTCGCACAGCCCATCGAGCAACTGCGAGCGGAACACGACGCGAGCGAGATGCTCGCCCCCGATACCGTCCCGAAGGTCGATTCACACGACGCACAGCTGGTGTCGCTCTCCGTCAAAAACGACCATCCCGACCGGTGGGTGGCCCTCGACGGTGCGCTGTTCGCGGCGCTGTGGGAGGACGGCCGCGACATCGACAACGAGGACGTCTTGGCCGACGTGGCGTCAAGCGTCGGTATCGAGGCGGATACCGTTCACGGCGTCCTCGCCGACGACGAGTCTCGCGAGCGACTCGCCGAACGCTTCGCCGACGCGCGTCACAGCGGTGTCACGGACGTCCCGACGTTCGTCGCGGACGGCCGCACTGAGACGGGGTTCCTCTCGGCCGACGAACTCGACGCGTTCGTTCGCGGCGAATAGGATCCTGGATTGTTCACTAGCAGCGCTGGCCTACATCGATTCGGGTGCGGCGACGCCGAGTAGCCCGAGCGCGTTCGCAACCGTCCGTCGCGCGGCAGCCACGAGCGCGAGGCGCTGTCTGCGCACCTCACCCTCGGCCGAGAGCACCGGACACTCGCGATAGAAGGCGTTGAACGCCTCGGCGAACGTGCGCGTGTAGGTCGCCACCACGTGGGGGGCGAGTTCGTCGGCCGCGCGCTCGACGACCGCCGGGAACCGGGCGACGACTTCGAGCAATTCACGCTCCGCGTCGGTCGTGAGCTGGCTCGCGTCGACGGTTTCTGGAATCTCGTCGATCCCCTCGGCTTCGTCGAGGATTCCGCAGGTCCGCGCGTGGACGTACTGGACGTACGGCGCGCTCTGGGCCTCGAAATCGAGCGCGCGCTCCCACTCGAAGGTGATCGACTTCGCGGGCTGTTTGGCCACGATGTCGTAGCGCACCGCGCCGATGCCAACCTGGCGAGCGATGCGCGCCACGTCCCCGTCGTCGAGTTCGTCGTCGCGGATCCGCGTATCGAGGCGGGACTGGACCTCCTCGCGGGCGCGCTCGATGGATTCGTCGAGCAGGTCGTCGAGGTCGACGCCGGTGCCCTCGCGGGTGCTCATCCCGCCCTCGGGGAGGTTGATCCACGAGTAGTAGACCGAATCCAGTTTGTCGATGTCGTTGCCGAGAATATCGAGGGTTTCGCGGAGCTGTTCGGCCTGCAGTTTGTGGTCCTCTCCCAACACGGTGACGGCGTGGTCGAAGTTGGCGAACTTCCACTCGTGGTGGGCCAAGTCGCGCGTCGTGTAAAGACTGGTTCCATCGGAGCGCAGAAAGACCAGATTCTTCTCGAAGCTCGGCAGATCGAGCTGCCACGCATCCTCCTCGTAAACCGCATAGTCGGTCTCTTTGAGCCGTGAAACGAGGTCCTCCGTCGAGCCGTCGCGGATGAATCGTGTTTCCTTCACGAACTCGTCGAAATCCACGGGCAGGCGAGAGAGCGACTCGCGCATCCCCGAGAGCACACCCTCGACGACCTCGTTTACCCGGTCATAGGTCGCCTCGTCGCCCGCTTCGAGTCCTTCGAGGATCGCGCTGATTTCGGTCTCGACGGCTCGCTGTTCGGCTTCGCTTGCTTCCTCCAGAAACTCGTTGCCCTTGCGGTAGTAGCGTACGAGGTCGTAATCGCCCCTGTCGCGCGCCGGTTCGGGGAGATCGCTCTCCTCGAAGGTCTCGTAGGCCCACGTGAACACGGCCATCTGCCGGCCGGCGTCGTTGACGTAGTAGTGGCGCGAGACGTCGTACCCAGCAAAGTCGAGCACGTTCGCGAGCGCGTCGCCGACGATGGGGTTGCGTGCCCGACCGACGTGCACGGGACCAGTGGGGTTCGCGCTCGTGTGCTCGACGACGACCGTCTCGTCCTTCCGATCGAGCCGGCCGAACCCCTCGCCGCCGGCCGTCTGTAGGGTATCGTCGTAGTAGGCCTGCGAGGGATGGAAGTTGACGTACGGACCTTCCTGTGAAACCTCGCCGATGTAGTCGTACGCCGAGGGGTCGATTGCTGCGGCGAGGTCGCCGGCGATTTGTGGCGGCGGCGCACCCACCTCGGCAGCCAACCGAAAGGCCACGCTGGAGGCGAGGACGGCATCGACGCTCTCTGGGGGGTCCTCGATGCCGGGGTCGGTCGTCTCGACGTCGAGCGTGGCGAGTGCGTCCGACAGCGCCCCGGCGACGTCGGTGCGAAGGGAGAGGAACATACCTCGGCTTCCGTGGCTCCCGCTAAATGCGTGTTGGGTTCGAACGGAGGCGGTTCGAGGAGATCGGATGGGTGCACGTTTCGCTGCCGGAAGCCGAGGGATTTACCGTCGCCGGCCCGACGTCTCTCCAAGCACCATCCGACCACCACTCGACCATCACGATTTTGTTATCCATCCTATATCCGGTATGCTTATCCGGGCCGGTCCGCTCTGTCGATGCATGTCGATGGCAACCGAGGGTACAGTTGGCAACGACGAACTCGCCACGCTCAAGCTGCTCGCGCTCGACGGCGCGCTCGGCGGCGACATCAAGATCTCGTGTGCGAACCTCGCGGCCGACCTCGACGCCTCGAACCAGACCGCCTCCAGACGCCTCCAGCATCTCGACGATACCGGCTTCCTCGCCCGCGAGACCGTCGCCGACGGCCAGTGGGTCGCGGTGACGGATGCCGGCGAGCGTGCGCTCCGGGCCGAATACGCCGACTACCGACGGCTGTTCGAGGAGGAGATGACCGTGGAACTCGATGGGACTGTGACGAGCGGGATGGGCGAGGGCCGCCACTACATCTCGCTCCCCGGCTACATGGCCCAGTTCGAGGAGCGACTGGGCTACGAGCCGTTTCCCGGCACGCTCAACGTCTCGCTCGCCGCCGAGAGCACCAGAGCGCGCACGGCGCTCGACGCCGCCACACCCGTGAAAATCGACGGCTGGGAGGACGACGAGCGCACCTACGGGCCGGCGTTTTGCTATCCCGCGACCGTGCTGAGTGGGGAAGCGGAGTACGACCGCGCGCACGTCATCGCGCCCGAACGCACCCACCACGACGAGGACAAACTCGAAGTCATCGCCCCCGCAAAACTCCGTGAGGAACTCGGACTCGACGACGAGGATTCCATCACCGTGCGTATCGAGGTGGCACCGTGACCTCGCGAACGAGCGACCACGCGGTCGATCACGGGAGCGCGGAGCCGGTCGAGCGCGCGATCGAGGCGCTGGCCGCGGGCGAACCAGTTTTGATTCACGACGCTGCCGACCGCGAGGGCGAGACCGACCTCGTCTATCCCGCCAGCGCGGTCACGCCTGACGCGCTCGCACGCCTGCGCAACGACGCCGGCGGACTGGTCTGTGTCGCGCTTTCCGATAGCGTGGCACGGGCGTTCGATCTCCCGTTCGCCCGCGAGGCGATCGACCACCCCGCGGCCGACGGGGGGAAACTGAGCTACGGCGACCGGTCGTCGTTCTCGCTGACGGTGAACCACCGTGACACCTACACGGGTATCACCGACGACGATAGATCGAAGACCATCACCGCGCTCGGTCGTGCAGCTGCCGCACCCGACGAGACCGATTTCGCCGACGAGTTCCGTGCCCCTGGACACGTCCATCTGCTCCGTGGGGCTGCCGATGGCGTAGCCGACCGCCGCGGCCACACCGAACTCGCACTCGCACTGGCCGACGTGGCCGACCGATCGCCGGCGGTCGTCGTCTGTGAGATGCTCGACGACGCCGGCGGGGCGCTCTCGCCGGCGGGCGCGCAGGCCTACGCCGAGCGCAACGGACTCG
Source organism: Halococcus sediminicola (assembly GCF_000755245.1). NCBI lineage: Archaea > Methanobacteriati > Methanobacteriota > Halobacteria > Halobacteriales > Halococcaceae > Halococcus > Halococcus sediminicola. The sequence goes on along the minus strand of NZ_BBMP01000022.1, from coordinate 215,705 downwards.
TGTACGTCGAGGGACGCGACCTCCTCGACGCCCTCCGTTAGTCGTTGGCCGCTACCGCGTTCGTCCGGGTGCGCTGGTCGGTGCCGCGACCCGTATAGGCCATCACGAACAGCACGGCCGGCGAGAGAAAGCCGAAGAAGTAGTAGGGCACGAACGCCCACGACGTGGCGAACCCGAGCACGCCGGCCATGTAGACCGCGCCGGCGTGCCACGGGAAGAGCGGTCCGGAGGGCGTGCCGGCGGCTTCGACCGCCCGCGAGAGCGCGGTCGTATCGAGGTCATACTCGTCGTAGAGGCCTCGCAGGCTGAGTCCGGGGACGACGATGCTCATGTACTGCTGGGCGGTGACGGCGTTGGTCGCCAGCGCGGCGACGCCGGTACCGGCGACCAGCGAGCCGGGCGAGTCGATGGCTGCCGCGAGGCGGTGAGCCAGTACCGCGAGGATACCGGTGCGTTCGAGCAATCCTCCCAACGAAAGCGCCGCGACGACGACCGCGATGGTCCACGCCGAGCCGGTGATGCCGCCCGTCGTGAGCAGGCCATTGACGACTTCGCTGCCCGTCTTTGGAGCTGTGCCGTTCAAGAACATGTCCCACGCCTGCGTGAACGACGCGCCCTGTGCGAGGATCGTGGTGAACACGCCCGAAAAGACGCCCGCCAGCAGCGCCGGCAGCGCCGGAACCCCGTAGATGGCGAGACCGAACGTCACGACCAGTGGAAGGAAGACGAGCGGTCCAAGGGCATAGGTCGCCGCGAGCGGGTCGCTGATGGCCGCGGCGTTCGCGCCGGCACCGTCGATGACGACCGCACCGAGGCCGGCGTAGGCGAGCACCGAGAGACCGAACGCGACCGCGGTACCGAAGCGCATCGCCCGGATGTGATCGTAGAGGTCCGTGTCGGTGATGGCGGCCGCGAGGTTCGTCGTGTCCGAGAGCGGACTCTGCTTGTCGCCGGCGTAAGCCCCCGAAACGACTGCGCCAGCGGTCATCGGGGCGGCGACCCCGAGTCCCTCGCCGATGCCGATGAACGCCACCCCGAGCGTTCCCACCGTGGTCCACGAGGAGCCGACCGCGAAGGCCACGACCGCCGCGAGCACGGCGGTCACCGGCAGGAATATCGTCGGCGTGAGCAGGCCGAGACCGTAGTACATCAGGCCCGGAATCGTGCCGGCGCTCGTCCACGTGGCGATGAGACCGTAGATGACGAACAGGATGAGAATCGCCTGTAAGCCCATCCGCAGGCCGCTCGCGGCGGCGTCGTAGAGTGCTTCCCAGTCGTAGCCGAGTCGGTAGCGGGCGAACAACCCCGTGAAGACGATGGCCCACAGCAACGGCCCGTGCGGTGCGAGACCGAGATAGCCCGACCCGATGCCGAGGGCGAGGACGACCGCGGCGACCGGCACGAGCGCCTCGGCGAGGCTCGGCCGCTGCGACGGCGCGATGTCCTCGTAGGCGAGGGGAGCGAAGTCGTTCATCGACGCCGAGTAATTTCTCGCGGTAATTAAACGCCGCGGTATAATTATCTCAGGGTATCGACGTGGAGCGGCAAACGTTGGGCCAACCGACACTCGTGGATTTAAGACGCCACCCGACGATTTCGGGGTATGAGCGGCTTCGAGGACATGGACGTCGACACGATATGGATGGATGGCGAGTTCGTCGACTGGGAGGATGCCCAGGTGCACGTGCTCACTCACGGACTGCACTACGGCTCGGGCATCTTCGAGGGCGTCCGGTGTTACGACACCGAGGAAGGTCCGGCCATCTTCCGCTGGGACGAACACCTCGACAGGTTCTACAACTCCGCGAAGCCCTACGACATGGAGATCGACCACTCGCGCGAGGAACTCACCGAGGCCACCCTCGAACTCATCGACCGGCAGGACCTCCAGTCGTGTTACATCCGTCCCATCGCCTACTACGGCTACAACAGCCTGGGCGTGAGCCCCGGGGACTGTCCCACCAACACCGCCATCGCCTGCTGGCCGTGGGGCACCTACCTCGGCGAGGAAGCGCTCGAAGAGGGTGTCGACGTGATGGTCTCGTCGTGGCGCAAACACGCCTCCAGCCAGATTCCGACGAACGCGAAGACGACAGGATTGTACGTCAATTCGATGCTCGCCGGCGAGGAAGCCCGGAGGAATGGCTACGTCGAGGCCATCGTCCTGAACAAGGAGGGCAACGTCGCCGAAGGTCCCGGCGAGAACATCTTCCTCGTCAACGACGGCGAGATCTACACGCCCGGTCTCGCCGAGAGCATTCTCGACGGTATCACCCGCCGGACGGCCATCACGCTCGCCGAGGACCTCGGCTACACGGTCCACGACGAAGCGGCCATCAGCCGCGGCGAACTCTACACTGCCGACGAACTCTTTTTCACCGGGAGCGCCGCCGAGATCACGCCCATCCGCTCTGTCGACGACGTCACCGTCGGCGCGGGCGAGCGGGGTCCCGTCACTGAAGCCATCCAATCGACGTTCTTCGAAGTCGTCGAGCGCTGGACCGACGACTACGACGAGTGGTTCCTCTATCCGTAAGCATCCACTTTTTTACAGAGGGTACTCCCTCGCGCCTGCGGTGCTCGGTCAACCCCTCGTAAAAACGCTTATCAAAAACTCCTGCTCGCTCCCTGCGGTCGCTCGCGGCGAACCGCGCTCGTTCCACTCGCGCGGGCACTCCTCGCACAGCACCACAGAAGCCCTCGCTCCCTCACATCCGTTCGGTCGCTCGCCCTTCATCCGCCGAGACCCCGCGCCGCACCGCAACCGGCCGCCGCCCGGCCCTTCAGCGGCCGTAGCCGGGCAACTCGTCGAGCAGGTCGTCGATCTCGTCGAGTTCGGCTTCGAGTTCTTCGACACCTGGTTTGTCCGTGCGCTCGGGGTTTGCGAGCACGGCCACTCGCTCGCTCCCAACTGGGATGAATCCACAGCCGAGTTTCGCAGCCGTCGCGCGCAGGCCGAGTCCGACGTCCGCGTCGCCCGCGAGCACCCGGCGCGCGGGGCTTTCGTGGGCTTCGAGGGTAAACTCGAACCCGTCGATGGACTCGACGAGTTCGTGGCGCTCCACGCCGCGCTCGTCGGCGAGGTCGGCGAGCGCGTTCGCAAGACTCGTCCGGAGACCCGATTCGGTCGGTCGATTGACGAAGCGCACCTCCCTATCGACGAGGTCCGCAAGCCCTTCGACACCGTCGGGATTCCCGTCGGGTACCACCAATCCCCACTCGCGCGTCCAGCCGCCGAGGTCGATACCGACCTCCGCCTCGGTCACCGAACTCACGGCGACATCGGCCACACCGTCGCGCAGCCATCGCTGACCGCCGCGACTGCCCTGTCCGAGATATCGCGGACGGTCGAGACGGTCGAGCAGCCGCGAAACGAGCGGGTCGTCCTCGCCGACGCCGAACAGCGTCGGCGGGCGAACCTCCGGCGAGAACAGTTCTACTGTGACCCGCTCACCCTCGTCGAGGTAGTTGACGTCCGCCGGCATCTCGACGATACCGTCGGCCTCGACGAGGCTCGTCGTCGCGCCGCTGCCCTTGTCGACGGGATAGGCAAGCATCTCCCCGCTACCGTCAGCCACCAACCCGACCGGCACGAGCCGACGACGACCGCCCTCGTAGCGTTCACGGTTCGCCATCCACGCCTCGACGGTCGCCGTTGCGGGTTCCGACTGGCCAGCGGCACGACGGATGGCCGGTGCGACGAACGTGCGGAAGATCGACAGCGCCGAGACCGGGTATCCGGGAAGGCCGACGTACGCCGCCCCCGCCAGCCGGCCGACGAGCATCGGCTTGCCGGGTTTGATCGCCACCCCATGCAGCAGCAGCTCGCCCTGCTCGTCGATGACGTGATAGACGACATCGACGGCGCTCGCGGAGGTCGACCCCGACGAGAGCACGAGGTCGCACTCGTCGGCGGCTTTTCGAAGTACCCGCTCCATCGCGTCCATGTCGTCGCCCGCGTGGGGATAGACGACGGGTTCGCCGCCGGCCTCCTTGACGCCCGCAGCCGTCGTGTAGCTGTTCACGTCGTAGATCTGCCCGCGCCCGCTGTCGACCGCTTCGCCGGGGCGGACGAGTTCGTCACCCGTCGAGACGATGCCGACCCGCGGCTTCGCGCGCACGGGGACTTCGTCGACGCCGAGCGCCGACAACAGGCCGATCTCGCGGGCGGTGAGACGGGTCCCGGGACCGAGCGCGCGCTCGCCGGCCGCGATGTCCGCGCCCGCGGCCATCACGTTCTCGCCCGGCGTCACCGACGTGCGGACGAGCAACCCGTCCTCGACTTCTTCGGTTCGCTCGACCGGCACCATTGCATCGGCGTCGTCGGGCATCACGGCTCCAGTAGCGATTTCGACCGCCTCCTCGTTTCCGATTTCGACCGCCGGGCGCTCGCCCGCCTCGACGGTTCCGACGATCGAAAACTCGGCGGGGTCGCCCTCGCTCGCGCCGAAGGTGTCCCGCGCGCGGAGCGCGTAGCCATCGAGCGCCGAGCGGTCGAACCCCGGCACGTCGAGGCCGGCATCGACCCGTTCGGCGAGTACGCGCCCGCTCGCCTCGGCGAGTGAAACGATCTCGCTCCCGCCGCCGACGTCAAGGTCGGCGATGGTCGCGTGGGCCTCTTCGGGGGCTGCGAGGTCACGGAACTCCTTGCGGCTCATGGCAGGCGCTCCCAGTGTTCGACGGCGACGGTCTCGCCGGCGGGTAACCCCTCGCTCGATTCGGGGACGACGACCCACCCATCGGAAAGCGCGACGCTCGATAGCACGCCCGCCCCGCCCGTCCGCACCGGCACGGCCATCCGACCCGCCTCGCCCTTGCGCAGTTCGACGCGCGCGAACGTCCGCGTACCGGGTTCGCTTGGGATCTTCCCGTCGAGGCGCGCCTCGGTCGTCGGCTGTGGATGGCGGGGCAGGTGCCCCATCCGCTTCAGCGCCGGTCGGAGCAACTGCACGGCGGTGACGATGGCCGCGACCGGGTAGCCTGGCAGCGCGAGCACTGGCGTGTCCTGGACCACTCCGATCCCGACCGGATGACCGGGTTCGAGCGCGACGCCGTGGACCAGCATCTCGCCGAGTTCGTCGAGTATTCCGGGGACGAGATCGCGCTCGCCGACCGACGACCCACCCGTGGTCACCACGATATCCTCTGTGAGGTCGCGCTCGATGGCCGCCCGCAGCGCCGCCCGCTCGTCGGTGACGACCGCCCGGTAGGTCGCCGCGCCGCCCCAGCGCTCGACGTACCGCGAGACCGTGAGACCGTTGGTCTCGATCGTCTCGCCGGCTTCCGGTTCGTGCTGGACGAGTTCCTCACCGGTCGGGATCACGCCGACGGTCGGCCGTTCGTAGACTTCGAGTTCACCTATCCCGGCGGATTTGAGCAGGCCTAGATCGGACGGTCGCAGCCGGTGGCCGGGTTCGTAGAGGCGCGTTCCCACTGTGACGTCCTCGCCGACGGGCGCGACGTTCGCCCCCTCGGCCACCGGTTCGCGGACTTCGATCTCCTCGCCTCTCGTCTCCGTGTGTTCGACCATCACCACCGCATCGGCTCCCGTGGGGAGTTCGCTGCCGGTGTGGACCCATGTTCCACTGTTCGGCCCGACCGTTTCGGCACGAGCGAGACGGACCGGCGAGCGCTCGCTCGCCCCGAAGGTGTCGCGTGCGCGCACCGCGAAGCCGTCCATCGCCGCGCGCTCGTAGTGGGGCACGTCGCGTTGGGCGTCGATCGGTGTCGCGAGGGCGCGCCCGTCGGCCGCCTCCAGCCGGTGGGTCGCCGTGCGCTCGACCGGCGTGAGATACTCGGAGAGCCGCTCGCGCACGTCGGCGAGGCGCGTCAGTCGCTTGAACCCGGCGGTGGCGTCGCTCATGACTATCCATTGGACGGCGGGTGCAAAAACGTCCCGCGGTCAGTTCAGGCCGGCGACGAGGATGGTCTCCCGGCGGACGACGAACTCCGGGACGAGCGAGCGCCCGGCGTCGACGGTGAGGCTCGCGGCCCCGCCGTTGTCCGCGTGCAGCTCGACCCGTAGCGTCTCCCCGTTCGTTCCCGTCGATTCGATGGCGTACTGGCTGTCGCCGGCGACGGTGTGGCTGGCTCTGTCGACCACACCGTCGCTGGCGGTGATACGCACGTCGAGCGCGTGGGCAGCGTCGTCCTCGTTGCGGAGCACCACTGCGGGGAAGTCACGTCCGTTCGTCTCGACACCGTCGCGGGAGGCCTGCGTCATTACTGTTCACCAGCACCGTGTCAGACAAGAAGGGTGCCGATGGTTGCGGACGGTTTCTCACTGTTTCGGACCGTTTCGGACCGTTCACCGGCGTAATCGAGGACCTCGACGGCCGCTACCGCGGGGTTTTTCGCCGTGGCGCTGCTTCGAACGACCATGTCCGCGCTGTCGAACGCGCTGGGTGACCTCCCGGACCCGGTGTTCGCCGACCTGTACGAATCCGAGACGGCGTATCTCCTCGTCATCGACCTCCCCGGCGTGAGCAGCGAGACGCTCGACGTCCGCACCGAGGATACACACCTCCACGTCGAAGCGCGTCGGGAGAAAAACCTCCCGATGGAATTTCGCTACCAGCGCGAGGACCGTCCGCTCTTTCTCGACACCGACCTCCCGCTGCCGCCGGACGTCGACGCGAGCGCGGCCGACGGCTCGCTCGACCGCGGTACGCTCACGCTGCGCCTGCCCAAACGCGGGGGCACCGACGAGACGGCGATTCCGATAACGGCCGGCGAGGAGTCGGGGTCGGCCGCCGGGACGTGACGGGGAGCGCGCTGTGAACCTTCGCGCGTACGGGCGTTTTTTCGTCGTTATCGGGCAGTTCCTCCCGCTCATCGTCGCCTATCTGCGCGACCGCCGCCGTTTTCTCCTCTTCGGTGGCTCGCGGCAGGTCACGGGCGCGATGCGCCGCGAGCGCGCGCGAACGCTGCTCGACACCCTTCTCACACTCGGCCCGACGTTCATCAAACTCGGCCAGATCCTCTCGACGCGCCCGGACGTCCTCCCGCCCGAGTACGTCGCGGAGTTCTCGAAACTCCAGGACGAGGTGCCGCCGGCCGACTGGAGCGAAGCCGAGCCAGTCATCGAGGACGAACTCGGCGCGCCCGAGGACGCCTTCGATAGTTTCGACACCGACGCCATCTCCGGAGCGAGCCTCGGACAGGTCTATCGGGCCGAACTCGACGGCGAAGACGTCGCGGTGAAGGTTCGGCGACCGGGTATCGAGGAACTCGTCGAGGCCGACCTCAAGGTCATCAAGTGGAGTCTGCCCGTCATCATCCGCTTCATCGGCGAGGCACGTTCGTTCTCGCTCGAAACGCTCGCCGACGAGTTCGACACTACCATCCATCAGGAGATCAACTACGCGCGTGAGGCGCGGATGCTCGACGAGATCAAGGGGAACTTCGAGGCCGACCCGACGATTCGCATCCCGAGCGTCGTCGAGAGTCACTCCACACCCCGAGTTCTCACGATGGAGTACGTGGGCGGGACGAAGATCACCGCCATCGACGAACTCGACGCGATGGGCATCGATCGCACGGGACTCGCGGAGCGACTCGAACGCATCTACCTCCAGATGATAATCCAAGATGGGGTCTTCCACGCCGACCCCCATCCGGGCAACCTCTCGGTCAAGCCCGACGGGACATTGGTGTTCTACGACTTCGGGATGAGCGGCCGCGTCGAGGGCTACGTTCAGGACAAGATCGTCGAGTTCTACATCGGCATCGCCAATCAGGACATCGACGCCATCCTCGACGCGCTCGTCGAGATGGGCACCCTGAGTCCCGAGGCCGACCGCGAGACGATGGGCAACGTGATGGAACTCGCCATTCAAGACGTCCGGGGCGAGGAGGTCGACCAGTATCGCATTCAAGAAGTCGTCGGGCAAGTCGAGGACACGATCTACGAATTTCCGCTCCGCCTGCCCGCCAACCTCGCGCTGGTGCTCCGCGTGGCCACGGTCGTCGAAGGGGTCTGTGTCACGCTCGACCCGAACTTCGACTTCATCTCAGTCGCCACCGATTATCTGGTCGAGGAGGGCTATCGCGAGGAGGGCATCAAGCAGTTCCTCGAGAGCCGTGGCGAGGAGGTCCAGGACCTCGCACAGGCCGCGGTGCGGACCCCGCCCAAACTGGAGCGCACGCTCGATTCGCTGAATCAGGGAAATCTCTCCGTTCACGCCGACCTCGACGACACCGACGGCCTGTTCGAGTCGCTCGCCAACCGCCTCATCTTCGGCGCGCTGCTCACCGCGGGCGTCATCTCGACGGCGATGCTCTACTCGTTTGCGACCACGGGCGCGACCGTCGTCGCCGCCGCCTTCTCGGTCGGCGTCGCGCTCTTCTTGATCCGTTCGTTCCGGAGCGGGCGCTCGGGGACGCGTGCTACCCCCGAGTTCACTCGACAGGGACTCAGCCAGCAGCGCCCGACCGAGGCCGAGGGCACCGGCGGCATCGAGGCGATGGCCGACACGAGCGAGGAGTCGGAGCCGGTGGGCGCGCCGACGGGCGACCCCGAGGGTGAGATCGAAACGGACTGAGGATGCGTCAGCCGCGATTTGAACGCGGGTCATCAGCATGGGAAGCTGAGGTGATACCAGGCTACACCACTGACGCTCGTCGCACGATTGTGCCACCGCCGTGATAACGATGACGGTCACGGAACACCGCCGACCGACGGCCAACATCGCTCGAAAAACTAGATGGCCGTTCACACGGGTTTGAACGCGCTCTTCGAGGCACTACGCGGAAAGCGGAACGTTTTTGTCCCGAGGGGACTCGAAGTCGATAGACTGGCAGCGGACCAGTCTGGAAAACCCCGAAGACAGGGTGATGCCACGCAACGGGGTTCTCACCGTTTTGCGAACCTGCCTTCGAGCGGGAGCACCGTCGTCCCACTTCCCAGTAGCCGGTTGCTCGTAATGAGTTTTGTGGTGGTTCATCATGGTGCGGACGACCTCGCGCCGGCAGCAGCGTTTTCCCGCGCTCGCCGTTTCCTTCCGTATGAACCTCGACGTTCTCGGCGACCGCTCGCGCCTCGGCTGGTGGCTGGTCGGACTCGTGGTCGCGGCGACGGTGCTGTTCGTCGGCTACTCCTTCGTCGGAACCTTCGTGCTCGGATTGTTCGTCTACTACGCCGTTCGACCCGTCAATCGCCGGCTCGAAGGGCACGTATCGAGCGGTCCGGCGGCCGCGTTGACGATGGTCGTGGTCGCGCTGCCGGCACTGCTTCTCGGTGCGTATCTCGTCGTCATCGGTCTCGGCCAGCTCAGTTCGCTCCAGGGACCGTTTGCCGACCAGTACACCCAGTTCCTCCAGCCGTATTTCGATGTCTCCAAGCTCCGGGGCGGCCCGCTCGATGCACTCAGCAGTCTCAGACAGCAGTTGAGCGGCTCCGGCGTTTTCCAACAGGCGGTCAGCCAGGGTCTCGGCGTGCTCTCGACGCTCACCGGCGGTCTGTTGCACGTCTTTCTGTCGCTGACATTCGCCTTCTATCTCCTGCGCGACGACCACGACCTCGCGGCGTGGTTTCGCGCCGAAGTGGGCGAAGAGGGAACGACTCCTCACGCCTTCCTTTCGGCCATCGACCGCGACCTCCACTCGGTGTACTTCGGCAACGTGCTCACCGTGTTGCTCGTGGCGCTGGTCGCCGTCGCCGTCTACAACGGGCTGAACGTTCTCGCCCCGCCACGGCTCTCGATTCCGCTGCCGACCACGCTCGCGCTGGCGACGGGGCTTGCGAGTTTCGTGCCGATAGTCGTCGGCAAACTCGTCTATGTTCCGCTCGGACTGTATCTCGCCGGGCAGGCGCTCCGCACCGACCCCACCCTCCTGTGGTTTCCGGCGCTCTTCTTCGTCGTCGCGTTCGTCCTCCTCGACATGCTGCCCGTCATGTTTCTCCGGCCGTATCTCTCGGGCCAGACCCTTCATACTGGACTCGTAATGTTTGCCTATATCCTCGGAACTGTGCTCTTCGGCTGGTACGGCCTCTTTTTCGGCCCGCTGGTCGTCGTTTTCGTCGTTCAGTTCGTCAACATCGTGCTGCCGGGACTGCTCCACGGGGGCACGATCGGCCCGAAAGCGAGTCCGGCCACCGACGTCGGCTCCGAACCCGCTGCCGGCACGGCCGAGACCGACGGGGCGAGCGGGGCGGAGTGACGCGACCGCACGCCACGCGGTCGGTTCGCTGTTGTCCAATGTTTCGAACGGCTCGGCGACGACCTTCGTTCACCCGGAATAGTCATGCAATTTCTTTATCACCGGTCCGTTCGTCTCTTTGTCCGTCGCCATGTCTGAAGACCCCTCGCCTAGGGAGCCGACGCCGCTCGCATCGAGCGACCCGTCGGTCCCGAGCACGGACGACGCTCGCAAGCGCCACCTCCTCGGCTGTCTCGGGCGATTCGCCTATCCCGTCGAACTCGACACGCTCGCGGCCCACGTGGTGGCGGGCGAACAGACCGTCCCTCTCGAATCGGTCAGCGACGACGAGCGGGCGCGCGTCGCCATCAGACTCCATCACGTCCACATCCCGGCTCTCGTCGAACGGGGCGCGATCGAGTACGACCCCGAGAGCCGGATGGCCGTCGCCGCGACGCCCGACTCCATCACCGCGTCCGACTCGTCGTGGCCGGAGAAATAATCAGTTCGGCGGCGTCAGGTCGCGGCCGAACTCGTCGAAGACCTTCATCCCGGTGGGCAGATCGGTCTCGATGCGGCGCTGTTCGCGACGGTCGGCGTTCGCGTCCTCGACTGGCTCGGCGACCGACTCCCAGCCGGGTTTCACCCTCACCGATTTCGCCGGCGTGCCGACCGCGACGTGGTGGGCCGGAACGTCGCGCTGGAGGACGGCCTTCGCGCCGACCATCGCGTTCTCGCCGACCCGGACGCCCGCCCGGACCATCGAGTCGTAGCCGAGGCGTGCGTCGTCGTCGATAAGGGTCCGAAAGTTCTCGATTGCGGTCTGGTCGACGAGGTCGTGGTCGTGGCTGTAGATATGTGAGTCATCGGCAATACTCACCCGATCGCCGATGGCGAGTTCCCCGCGGTCGTCGAGATGCACGTCGTCGTGGACCACGGTATTGTCACCCATCGTGATGTTGTGGCCGTAGGTCATCGAGATGCCCTTGAACAGTCTGAGGTTCTCACCGGCCTCCGCGAAGAGATGGTCGGCGAGCATCTCCCTGAACCGTAGTGCGAAGTCGACGTTGTCAGCCATCGGCGTGGCGTCGAACTGCCGCCAGAGCCACTGGAGATGTTTCGATTCCTCGAACTTTTTCTCATCCTTCTCGGCGTAGTATTCGCTTTCGAGCGTCGCGTTGCAGGGGTCGTACCCCTGCAATCGCACCCGCTCGGCCGGCGAGACGTCCGCCCCGTCGAGGAACCGTCGATAGGCGTCGCCGTCGCCGTAGAGACCGGCGAGCGTTTCGGCGACCACATCACAGGTGTCTTCGGGACCCGAGAGGCGCTCGTCGACGTCGGTGAGGAACTCCTGCAACCCGCTTTTGGCGGCCGGCGGCAGCGTCACGTGGCGTTTCGTCATCGCCGAGAATTGCGGCTCTGTGCCAATATGGCTTCCGTCACTGCGCCGATACGCTCTCCCAGTCGGCGCGCAGTGGCGGTGGTGCGAGCGTTTATATCGGATGATCCGGCCATCCCTCACATGAAAAAACACGCCTTCAGCGACCTCAGAACCGCCGCCTACTGCCCACGGAAGTGCTACTATCGCTGGCAGGACGACGCCGACCGCGACCCGCCGCCGGAAGTCGAGGAGCGGCGCGAACTCGCCTTCCGCTACGGAGAAATCCTCGACGGCGTCGACCTCGTGGACGCGCCGATCGAGGTCACGCCGACCCAGCTCCGGACCAACCTCTCGTGTGCGAAGGCCCGCCTCGATGCCTTCGAGGCGCTCTGTGATCCCGCCGACCGCGACGTGCTCCTCACGGGCAAGGACTGTCGGGGTATCGCCCACAAGATAGTCGAGACCGATGTGCCCGTTCCATCATTGATTTCGGCCGGTAGCCCGCCCGAAAACGGCGTCTGGCACCCTCAAACCGTGCACGCCGTCGCGGCCGCGAAGGCGCTCGCCTACGAACGCGAGACGCCCGTCGAGCGCGCGTTCGTCGAGTACCCGACGTATGGCGTCGTTCGAGAGGTACCGCTGACGACGCGACGGAAGGCAGCCTACCGCACGGCGGTCCGCACCCTCGAATCGATCGACGGCCCGCCGCCGCGCCTCGACGACCGCTCGAAGTGTGAATCCTGCGAGTACCGCGAGGAGTGTGGCGTGAAGACCCGTTCGCTGCGCTCGTTGCTTGGCTTGGGCTAGTCGAGCCACGCCGCAACGTCCGCGGCCCGTGCTCCGCGCCGGTGGATGCTCCCCGACGAAACGTCGACGACGCTGCTCTCGGTGCCCGGACACTCGCCGTCGTCGAGGACGGCCCCGCAGGCCGCACGGATTCCCTCGTCTATCTCCGCGACGCGCCGCGCGCTCGGCTGCCCGCTCACGTTCGCGCTCGTCGAGGTCAGCGGCCCGGTCCCTTCGAGCAGTTTTCGGGCCACTGGCTGGTCGGGCACGCGCACCCCCACACGGGAACGCCCGGCGGTCAGGTTCTCGGGGACCTCCTCTCCCGCCTCGACGAGCACGGTGACGGGACCGGGGAGGAACTCGTCCATGAACCGCTGCTCGCGCTCGGTCGGGTCCGTGTGCTCGAACGCCGCCTCCACTGTGGGGACGGCCAGCGAGATCGGCTTCTCGTGTGAGCGACCTTTCGCCTCGAAGACCCGGCCGACGGCGTCGGCGTCGAGCGCGTCGGCACCGAGACCGTAGACCGTCTCGGTCGGATAGACGACGAGCCCACCCTCCGCAACGGCCGCGGCGGCGCGCGAGACGTCCATCACAGCTCGTCGATGGCTGCCTCGATGGCGTCGTAGTCGGGGAAGGCGGGCCACTCCTCAGCGACCCAGGTGTACTGAATCGTCCCCTCCCTGTCGACGACGAACGCCGCGGGCCGCGGTTCCGAAACACCGGCCATCCCATCGAGGTCGTTGACGATGTCGTATTTCTCGGCGACGCCGTTCTGTGGGTCCGAGAACAGCCGTGCGTCGATACCCCGCTCCGCGATGAGTTGCTTGTGTGCGTACGGCGTCGAAATGGAGAGACCGACGACCGCTATGTCGTCCGTCCAGCCGCGCTCTCGAACCTCGTTCCAGAGATAGGTCGCCGGGAACGCCCCGTCCATCGGATGAAAGAGCAGGACGAGCGGGCCGTCGTCGAGGAGTTCCGAGAGCGAGACGTCCGCCCAGAGTTCGTCGTCGACGAGCGGGCGGGTGAAGTCGGGTGCCTGCTCGCCCGCCTCGGGGTGGTCGGTGGCGTCGAGTTCCACCACGTCGAAGTCGACCATCAGGCGTGCTCCCCGTAGGTGCCGTCGAGGTATTCGACGATGTTGGCGCTCTCGGCCATCGTCACGCCGGTGTTCGGGTCGGTGATGGCCGGAACGGTGCGCTTGCCACAGACCCGCTTGACGGCGTCGCGTTTCGAGTGCAGCGCCTCGACGAAGCGCGACTCGTAGTCGACGTCCAGTTCGTCGAGTCGGCGCACGACCCGTTCGCAGAACGGGCAGGCCTGAAGCCGGTAGAGGGTGAGCGGCTCGGTCGATTCGGCGACGTCGGTGCGGGTGGCGCTCATGGCATGGGTTGGGTCGAGAGCCGCCTAAGCCCTTCGCCTCGACCGACCCCCGCCATGCGAACGTTTAATCCGGCCGGCAAGCAACGGTTGCTACGTTGATGCAACCTCTCGCGTTCGTGATGGATGCGCCCGCCACCCCGCTCGCCGTCGATGTCCTCGGGGTCTCGATTTCCAATGGGACGTTCACCGCCATCGGTGTCGTCGTCGTGCTGGTGCTCATCGGTCTCTCGGCGTTCTTCTCTTCTTCGGAGATCGCCATGTTCTCGCTGGCCTCCCACCGCGTGGAGGCGCTCGTCGAGGAAGGAACGCCGGGTGCGGCGACGATGGCCGACCTCAAATCCAACCCGCACCGCCTGCTGGTGACGATTCTCGTGGGGAACAACATCGTCAACATCGCCATGACTTCCATCACGACGGGGTTGCTCGCGCTCTATTACTCGCAGGGAGCGGCCGTCGCCATCTCCACGTTCGGCATCACGGCGCTCGTGCTGCTGTTCGGCGAGAGCGCGCCCAAATCCTACGCCGTCGAGAACACCGAGTCATGGGCGCTCACCATCGCCCGCCCGCTGAAACTCGCCGAATACGGCCTGCTTCCGTTGATCGTCGTCTTCGACTACCTCACCCGCCAGATCAATCGCATCACTGGGGGCGGGTCGGCCATCGAAACCTCCTACGTCACCCGCGACGAAATCCAGGACATCATCGAGACGGGCGAGCGCGAGGGCGTCATCGCCGAGGACGAACGCGAGATGCTCCAGCGGATCTTCAGGTTCAACAACACCATCGCCAAGGAGGTGATGACGCCGCGACTGGACGTGACCGCCGTCACCGCCGAGGCGTCGATCGAGGAGGCCATCGAGACCTGTGTCCAGAGCGGCCACGCGCGCATCCCGGTCTGTGAGGGCAGCCTCGACAACGTCATCGGCACAGTCCACATCCGCGACCTCGTCCGCGACCTGAACTACGGCGAGTCGGGCGATCTCGACCTCGCGGACCTCATCCGACCCACACTGCACGTCCCGGAATCGAAGAACGTCGACGAACTGCTCACGGAGATGCGCCGCGATCGCATGCGCATCGCCATCGTCGTCGACGAGTTCGGCACCACCGAGGGACTGGTCTCGGTCGAGGACATGATCGAGGAGATCGTCGGCGAGATCCTCGAAGGTGGCGAGCGCGAACCCGTCGAGCACATCGACGACGAGACGGTGCTCGTGGCGGGCGAAGTCAACATCGACGAGGTCAACGAAGCCCTCGACATCGAGTTGCCCGAGGGCGAGGAGTTCGAGACCATCGCGGGCTTCATCTTCAATCGTGCGGGCCGGCTGGTCGAGGAGGGCGAGAGCATCGACTACGATGGCGTCGAGATCACGGTCGAGTCGGTCGAGAACACGCGCATCACGACCGCGCGCGTCCATCGACTGCCCGAGACCGAACGCGAGACGGTCGAGGTCGACGACGAGCCTAGTTCGTCGTGAAGTCGGTATCCGGCTCCGGCTCGTCGACCTCGCCGCCCTCGACCGCTTCGAGCGCCTCGGTGCGCTTTTCGGTCGTGACGTGCCAGCGGTCGACGCGGTCCTCGTACTCGCCGAGACGCTCTGATACTTCGTCTTTGAGGTCGTCGTCGTTGACGTTGACCTCGAAGATGTACCCCGCATACTCGCCCTCGCGGGCGCTGTCGGTTCGCTGGAGGTTCGCGCTCACGAGTTCGTTGTCGAAGTAGTAGGGCGCGACCTGCGTCATCACGTTCTTGTAGACCGTGTCTTCCACAGTACGAATCGCCTTTCGCCCCGCCGAATCGGCCGCGCGCGCGACGTATTCGAGCGACTCGCCCCACGAGTCGACCGCCTCGTCGGGGTCGTCGATGTTCGCGTAGGACTGGGAGAGCTTCTCGCCGGCACTTTTGAGGTCCTCGTCGGGAGCCTTCCCGGCGCGCTCACCCTCGCCCTCCCCGATGCTCGCCTGTTCGGCGGTCTTCTCGTTGACGTCCTCGTCGAGGCGCTCGTGGTTTTTCGGCCGCCACTCGTCCCACTCGTCGAACGCCTCGCCCTCGGCTCCGAACTCGGCGAGTGCGTGCGTGATACGCTCGCCGTGCTCGACGATCTCGTTCCACCCGCCGCGCTCTTTGAATCCTGAAATGCTCTCTTCCATCTACTACCTCTCTACTGTCCGTAGGTGAGTCGCGTCACGACCGCATCGAGTCTGTGCTTGACGCCGGCGAACCACGCCGACGGCGAGACTCGTCTGAGTTCGCGGTCGGACAGTTCGATACGCGACCCGGCGAACGGGTCCGCGCTCGCCCGTTCGCCGTCCCTGTTCTCGCTGACGACGCCGGTCACGGAGGTCATGGCACACCGACCGCACGTTTCGCGGTCCGTTCCACCCATGCTCGTCCCGTACGTCGAGCGACCGTTTAAACGTTCGCGTGGCGTGCACCGTGCGCTTTTGTCCGCCTGTGTCGTCGGCACGGTATGGGCTATCGCACACTCGACACCAGCGCGGTCGAACCGAGCGACGACCGTCCCTGTACCCTCAGACGACTCGCCGAACCAGCCGGACTCGAACGGCTGGCGCTCAATCGCTTTCGGGCCGAACCGGGCGAGATGCTGCCGCTCGCCTACCACTACCACGACGAACAGGAGGAAGCCTTCTACGTGCTCTCGGGAACCCTCCACGTCGAAACGCCCGAAGAGACCCACGAAATCGGAGAGAACGGCCTGTTCGCCGTCGACCCCGGCAGCCCACAGCGAGCGTTCAACCCCGAAACCGCCACCGCGGCCGTCGAGGTCCTCGCCATCGGCGCACCGCCGGTCTCGGGCGATGTCCACGCCTACGAGCCATGAGTTCCGACGCCGAACGCGGGGACGGATCCGTCCGAGACGTTCCGGACTGGGACGACGAGTACGTAGACCGTGTGTCCGACCGGCTCATGTTCAACTACGACCTGGAGCGCGACCACCGGGTTCGTGGCGAGCCGTTCACGCTCTACGGCCACCTCCGCGTGGAGAGCAAGAAGCAGTTCTTCCACGAGGCGCTGTCGTACGCTAATCACGGCTCGTTCGAGCACCTGTTCGTCCGTCGGAACGAGCGGGTGAACGTGGCAGCGCTCGAAACCCTCGTCGCCCTCGGCCACGACCTCGGTGGGGATATCGACACCGACGAAGAGCACTTCAGCACCGACTTCACGTTCGCACTCGTCGTCGAGACGATCCCCGGGGCGGTAGAGAAGTTCGTCGCGGGCTTCAGCGACCGAACGCTGCTCAAGTACGGCTACTACGGCCACTACGAGATCAACCTGCTCGTCGTCGCGCCGGACGAAGCGGAGCTGGTCGCCAGCGAGAACGCCGACGTCGCCGCGGCCTTCCGGCTTTGGGAGGCCGAGGAACCCGAACCGAGTGGGTTGCTGTCGCGGATCGCGAGACTGTTCGGCTGAGGGGTGTCACAGCAGTCCGAACGCGCCCATCGCGGCGTACAGCAGGTCGCCGTAGACGAGCGCGAGACAGAGCCCCACGAACAAAGGCACGAGAAACGGTATCCCGGGCGTCACCCAGAGCCGGTCGCGGGCCACGAGCGCGTCGAGCGCGGCGCGCAGGCGGGCCGGCGTCGTTCCGTAGGCGTTCCCTTCGACGGCGTCGAGAAACGCCGCCGCAGCCCACAGGTCGGCGCGCTCGCCACCGTCCGCGAACGGGTCGATCGCACCGTCGTCCGGTGCTGGCCGCTCTTCGGGGAGGCTCGTCGGGTCGCGCGAGCGGTCGGGGGTCGCCCGGAGGCGTTCGAGGCTCGCCCCGCGCCAGCAGAGATACAGCCGCAGCGCGTCGAGGTCGAAACCACCGTCGAGACCGTTCGCGCGCGCGAGGAGTCGGCCGTGAGTGTTCGGGAGTTCCCGCCAGCGAACCGGGCGACCGACGAAACTCTCGGGCGTGAATCGCCCGGCGAGCGCGTTCCGGGCGAACAGGTAAACTGGAGCCGTCCCGCCGACGAGTGCCGCGTTCGTGAGCACCGTCAGCGAAAAGACGCCGCTGGTCTCGGCGAGCGGCAGCGCGACGTTCGAAAACTGGTAGGCGGGAACGGATGGAAAGAGCAGGCAGAGCACGGCGAGGGCCTTCGCGTCCGCACCGCCGAACGCGCCGACCCGCCAGAAGAGCAGTCCGAGGGGAGCGACAACGCCGAGACTGATGACCACTCGCAGCGCGAACACGCCGGTGTCGAGCGGGCGCGTTCCCCGGAGCACGCTCGAAACGTCCCACGCGAGCAGCGCGCCGCCGAGCGCGAGCAGCGGCAGCCACGTCCGATCGGGCACGCGTCGGGTGCGAACGTCGCGGACGGCCGCCCAGCCCAACAGCGGCAGACAGCACAGGCGTAGCAGGTCCGTGAGCGCGTTCACGGTGCAGGGCCTCGGGGATGGTACAAAACTCTTCGCCCGCTCCCGACGCTTCTCACGCGAGGAACACGTGACGGGGCCGGTCGGCGAGCACCTCGCGGCCGAAGGAGACCGTCTCGCGGAACTCGTCGCTGCGGAAGAAGTCCATCGCGTCCTCGCGCGAGCGCCAGCGGCTGGCGATGAACATGTCGTTCTCGTTCTCGCGGTTGACCAGTAAATCAGTACTGTCGTGGCCATCCATCTCCGCGAGGAGTTCCCCGACCGTATCGAAGCGCTCGACGAACGCCTCGCGCTGGTCGGGTTTCGTGGTGTAGAACATCCCCATCGTGCCGAAGCCCTCGCCGCCGTCGCCGCGTCCACGCGCGACGATGCCCGGGAGATCCGAGAGGAAGCCGCCGGCGGTCTCGGCCGCGCTCGCCGTGTCCCAGATGCTGACGACCGCCGACTTCCCACCGTCCGGGTTTTCGTACACTGCGGTTTTCACGTGAGTATCGTAGTGCTCGAAGTTGCCGCGCAGCCCCGACACGTCCGCCTCGAGCTCCATGGGATCGGCCTCGGAGTAGAGCACCATTGCGTGGACGTCCTCGCCGTGGGGCTGGCCCGCGTAGATGCCCTCCTCGTCGAGCACGTCGCGGATCGTCTCGCTCTCGTCCTCGCCCGTGTCGTCCCCGTGGTCGCCGTGTGGACTCCCCTCGCCGTGGCTCGTGTCCGTACCGGCGTGTGGGTCGTCGCCGGTCGGGACCGGTTCGCCGGCGAGCAGCGCTCCGAGGTCCTCGGGTGGAAACCGGCGACCGAACCGGAATCGACCGAACTCGGCGTAGCGCGAACTCGACGGGTCGAAGCGCATCTCGTAGAGCAGTTTCTTGATCTGGGCCGGATCATCGGCAAAGAGCGTCACGCCCCACTCGTAATCGTCGAAGCCGACGGAACCGGTGATGATCTGCGTGACTTTTCCTGCATAATCGCGCCCGATGTCGCCGTGGCCGCTCATCAGGTCGGCGCGCTCGTCGAAGGGCAGGTCGTACCAGTTGTTCTCGGGCCCGCGGCGCTTGTCCATCGGATAGAACGAAACGTACTCGCTGTCGGGGATGTCGGGCTTCAACCGGGATTCGATGTAGTTGGCCATCCCCGTGTCCTCGACCTCCTCGCCCTCGAAGTACTCCTGTGACATGTAGCCCGACACCTCCGTGACCGAGAGATAGGAGTCGGTCTGCTCGGTGAACTCCGCGAAGGCCGTTTGCTCGAAACGCCGTTCGGCGGTGTCGAGGTCGACCATCGAGGGTCTGAGATGGAGGACGAGCAGGTCCGCACCGTGGCCGAGCACGCTGAAGACGGCCGACCCGCCCGCGTCGGCGTCCGCGAGCGCCTCGTGCTCGCTGAGGTAGTCGACGCCCTCCTCGATGGCGCGCTCGCGCTCGCGGTCGGGGGCCGCTCGCCAGCCGTCCCAGTCCACAGTTCGAAAGTCGTGGAGTGCGTACCAGCCTTCCTCGGTCTGCGGTGGCTCTCGTCGGCTCATGTCGGTGATTCGGGCGAGTCGAACAAGGGTCTTTTCGTCCGCTTCCAACTCGTCCGGGAACGCTGCGGATCGGTGGCGAGAGCCGCTCTATGAGTATACAAGCCGGCCGTTTAACCCATCGACCCCCGAACGGGGGCCAACGCGATGGGCGACTCGGAGACGATCTCACGGCCGGCGGACACGATGCGCGAGCGTGCCGGCGAGAGCCGACTGAAGATGTGGTTTCTCATCAGCGCGAACCGCTGGCTCGTGACGGGCATCTTCTCGGTCGGCGCGTACGCGACGCTGCTCGCGCTGCATCTGTTCGGTCCGAGTGCGGCACGCCAACTCGTCACCACCAGCGGCGTCGCGTCGCTGTTCGGTTCCGTCGTCATCGCACTCGTCACGAGTATCACGCTCGTGCTCTCGATCGCCCAGTTCGTCCTCTCACAGGAGATCGGCCCGCTCGGCGAACAGGAGACGCGCATGGAAAACGAGACCGACTTTCGCAACGACGTCGAGCGGACCGCCGGTATCGCGGTCGCGCCGGCCGAACCGTCGCGCTTTCTCAGAACGCTCATCGAGACGGCCGACGCACGGGCACGAACGCTCAAGCGGGCCGTGAGCGACGAGAACGACCTTCGGGAGATCGAACGGTACGCCGAGGGGCTCTTGGATCACAGCCGGACCGTCAGCGACGACCTCACCGGTACCGATTTCGGCTCGTTCGACGTCCTCCTGCCGGTCCTCAACTACAACTACTCGTGGAAGATATTCGCCGCGCGCAACCTGAAGGCCAAATACGCCGATTCGCTCCCCGCGGAAGCGGACGCGGCCTTCGACGACCTCATCGAGGCGTTGCGGTTTTTCGCCCCGGCGCGCGAGCACTTCAAGACCCACTACGTCCAGTGGGAGATCATCAACATCTCGCGGGGCGTCCTCTACGGCGCGATGCCGTCGCTGTCGGTCGCCGCCTACATGATCCTCGTCTTCGACCCCACGGGGCTTTCGGGTACCGCTCTGCTCGGTATCGACGCCGCCTTCCTCCTCGTCAGTGCGCTGTTCGTGTTCACGCTACTGCCCTTTGCGGTCGTGCTCGCCCACGTGCTGCGCATCCTGACGATGATCCAGCGCACGCTCGCCATCGGTCCGTTCGTCCTCCGCGAGAGCGACCAGTTGGAGACAGCGCGCTACGACGAACTGGCCGCCCTCGAAGACCGCAGGGGCGGGCCGTGAGATTCCTCTCGGCTCTCGGTTCGTCGTGGGCATCGACTGGCTGGCTCCCGTCGGGAGGCGAGAGATGAGTCGGGAGTCCGACTCGAACGAGACCACCCGGAGCACGCCCGAACCGCCGCTGGCCGCCCAGCAGATCCTCGGCCGCGAACTCGAAAATGCACTCAAGCAGATCCGTCGGCCCCCGAGTGGACTGTTCATCTCGGCCATCGCGGCGGGTCTCAACGTGAGTTTCGGCGCGCTGCTCATGGGTATGGTATTGACCTTTGCGCCGGGATTTTCCTCGCCGCTAATCGAACGGTTCGTCCTCGCAAGCGTCTCGACCGTCGGATTCGTCATCGTCGTCATCGGTCAGACCGAACTGTTCACCGCCCACACCACCCTCGGCGTGCTGCCGGTCATCGACCGCCGCGCCTCCCTCGCCGAACTCGGCGAACTCTGGGGCGTGGTGCTCGTGGGCAACCTCGTCGGCTGTGCGGTGTTCGCCGGGTTCATGGCGTTCATCGGTCCCCCATTGGAGATCCTGACGCCGGCGGCGGCCGGGTCGCTCGCCGACGCGCTCCTGGGACTGCCGTGGTGGGTGGTCCTTTCGAGCGGCGTCATCGCTGGTTGGCTGATGGGGTTGGTGACGTGGCTCGTCGCCGCCGGCCGCGATACGGTCGGGCAGGTCCTCCTGATCTGGCTCATCACCGGCGTCATCGGTTTCGCGCCGTTCCATCACGCACTGCTGGGAACGACCGAACTGCTCGCGGCGCTGTTCATGGGCCACGGCGTGACCGTCGCGGAATTTCTCACCGTGCTCGTCTGGACGACACTCGGCAACGCCGCCGGCGGCACGGTGTTCGTCGCGCTGCTCAACTACGGCCAGGCGATCAAGGCCGGCGACCCCGAGGACGTCGACGTCGACGCCGAGAGTCTCGGCGAGGGCTGAGACCCCCCACTGTCGATTGCCGACCGGCCGAAGGGTTGCTTTCATCGGTCGAAACGGTGATCTCCCACGTGTCTTATGACGCTCCACAACGATGTTTCTAGTTGCCATGGCTCATATCGAGCGCTGTAGCGTCTGTTCGGGATACTACAAGGCCGAACGGGGACGATGTCCGCTCTGTGGGACCGACGGCAAACGGACGCGGCGCGGACGACACCATCCGTCGGTGCTCGGCGGGTTGCGGCGTCGGCGGGGACGTGGCTGAGCGCGCCGAGGGTTTCGATGAGGTTATCGCGGCGGGTCCTCGATGCCGCCGAACCCCGGAAAGAGACGGTCGGTCGCCGAGAGCACGAGCACCGCCGAGAGGATGATGGCGGCCTGCGGGACCGTCGTGAGCAGGCCGAGCGCGACGATGAGCGTCGTCGCACACGCCGGCGCGTGCCGGAGGTCGGTCGTCAGCATGGCGAAACTCGTCAACCCGAGCGAGAGGAGTGCGCTCGCGGCGAGTCGGGCGGCATCGAGCGAGAACGCCGGCGGGAGTTTCGTGACCGTCAGCCCGCTGGCGAGCAGGTGGTAGGCGACGAGACCGCCGACGACGCCGAAGAGGTGTGCGCCGAAGACCCGTTGGGGTTGGCTGGTCGCCGCGGAGGGACTCACGGCGAGCGCGTACGCCGACGGCCCCAGACTCGGGAAGAGGTAGGGGTAGCCGCTGACCCACGCGATAGCCGCGAGCGCGACCAGCAGGCTACAGACCCGCGTCGTGGTTCGGAGCGCGTCGGCGGTCGTCGGGCGCTGCTCGACGGGTTCGAACAGTTCGACGGCGGCCCGCTCGACGCGCTCGAAGCGGTCCGGTATCGCCCGTTCGACGGATTCGAGAATGGACATACGCCGTCTGAGGCGGCGGGAGTGAAAACCCCCCGCCTTGCAGGCAAAGGCGGAGCCTTCTTTAGGGGGATGGCGAAAGCAGAGCCGTGCGACTCGTACAGACGCGCGTTCGCGCCGACATGCGCCAGGACGTGCTCGACACGCTCGACGAGGAGAACATCGAGCACGTCGCCGCCGACGAGCGCGGCGACAGCGACGGCATGATCTTGTACTTTCCCCTCCCGGACGGGGCCGTCGAGAAAGTCATGGAACGCCTCCACGAGGTCGGACTCGAAGACGACGCGTTCACGATCATCACCGATATTCAGTCGGCCACGACACCCACCTTCGACGAACTCGAAAGCCAGTACACGCAGGGTCCCGACGACGAGGTCGGACTCTCACACGCGACGCTGCGGGCGAACGCCCGCGAAGTGACGCCCGGCCGGCCGATGTTCGTCGTGCTCGCGGCGGTCAGCGCCATCGTCGCCGCCGCCGGGCTGATCCTCAACTCCGCCATCGTCATCGTCGGCTCGATGGTGCTCTCGCCGTTCGCGGGCTCGTCACTGTCGGCGAGCGTCGGCGCGGTCATCGGCGACTACGAGTCCATCCTCGATAGCTTCAAGTCTCAACTCATGGGGCTGACGATCGCCATCGCCAGCGCGACCGCCGCCGCGTTCGTCTTCAGACGCGGCTACCTCGTGCCGCCGAACCTCGCGATCGAGAACATCACGCAGGTGAGCGCCTTCTCGATCCCGATCGTGCTGACCTACGTGATCGCGATCTTCGCCGGTGCGGCGGGCGCGCTCGCGCTCGCGACCGACCTCGATGTCTCGCTCGCGGGCGTCGCGGTCGCGGCGGCCGTCGTCCCGGCGGCCGCCGCGGTCGGCCTCGGCATCGTCTGGCGCGAACCCGTCCTCGCCATCGGTGCGCTCGTCCTCCTCCTGATGAACCTGCTGCTCATCAACGTCTCCGCGTACATCGCGCTCACGCTTTTCGGCTATCGTGCCACTCCATCGACGCGCTTTCGCGATCACGTCGCTATCTCTCTCAGTACGATCGGCTACGCCGTCGTGGCGGTCGTCGTGCTCGTCGCCCTCGTCGGCGCGCTCGCGAGCACCTATCAGTACCTGGTGTTCGTCGAGACGGTCAACCACAACACCGAGGAAGTGCTGACCCAGCAGCGCTACGCCGAGCTCGAACTCATCGATTCACAGGCCACCTACGGCGCACAGCTCGTCCCGCGCGTCGGCGGTGACGACACGGTTTCGGTCACCGTCGGGCGGACCACCGAGCGCAACTACGGTGCCCTCGCGCGGACGATCCAGCGTCACATCGCCCGCGACACCACGCGGCCGGTCACCGTCGAGGTCGAGTTCGTCGATTACCAGCAGGCCAAACCCCGGTCGAACGCCCGATCGGCGCGGATCGACTCGCCGAGCCGTTCGATCGCTTCCCCGGTTCGATAAGGGTCTCCGAAGCCGCGTTCGGCCATCTCGCCGCTCTTCGGGATACTAGCCCGACAGCAGCGATGGACCAAAGACCATCAACACGAGCGCCGCGAGCATCGTCAGGCTCACCGCGGTCGTGACCGCACCGGTGAGCGACCGACGGCTGCCCACGGGCAGGCGCGAGACGACGGCTTCGGTGCTCGTCCGGAGGATGTGGCCGCCGTCGAGCGGGAAGGCCGGGATGCAGTTGAAGAAGCCGAGATTGAGGTTGACCCAGCCGACCCAGAAGAGCACGTTCGCCAGCACGAACACGCCGCCACCGAGGAACTCCAGAGGACCGGTGACGGTATAATATCCCAGATTCGAGCCGACGAAGCCGGCGAAGTTGTAGCTCGCGCCCGGCACGGCGACGCTCGCGAACGGCAGCGTGAGCACGGCGAGAACACCGAACAGCGCCGAGCCACCGCCGCCCGCTCCGCCACTACCGCCGAGCGCCGCGAGATAGCCGGCCGCGGGGTAGGCGTCGATGCCGAAATCGTCGACGACGATGCCCGTGGTACCCTGCTGGAGACCGGTCACGCCGACCAGCCCGCTCCCCGTCTGGGGGTTCTCGCCGAGGGTCACGCGCGTGGTCGTGCGCTCGCCGTCGACGAACGCCTCGACTTGCACCTCGTCGCCGGGATTCGTCTCCGAGAGCGCAGCCGAAAGCGCCGAGGTGTTCGTGGTCCGCTCGCCGGCGAAGCGCGTGACGACCACCGGCTGGCCGGCCTGTCCGGTCGCGTTCGCCAGCGGGCCGTCGGGCGTGACTCGACTCGCGTAGGCTCCCATCGGTGCGGTCGTCGAGCCGTTCTCGGTTCGGAGCGTCGCTACGGTGTGGTTTTCGAGCGCCGCTTCGAACCCGCTCTCGGTCGCCACCGGGGAGCCGTTGACCGCCGCGATGGTCGCGCCCGTGCCGAGTCCGGTGGGGCCGTTCTGGACGGCACCCGTGACGACCGGCGAGCGCTCGACAGTCGTCGTCGTGCCGTCGGACAACGAGACCCTTACTGTTCGACTCGCGTCGGCGAGCGCGCCGTCGAGATCGCTCTCGTTCGTCACGTTCTGGCCCGCGACGCCCGTGATGACGCTCCCCTCGCCGATGCCCGCTTGCGCTGCTGGCGTGCCCGGCAACGCCCCACCGACGGGAACGCCCGGCGTAACCGCGATCGATCCGACGACCGGGCCGAACAGCAGCGCGAAGGCCACCACCGTGATGGCGAAGTTGTTCGTGACGCCGGCGGCGAACATCCGCGTCTGTGCGCCGCGTTCGGCCGTTCGCTGTTCTTCCTCGTCGGGTTCGACGAACGCACCCATCGGAATCAGGGTGATGAGCGCGAGTCCCATCGAGGCAATACTGATGTCCTCGACGCGACAGAGCAGCCCGTGGCCGCCCTCGTGGACGACCAGTCCGACCAAGAGGCCGAGGACGATCTCCGGCGCGACCGAGAGGGGCAGGAACTGGTTCACGCCGGGGATGACGAGGGCGTCCTGTGGCTCGGTGATGACCGTCGATGAAGGCCGGTCGAGTATCGTGACGGCACTGAAGATCACGAGCACGAACGAGCCGACCATCACGACGAGTGTAATGCCTACTCCTACGTTCGCCCACGCCCGCCAGAACCGTTTCGGGCGCGCGAGTCGGTCGAGGACGGCCTTGCCGCGTTCGGTGTGCAGCGTCGTGATGGGTCCGGAGACCCGCACCCACTCGGGGAGCAACCCCTGTGCCGACAGCGCCGTCGCCACGACGCTGTAGAGGAGCACTCCCGCGAGAACCCACAGCAGCGTGCTCGCCATTGACCGATTTCAGCGATGGGCAGTCATGAGGGTTTGGTTCCGCTCGCTCGCCAGCTACCCCTCGCGGCGGAGCCGTCGCACGACGAACTCCCGGTCGAGTTCGGCTAAAAATGGCCCGAGCTTCGGCCCCTGCTCGGTGTCGAAAAAGAGCCGGTAGCCAGCCGAAAAGAGGTCGCCGGGAGAGAGGTCGTGGTCGCGTGCGGTCTCGAAGATCTCGCTCTGGATCGCCTCGCCCGCGTGGCCCGCCGCGACGAAGTCGGCCAGTTCGTCGAGCGCGTTCTCGGTATCGCTGTCGAGATCCACGGCGGGGCGGTCGGTTGCGAGGCGGTAGTTGTAGGCGTTGTCAACCCGCTCGGCCCACTGTCGAGCGCGATTCACCCGGTCGAGCGCGCTCCCGACGGCCGCTTCGGGTGCCTCGTCCGGGATGTGGTTTTCACGCCGGGCCATCCCCTCACGGAGTTCGCGGTCGTCGGTCATGCCGAGCACGGCGGCAAAGGTGTAAGGAAGTCGGATTGGCCGCTCGTCGGGCATTTCATCGACGACGAGCGGATAGACACGTTCGGTACGCGCCCGTTCCTCCTCGATCTTCTCCTCGTCACCAATGACGGACTCGCCGAACGCGAGTCCCTCGAAACGGTCGAACTCGTCGACGAGCTGGTCGAGTCGCGAAACGTCGAAATCACGTGCTTTCGCCGGATTCTTCGTGAAGTAGTAGTGCAGGACTTCGCGTTCGAGCAGTTCCAGTATCTCGGCGACCGTGACGACGTGGCCCGACGACGAGGACAGCGGCTCGCCATTGAGTGTGAACCACTCGTAAACCATCGGCGTCGGCGGCTCGAAATCGAGCAATTCCCGTGTGATTGCCTCGCCGCTCGGCCACGACCCCTCGGCGTGGTCCTTGCCGAAGGGTTCGAAGTCGACGTTCAGAACTCGCCACTGGGCGGGCCACTCGAAGCGCCACGGCAACTTCCCCTCGCGGATGGTCGCCGTTCCCTCGTGGCCACAGCCCTCGATGACCCGATTGCCCGCCTCGAAGTCGGTACAGCGATACTCTACTTCCCCTTCCTCGACGGCCGTCACGGTCTCGGTGAGTTTCCCACACTCGGCACAGATGGGATTGAACGGGACGTATTCCTCGGCGTCGCGCACCGAGGCCTGATACTCGCCGAGGAGTTCGTGAGCGCGCTCGCGCTTTGCGAGCAGTTCGCGCGTTACGTCGTCGAACGCGCCCGTTTCGTACAGCGAGGTGGTCGAACGGATCTCGACGTCGATGCCCAACTGCTCGGTCATCGATCGCAAAAGACGCGTCTGGTGGTCGCCGAAGGACTCACAGCACTCGAAGGGATCGGGGATGTCCGTCAGCGGTTTGCCGAGGTTGCGCCCCAGAACGCCCGGATTCGGCACGTCACCGAGGTCCATCACCCGCCACTCGCGGTCGGCGAGCGTTCGTGGTATCTTCCGCAGGGGGTCGCGGTCGTCGCTCGTGAACACCTGCTCGACATCGTGGCCCCGTCCACGAAGCACCTCGGCGACGAAATACCCGCGCATGAGTTCGTTCGCGTGACCGAGATGTGGCACGCCCGACGGCGAGACGCCGCCCTTGATGACTATCGGTCCCTCGGCGTCGATTCGGTCACGACGCGATTCGATGCGGTCTGCGACCTCGTCGGCCCAGAAGGCGTGGTGACCGTCCTCGCCGAGCGTGTAGGGGTCCTCAGTCATCCATCGCCCAGTAGGTCGGTTCGTCGCTTTCTGCTGGGATGATGTCCGTCCCCTCGTGCTCGCCGGTGTTGACGACGCGCTCGATACGTTCGGGGTCGGTGCCGTCGAGTACCACGGTCCGAACGCCCGAGCGCTCGATGATCTTCGCCGCGAGCAGGTCCACTGGGGCGGAGGAACCGGCGGTCATCTCGATGTCGGCGATGACGTCGACGAGTTCGGCGGCCGAGAGGGACTCGAAACGCTGCGCGTCCGGGTTTTCGGCCGGGTCGGCGCTGAAGACGCCGGGGACACTGGTCGCGTACACCAGCAGGTCGGCGTTGACGTATTCGGCGAGCGCCGCGCTCACCGCGTCGGTCGTCTGGCCCGGTGCGACGCCACCCATGACGGCGATTTCGCCCCGGCGTAGGGCCGCCCCTGCGTCCTCGTAGTTTCTCGACGGTCGGGTCGCCGCTCGTTCCGAGAGCGCCGCGATGAGCAGGCGGGCGTTGAGCCGGGTGGTGTCGACGCCCAACTGGTCGAGTTCGATCTCGTTCGCACCGAGTTCGCGCGCGGTGTGGATGTACTCCCTCGCGACTGTTCCGCCGCCGACGACCGCGCCTGCGGTATGACCCTCTTCGGCGAGTCCCTCGATGATGGTCGCGTGTGCGCCCACGCGTTCGGGGTCTCTGGGCGCGAGCACGCTCCCGCCGAGGGAGACGATGATTTTCATTGCCGGCGGTTGCCCGGACGCGCTCTTAAGGGTTGTCAACACCGGCGAAGGGTACAAGCGACCGCCGACCGTTCTCCGACCATGAAAACTGTCGCCGTCGTCGGCCCCTCAGATACGGGGAAGACGACGCTCGTCGAGCGCCTCGTCGAACGGCTGGATGGGGCGGTCGCCACCGTCAAACACCTCGATCACGCGCCCGACATCGATACCGAGGGGAAGGACACCGCCCGCCACCGCGCGGCCGGTGCGCGCGTCACCTATGGATTGAGCGACGAGGGCTGGTTCGCCACCGGCGCGGAACGCTCGCTGTCCGATCTCCTTGACGACCTCGCTCCCGAACACGACTACGCCCTCGTCGAAGGGTTTTCGAACCACGGGCTGCCGACCGTGGTCCTCGACGGGCGCGAACACGCCGGTCCCGAACTCACAGCGGCCCCCGACGCCGAGGGTATCGACATCGACGCGCTCTGTACGGCAATCGACGATCTCGAACCGCGCGTGACGCTCGAATCGCTCGTCAGCGAGCTGAAGCAATCGTCGAACGCCGACCGTGCTGGTGCGATCGCCACCTTCACCGGGCGCGTCCGCGCGAAGGACGCGCCCGACGACACCCCGACCGAGGCGCTCGAATTCGAGACCTACCGGGAAGTCGCCGACGAGCGGTTGCGGGCACTCGAAACCGAACTGGAGGCGCGCGAGGGCGTCCACGCCGTGCTCACCCATCACCGGGTGGGGCGCATCGAGGCCGGCGAGGACATCGTCTTCGTCGTGGTGCTCGCGGGCCACCGCCGCGAGGCGTTTTCGACCGTGGCGGACGGCATCGACCGGCTCAAGGAGGAGGTCCCGATATTCAAAAAGGAGCGCACGAGCGACGAGGAGTTCTGGGTCCACGACCGCGCGTGAGCGGCTCGTCCGCACAACCGAAATAATTTCAAATGTGGGAACTCGAAATAATATCTCCGGACGATGCGTGCACGGCTCTCGGCGATCGAGTGGGTTTTCCCGATCGACGGATGCTGCGAGCCGTATGAAACGTCTAACGACTTCTCGAAGCGTCGTGAAACGTCCTCGACGAGGGCTTCGAATCTGAAAAGCGCCGAATTCATCCGAAGCATCTGTCGGGTATAATACATGGTAGCTCGATGGGCGAGTGAGGTCACAATGAGCACGACCCAGCCCGCCGGCGTCGACGCGAACACCAAAGAGCAGCGACTGAAGGCCTATCTGCAGCGCAACGCGGCCGACGGCGAACTCTACTTCAAGAGCAAGTTCATCGCCGACGAAGTCGGTCTCTCGCCCAAGGAAATCGGTGCGCTGATGCACAAACTCGCGGAGTCGGCGGTCGACCTCGACATCGAGCGCTGGTCGTACACCAGCGCGACGACGTGGCGCGTCGCACCCGCCTGAACCCACCTCCGTCCGCACGCCCCGAACTATCTTCTCCCTCTCCTCGAATCGTCCACCCTCCCCCCACCCCCTCGAAGCGGTCCCGAAGCCGAACCGGCCCCGTTGGCGCCTTCCTCCCCGAATCGGTCTGTACGTTTATGCCCGTTCGGCCGCTACCTCGGGCAATGGCTGACAGCGACCCGCCGGCCGACGGGCCGCCGGCCGACGCGTTCGCCGGACTCTTTCGCGTCGTCGAGACGGACGTGGAGGGCGGACAGCTCCGGTATTACGGCGAGCCGCTGGTCGCCGGCCAACGTCTCGAACGACGCCTCTGGCCACTGTTTCGTGAACGTGGCTACGAGATTCGATTGACGAGCGAACCCGAACGCGACCCCTACACCGGCGTCGAAATGAACAACCATCGACACGTCCTCGTCGCCACGCCGCACTCGACCGGCATCGACGGGGTACCGTGGACGAACGTGATTTTCGCGCTGCTCACCGTGCTCTCGACGCTCGTCGCCGGCGCACGCTGGTACGGCACCGTCGACACCATCGGCGACTTCCTCGCGGACCCGACGGCCGTCCTCGCCGGCTGGCCGTTCGCGCTCGCGGTGCTCTCGGTGCTCGGCGTGCACGAACTCGGCCACTACGCGCTGAGTCGCTATCACGGCGTCGACGCGAGCCTACCCTACTTCATTCCCCTCCCCAACGTCATCGGCACGATGGGCGCGGTCATCAGCATGCGCGGGCGGATGCCCTCGCGCAAGACCCTCTTCGACATCGGCGTCGCCGGCCCACTGGCCGGTCTCGCCGTCGCCTGCGTCGTCACCGTCGTCGGTCTCGGTCTCCCGCCCGTCTCGACGCCGGCGATTCCTATCGAGTTCAACTACCCTCTCCTCGTCCAGTGGCTCGCGGACCTCACCGGTCAGCCGCTCGACTACCCCGACGGCACGACGGTCAATCCGGTCGTGTTCGCCGGCTGGGTCGGCATGTTCGTCACCTTCCTGAACCTCATCCCCGTGGGCCAACTCGACGGCGGCCACCTCGTGCGCGCGATGGTCGGCGAGCGCCAAGAGACCGTGGGCGCGCTCGTCCCCGCCGCGCTGTTCGCGCTCGCGGCCTATCTCTACTACATCCAACACGCCGCGTTCAACGCCGTCTTCCTCTGGGTATTCTGGGGTATCTTCACGATGGGCGTCGCCTACGCCGGTCCCGCGACGCCAATCTACGACGACGCGCTCGACACGAAACGCGTGCTCTTGGGACTGCTCACCTTCGCGCTCGGCATCCTCTGCTTTACCCCCATCCCGTTCGAACTCGTGCTCTAAAACCCACTTTTTCACTCGTCGGGTGCGCTCGCTTCGCTCGCGCACCACTCCTCGCAAAAACCTGGACTAAAAACACCCGCTCGCTCGGCTTCGCCTCGCTCACGGTGAACCGCACTCATATCTGTTCGCGCGGATGCTTCCACACCACAACCGCACCGTCGAAGCCCTCAGCCGCTCGTTTCACTCGCGGTGGTCCGAGAGAGCTTCACTCTCTCGTCATCACGAAACGGCGAAGCCGTTTCGAACGACTTCGCCCTTCATCCGCTAGGAGAGCTTCGCTCTCCTGAGCCTCGGCTCACTCCGTTCGCTGAGACGCCAAGGACCGCCCCGCACCGCTCTCCGACTCCACCGCCGCCGCACCGCCAGCCAGCACCGTCTCGCCGGCACGCACGGTTTCGTCCATCTCGATGGAGAGGTCCGTGCGGTCGAATTCAGGCGGCAAGAGTACGTCCACGCGACTCCCGAAACTGATGTGGCCGATGCGCTCGCCGCGCGCCACCCGGTCGCCCGACTCGACCGCCGGATGGATGCGCCGGGCGAACGCGCCGGCGATCTGGACGATCGAGAACGCGCCGCAGTCGATTTCGACCTTCTCGTTCTTGTCCGACTCTTTCGAGAACGCCGGCCGGTTCGCGCCCGGCGAGTGCGTCACCGATTCGACCGTGCCCGAAAGCGGCGCGCGATTGACGTGCACGTCGGTGATTCCCATGTAGATGCCGACGCGCAGGCGCTCGCCCTCGCGGCGCACGACCGACACACGACCGTCGGCCGGCGCGAGGACACCTTTGGAGGGGATCTCGCGTTCGGGGTCCCGATGGAAAGCGAGCGCGCCCAGTCCCATCCCGACGGCCAGCGCGCCGGCTATCGACGACAGCAGCGCCGCCACCGGCGCGAGCGCGAACATCGGAGCGGCGTATCGCCACGCATGGGGCGCGATTCGCACGCTATCCGGTATTCCCATCCGATAGGTGTGTCTTCCGATGTGGCCCGACCACCGGGCTTATTGAATCGGCCCCGGTAGATCAAGCGAATGGAGCGCCACCACGCCCGCTACCCGTTCCTCGACGACGCCCGTCACGCCGTCGAGGCGGCGAACTTCGACCTGCACTCGCTCGCCGACGACGAGCGGGTTCGCGAGCGCGCGACCGAGCGGGTCGAACGCGCCCTCGACGACGGCACCGTCGGCGACCCCAGTCGAGACACGCGTGTCGAACTCCTCTCCTATCCGCTCGCGCGCGTGCTCGTCTCGCTGGTCGACGAACACGTGCTCACGCGAAAATACGCCCGCGCCGAGGCCGCGACGGCCCACGAGCGCCTCACCGACGCCGAAAGCCACCGGCAGTTGAAAAGCGCCCGCACCGAGCGCCTGAGTACGGAAGACCTCCTCGCGGAGTTCGACCTCGCTGGCAGCGTCCACGCCGACGGCGAGGGCTATCGCGTCGACGTCGGTGCCTACCTCCCGCTCGCGGCGGACATGTGGGGCGACGAGTGGCGACTCGTCAATCGCGCGCTCGCCGAGGGCGCGGTCCCCGTCTCGGAGACCGACCTCGGCGACCTCCTCGCAAAGGCCATCGAGCAGCGCATCGCCGAAGGACTGCCGCTCGCGGTACCCGACCCGATCGCCGAGGCGCTCGAATCCACTGTCGAACGGATTCGAGAGACGCTCGCGGACCTCGAACTCACCCGCGACATCGACACCGTCGTGCCCGACCGCTTCCCGCCCTGCATGAAGGCGCTGCTCGATTCCGTTCAAAAGGGTGAACATCTCGCCCATCACTCACGGTTCGCCATCACTTCGTTTCTCGCCTCGATCGGGATGAGCACCGACGAAATCGTCGACCTCTACATGGTGAACCCGGGCTTCGGCGAGGACATCACCCGCTATCAGACCGACCACATCCGTGGCGAGTCGGGTCCGACGGAGTACTCGCCGCCCTCGTGTGCGACGATGCAGTCCTACGGGGATTGCGTGAACATGGACGACCGCTGCGAGACGATCTCGCACCCGCTCGCCTACTACGAGAAGGCGCTCGACGACGCCGACGAGGACCTCACCGACTGGCGCGACGGGGAGGGTGAGGAAAACGAGACCGAAGCCGACGCCTGAATCACTGCCCGGCGAGCCAGTAGCCCGCCGCGCTCATCACCACGACGAAGAAGACGATCGAACCGACGAGCGCGAGCGGTCCCGCGCCGGTGAGGTTCGGATAGAGGAGACCGACGGCCACGATAGCGACGAGAAACAGCGCAACGGCTGCGATGGAGACCGCAGCCTCGACGAACGTCTCCCGTTCCATACCGAAATCTTCGCCGGCCGCGAGAAAAGCGCTTCGAAGCCCGTACGACGACTGTTGCTCTCTGGTGTCTCCGACTCCCTCGTCGGGAGTACCACCACGACCACGAAAGAGTGTAGTCCGTACCGGCCTTCCCTACCCCATGACTGGTGACCGCGTGACGGTCTCGTTGGACGACGAGGCGAGCGCCGCCCTCGAAACGCTCCTCGACCGCACCGGGAGTGGCCAGAGCGAACTCGTGCGGCGGGCGCTCACGTTCTACGCCGCGAACTTCGCGGCGGCAACGGCCGATACGAGCGTCGACCTCGAAGCGTACTACCGGATGCTCGCTGGTGGCGAGCACATCCTCCTCGACATCGACTTCCTGCATTGCTTTCTCGAACACGTCGAAACCGACGCCGGCGACCCCGACCCCGCGTTCCTCGACTGTACCGACCGCGTCGCCGAATACCACGCGAGCGAGTACGACAAGCGTTTTTCGGAACTGGGCGAACTGCTCGACTGGCTCTCGTTCTGTGGCTTCCTCACCGTTCGGCACACCGAAGGGAACACCTACCACGTCGTCTTTCCGACCGAATCGATGAAGCGGTTCATGCTCCGGTTCATCGAGGGAAGCACCACGACCCTCGACTTCGACATCGCCGTCGACGAGGGGGTCGCGAAGGTGCTGCTCACCGAGCGCGACGAGTGACCGGGGAGCGGAGGGACGACCAAATCTCGACCGCACTGTTCACACGCCTGCATACGAAGTGCACACCGCTCACAACAACCCTTTTCAACGGATTGTGTATGAACTACCGTGAGGTAGATTGGTAATGGGACTCATACACCGGCTGCGAACGATCGGTCCGGGCGCGATGGTCGCGGCGGCCTTCATCGGCCCCGGAACCGTGACGACCGCGAGCGTCACGGGCGCACGGTTCGACTACGCGCTCGTCTGGACGCTCGCCTTTTCCATACTCGCGACGATAATCCTCCAGGAGATGAGCGCGCGTCTCGGGCTCGTCTCCCGTGCGGGACTCGGCGAGGCGTTGCGCGACCAGTTCGACAACCCGATCGCCAAATGGGGATCGATACTGCTCGTCGTCGCCGCCATCGGCGTCGGTACGGCCGCCTACGAGGCCGGCAACATTCTGGGTGGGGCGGCCGGTCTGGAGACGATCACCGGCGTGAGTTCGACCGTCTGGGGCATCGTCATCGGTATCGTGACGGGTGCGCTGCTCTATACGGGCAAGTACAAGCTCATCGAGCGCGCGCTCGTCGGACTGGTCGCCATCATGGCCGTCTCTTTTCTCGCGTCGGCGGCACTCATCGGGCCGGACCTCGGCGCGCTCGCCGCCGGGTTCGTGCCGACGATTCCCGACGGGTCGGTCTTTCTCATCACGGGACTCATCGGGACGACCGTCGTCGGCTACAACCTCTTCTTGCACGCGAGCAACGTTCAGGAGCGCTGGAGCGGTCCCGAAGAACTGCCGGCGTGTCGAACGGACACGATACTGTCGATCGTCATCGGCGGCGTCATCACGATCGCGGTGCTCGTGACGGCGGCCGCCGCGTTCCCGACCGGCACCGAGATCACGGACATCGGCCGGATGGCCGAACAGCTCCGCCCGATCGCCGGCCCGTACGCGACGCTGTTTTTCAGCATCGGCCTGTTCGCCGCGGGCTTCACCAGTGCGACGACCGCCTCGCTGGCTGGTGCGTACGCCACGGCGGGCGCGCTCGGCTGGGACACCGACCTCTCGGCGACTCGCTTTCAGTCGGTGTGGGGCGTCATCCTCCTCGTCGGCGTCTCGTCGGTCTTCGTCGGCGGTAGCCCCGTCGAGATCATCGTCTTCGCACAGGTCGTCAACGGGATCCTCCTGCCGGTCGTCGCGGTCTTTCTCATCATCGCCATGAACTCCGAACCGCTCCTCGGCGAGTACACCAACGGGACGGTGTCGAACGTCCTCGGCGGGATCGTCACGGCGATCGTCGTCTGGCTCGGTATCCGGGCGCTGCTCACAGTGCTGGGGGTGCTCTGATGGACGAGAACCAACCCGAGGACGACAGTCACGACACCCACTCCGACGACGAGGCTCACGACATACGCCTCGCCGTCGAGGCCCACGATGTGCGTCTCGCCGTCGACGTCGGCGGCACGTTCACCGACGTCGTCCTCCTCACCGACGACGAACTCACGACCGCGAAAGTGCCGAGCACCGCGGACCAGAGCGAGGGCGTCGTCGAGGGCATCGAGAAGGCCTGTGCCGAGGCCGACGTCGCCCCCGACGAAATCCACTCGTTCGCCCACGGGATGACCGTCTCGGTCAACGCCCTTCTCGAAGAGGCGGGTGCGACGACGGCGCTCGTCACGACCGAGGGGTTCGGGGACGTGCTCGAGATCGGCCGCCAGGACCGCCCCGCGCTGTACGACCTCGACGCCGAGAAGCCGACGCCGCTGGTCCCTCGCCGACGGCGGTACGAACTCACGGAACGCGCGACCGTCGACGGCATCGAAACGCCGGTCGACGAGGACGACGTGCGGAGTCTCGCCAGCGACCTCGACGACAACGTCGAGTCCGTCGCGGTCTGTCTGCTCCACGCCTACGCCCATCCGGACAACGAGCGCCGCGTCGCCGAGATACTTCGCGAGGAGTGTGACGCCCACGTTTCGGTCTCGCACGAAGTGCTCGCCGAGTTCCGCGAGTACGAGCGCACCGCCACGACGGTCGCGGATGCGTACGTCACGCCGGCCATCGACAGCTACATCGGTCGGCTCGAAACTCGTGCCGAGGAGTTGGGGGTTCCCGCACCGCGCGTGATGCAGTCAAACGGGGGCATCGCCGACCCGGCGACCGTGCGCGAAAACGCCATTTCAACTGTGCTCTCGGGACCGGCGGCGGGCGTCGTCGGGGCCGAGACGACCGCTGCCGACCACGCGGACGACCTCGCGGGACTCATCACCTTCGACATGGGTGGCACCTCCTCGGACGTGAGTCTCGTCCGCGACGGCGACATCGAGCGCACGACCGACGCCACGATCGACGGTCGCCCCATCGGCGTGCCGATGGTCGACCTCACCACGGTGGGGGCCGGCGGTGGCTCGGTCGCGTGGGTCGACGCGGGCGGCGCACTCAGGGTGGGTCCCGAGAGCGCCGGCGCGGACCCCGGTCCCGTCTGCTACGGGCGTGGCGGCACCACGCCGACGGTCACGGATGCGAACGTCGTACTCGGCTACATCGGCGGGAGTTCGGCACTCGGCGGCGAACTCGAACTCGATACGGGGGCGGCCCACGACGCACTCGCCAGCCTCGCCGACGAAGCCGACCTCGCCGGCCCGGTGGAAGCCGCCCGCGGCGTCCATCGCGTGGCGAACGCGACGATGACCCGCGCGATCCGTTCGATTACCGTCGAACGCGGCCACGACCCCCGACAGTTCGGTCTCGTCGCCTTCGGCGGTGCGGGACCGATGCACGCGAGCGCGCTCGCCGACGCACTCGACGTCGGGCGAGTCGTCGTGCCGCGCGCCTGCGGGGTACTGTCGGCCTCCGGGCTCCTGGCGGCCGACGAGAAACACGACGCCGTCCGCACCTACCGGACGCCACTCGACGACCTCGACGTCGAAGCCGTCGAGAGCGCATACGACGACCTCGCCGGGAGCGTCAGGGCGAATGCCACCGACGCTGACGCCGCTCGCATCGAGCGGGCGGCGGACTGTCGGTACGCTGGCCAGAGCTTCGAACTCACGATCCCTGTCGATGAACCGCTCGACTCGTCGGCGCTCGAAGAGCGCTTTCAGACGGCCCACGAGACGGCCTACGGCTACCGGATGGACGATGCGGTCGACCTCGTGACGCTGCGGACGACCGCGACCATCGAGCACGAACCGACGACGCCGGCCTACGCTGGCGCGGGTGAGCCACGGAAGGGGCAGCGAGAGGCGGTCTTCGTCGACGAGCGCCACGAGACGCCGGTGTACGCCCGCGAGGCGCTCGCACCCGGTCGTGAACTGACCGGTCCGGCCATCCTCGAACAGGACGAGAGCACCGTGGTCGTGCCACCGACGTGGCAGGGGACGGTCGAAGCCGACGGAACGCTCGTCCTCGAACGGGAGGCGGGCGAATGAGCGACGACCGCATCGACGCGGTGACGCTCGAAATCATCCGCAACCAACTGGAAGGTGTCGCCGAGGAGATGGGCGAAGTGCTCGTCACGAGCGCGTACTCGCCGAACATCAAGGAGCGCCGGGACTGCTCGACCGCGCTGTTCGACTCGACTGGCAGACTCGTCGCCCAGGCCGAACATATTCCTGTGCATCTCGGCGCGATGCCCGAGGCGGTCGCCGCCGTGCTCGATAAAAACCCACAACCGGGCGACGTGTTCGTGCTCAACGACCCCTTCGCCGGCGGCACGCATCTCCCCGACGTGACGATGGTCTCGCCCATCTCGCTCGACGGGAGCCAAGCGGACACGGAAGGCGAACGGACAGACGAGGAAATCGTCGGCTACGCGGTCTCGCGCGCCCACCACGCCGACGTCGGTGGGATGACGCCGGGCAGCATGCCGGCCGGCGCGCGCGACATCCAGCAGGAGGGACTTCGTCTCCCGCCGACGCGACTCGTCGAGGGCGGCGAGATCAACGCGGAGGTGCGGGAATTGATCCTCGCAAACGTGCGCAACGCGCGCGAGCGCTGGGCCGACCTGCGCGCCCAGCTCGCGGCCAACGAGCGCGGCGGCGAGCGCCTTCGAGCACTGCTCGCCGACCACGGCCGCGAGGAACTGCTCGCGGCGTTCGATGCGGTCATCGACTACTCGCGCGAGCGGGTCGAAAGCGAACTTGCCGAACTGCCCGACGGAACGTGGAAAGCCAGCGACGTCCTCGAAGGCGACGGTGTGACTGACGCGGACGTCCCCGTCGAGGTGGCCGTCGAACTCGACGGTGGGCACGTACGAGTGGACTTCACGGGGACCGCTGGACAGGTCGCGGGCAACCTGAACGCGCCGCTGGCGGTGGCCAAGAGCGCGGTGTATTTCGTGGTTCGGTGCGTGACCGACCCCGAAATCCCGCCGAATCAGGGCTGTTACGAACCGATCGACGTTCACGTCCCCGAGGGAACACTGCTGAACCCCGATGCGCCAGCGGCCGTCGTCGGCGGCAACGTCGAGACGAGCCAGCGCGTGACCGACGTCACCTTCGCCGCGCTCGCCGACGCCGCGCCCGACGTGGTGCCCGCGGGCGGGCAGGGGACGATGAACAACCTCACCATCGGCGGCCGAACGAACGAGGACTCGACCGGCGAGTTCTCCTACTACGAGACCATCGGCGGCGGGTTCGGCGCTCGGCCCGACAAGGACGGGATGGACGGCGTGCAAGTCGGGATGACGAACACGCTGAACACGCCCATCGAGGCGCTCGAAGCGGCCTACCCGCTCGCCGTCGAGCGCTACGCGTTGCGGCCGGGCAGCGGCGGCGCGGGGCGCTACCGTGGTGGGTTGGGCATCGAGCGCTCCGTCAAGCTCGAAACCGATGCGACCGTCTCGCTGCTCACCGAACGCCGCCGCACCGCCCCGCACGGCATCGCCGGCGGCGAGGACGGCGCGACCGGCGAGAACCGCATCGGCGGGGAGCGAGTGCCGGCGAAGACGACCCGCGAGGTCGCGGCTGGAACCACGGTAACGATCCGAACGCCCGGCGGCGGCGGTCATGGCAGCCCCGACGAGCGAGAGGACGAACTCGAAGCGCGCGACCGGGCGGACGGCAAGACGGAGGAGCGATGAACGGCTGGCGCGCCCGGATCGGACTCGTCGTTCCCTCCTCGAACACGACCGCCGAGCCGGAGCTTTCGGCGGCCGTCCCGAACGGTGTGAGCGTCCACGCCGCCCGGATGCCGCTCGAAGACGTCACCGCGAGCGACCTCGACGCGATGGCCGACCGGGCGACCGACTGTGCCGAACTGCTGGGTCACGCCGACGTCGACGTCGTGGCCTACGGCTGTACGACCGGCAGTCTCCTCCACGGACACGGCTTCGACGCGGAACTGGAGGCCGACATCGAGGCGGCGGCGGGCTGTCCGGCGGTGGCGACGGCGCTCTCGGTCGAGCGAGCGCTCGACGCGCTCGACTGCCGACGTATCGCGCTCGCAACGCCGTACGTGGACGACCTCACGCGGCGCGAGGTCGAGTATCTCGAAGCGGGTGGTCGTGAGGTCGTCGCGGTCGACGGGCGAGCGGTCGAGGCGAACACCGATATCGGTGCGCTGACGCCCCGGGACGCCTACCGGCAGGTTACGGCGCTTCTCGCGGACGCGGACGACCCCGATGGCATCTTCGTCTCGTGTACGAACTACCCGTCGCTATCGGCGGTCGAGACGCTCGAAACCGACCGCGGACTGCCGGTGATCACGAGCAACGCGGCGACCGTGTGGGACGCACTCCGGACGGTCGGCGTGGCCACCGAGAGCGTTCCCGGACGACTGTCGGCTCGCGAGTGGCGCTAGCAATCTTTTTGTTCGTCGGCGGGCGACCGACACTCGGTCATGTTATTACGTGGCACCGTCGTCGCCGACGCACACACCGTCCTCGACGACGGCGCGGTCGTGGTCGAGGGCGACCGGATCGCTGCCGTCGGCGACGCAGCGTCGCTCGAAGAGCGCTACCCGGACCACGCGAGCGCCGATTACGACGTGCTCGCGCCGGGTCTCGTCGGCGGGCACATCCATTCGGTCCAGAGCCTCGGCCGGGGCATCGCCGATGACACGGCACTCCTCGACTGGCTGTTCGAGTACGTCCTCCCGATGGAGGCGAACCTCGACGCCGACGGGATGGAGGCGGCCGCCAAACTCGGCTACCTCGAATGCATCGAGAGCGGCACGACCACCTGTATCGACCATCTGTCGGTTGCCCACGCCGACCGCGCCTTCGACGCCGCCGGCGAGATGGGTATCCGGGGGCGACTGGGGAAGGTCCTGATGGATCAGGAGTCGCCCGACGGACTCTTAGAGGAGACCGACGCGGGTCTCGACGAAAGCGAGCAGCTCATCCAGGAGTACCACGGCGCGTTCGACGACCGTATCCGCTATGCGGTGACGCCGCGGTTCGCGGTGAGCTGTTCGGAGGCCTGTCTCCGCGGCGCGCGCGACCTCGCCGATCGGTACGACGGGGTGACGATCCACACACACGCCAGTGAGAACCAAGACGAGATCGAAACCGTCGAGCGCGAGACCGGCCACCGCAACATCCACTGGCTCGACGAGGTGGGACTCACGGGCGAGGACGTTGTGCTCGCCCACTGCGTCCACACCGACGAGACCGAGCGGGAGGTGCTCGAAGCAACCGGTACGCACGTCACATACTGTCCGTCCTCGAACATGAAGCTCGCCTCGGGCGTCGCGCCGATTCCCGACTACCTCGACCGGGACATCAACGTCGCGCTCGGTAACGATGGGCCACCCTGCAACAACACGCTCGACCCGTTCACGGAGATGCGTCAAGCGAGCCTGCTCCAGAAGGTCGACGCGCTCGACCCGACGAGCACCCCCGCCGAGACGGTCTTCGAGATGGCGACGATCAACGGGGCCGACGCCGCCGGCTTCGAGCGGGTCGGCAAACTCAGGGAGGGCTGGAAGGCCGACGTCATCGGGATTTCGACCGACTTGACGCGCGCGACGCCGCTGCACGACGTGCTCTCGCATCTCGTGTTCGCGGCCCACGGCGACGATGTCGAGTTCACGATGGTCGACGGCAACGTGCTCTACGAGGGCGGCGAGTTCGCGCACGTCGACGCCGAAGCGATCCGTCGAGAGGCCCGGAACGCGGCTCCCGACGTCGACGCGCTCGCCGCCGAAGCGCCGTGACCTCACCAGTCGACACCGTCGTGCGCGGCACGCTGGTGAACGTTCATACGGGTTGCCTCGAAGACGGCGCGGTCGCGGTCGACGACGGCGAGATCGTCGCACTCGCCGAGCGGCCGGCCGAGCGCGAACTCGCCGTCGGCTACATCGCGCCGGGGCTGATCGACGCCCACATGCACGTCGAATCGTCGATGGTGACGCTCCCGCACTACGGCGCGGCGGTCGTCCCGCGCGGCGTGACGGGCGTCGTCTGGGACCCTCACGAGATCGCGAACGTCTGCGGTACGGCGGGCGTCCGCGCCGTCATCGCTGACGCCGACCACACGCCGCTCAAGGCTCGCTTCACCGTGCCGTCGAGCGTTCCCGCCTCGGATCTCCAGGACACCGGTGCGACCCTCGACGCCGACGCGGTCGCCGACTTGCTCGATGCACCCGAGGTGGTGGCGCTCGGCGAGGTCATGGACGTGCCCGGCGTCGTTGCGGACGACGAAACTGTTCACGCGAAGATCGACGCCGCCCGTGCGCGCGGCCTGCCCGTCGACGGCCACATGCCACAGGTTCGGGGGGCGGACCTCCACGAGGCGGCGCGGTATCTCGACAGCGACCACGAGAGCATCACATTCGACGAAGCGCGCGCGAAGGCCGACGTCGGTCTGCGGGTCTACTTGCGGGAGGGGTCGTCGAGCAAGAACCTCGTCGACCTGCTCGGTCTCGTCGAAGCGGTCGAGGATCGGTGGCTCGGACTCTGCACCGACGACCGCCACGTGACCGACCTCGTCGAGCATGGAGGAGTGGACTTCGCGGTCGCCACGGCAATCGACGAAGGCGTCGACCCCGTGACGGCAGTACAGATGGCGACGATCAACGTCGCCGAGAGCTACGACCTGCCGTTCGGCCGGCTCAAACCAGGCTCGCCCGCCGATCTCCTCTTTCTCGCCGATCTCGACCCGTGGACCGTCGAGGGCGTGATGGTCGACGGCGTGCTCGACCCGACCGCCGACCACTCGGAATCCCCGTCGTCGACCGTGCCCACCGACACCGTCTCGTTCGAGTCGGTCGTGGCTTCCGATTTCGCCATCGAGCCGGCGGACGGCGACGGTCCGGTCGCGGTGCGGGCCATCGATGCCGTCGGTGGGCTGCAGACCGCACGGCTGGAGACCGACGTTCCCCGGTCGGCGGGCGTGCTCCAACCCGACACCGACGACGACGTGCTCTCGCTGGCGGTCGTCGAGCGCCACGGCGGTGATGGGGGTATCGGTCGCGGGTTCGTCCACGGGCTCGGACTCGACCGCGGCGCGGTCGCGAGCACCGTCGCCCACGACGCACACAACCTCGTCGTCGCGGGCGCGTCCCACGACGCGATGGCGACGGTCACGAACCACCTCCGCGAGATCGGCGGCGGCGTCGCCGTCTACGACCCGGCGGCCGAGTCGGATGGCTTGACGGCGCTCGCGCTCCCGATCGCGGGGCTGGTGTCAGACGAACCGCTCGCCACCGTCGCCGAGGAGTTCGCCGCGGTCGAAAACGCCGCTCGGGCGGTCGGTCTCGACCACGATGGTGGACTGATGGAGCTGTCCTTCCTCTCGCTCGAAGTGATTCCCGAACTGCGCCTCACGAACAACGGACTCGTCGACGTCAGGGCGATGGAGTACGTCGAGACGGTCGTCGACTGAACGATCTTCAGACCATCCCTTCGATCACACCGCTGGTGCGGACGCCGAAGTAGACCACGAACGCGACCGCGAGCAGCCACTGGCCGGCGCTGATCTCGTCGGACTCGCCGACGGCGGCCTTGATCACCGGGTAGGAGACGATACCGGCGGCGATGCCGTACGCGATCGAGTACGTCAGCGGCATGATGAGGACGGTGAGTCCGGCCGGAATCGCCTGCGTGATGTCGTCCCACTC
This sequence comes from Halococcus sediminicola, assembly GCF_000755245.1. Lineage (NCBI taxonomy): Archaea > Methanobacteriati > Methanobacteriota > Halobacteria > Halobacteriales > Halococcaceae > Halococcus > Halococcus sediminicola. The sequence goes on along the minus strand of NZ_BBMP01000022.1, from coordinate 172,654 downwards.
GACCGCGACGACGTTTCTGAGCAACAACAGGGCGACGATGACCAGCGCGATGTGGGAGGCGTACAACGGGATGACGGCCGCCAGCGGCACGACGACGAGTGTCGCGAGAAACAGCGCCGCGACGACGAGCGCGGTCATCCCCGTCCGACCGCCCTCCTCGACGCCGGTCGCCGACTCGACGAACGTCGTCACGGTCGAGGTGCCGACGATGCCGCCGACGGTCGTCCCGATCGCGTCGGCCATCAGCGGTCTGTCGATGTCCGGCAGATCGTTGTTCTCGTCGAGGAACCCGCCGGCCTGTCCGACGCCGACCAGCGTCCCCGCCGTATCGAAGAAATCGACGAAGAAGAAGGTGAACACCACCAGCGAGAACGCGAGTGCATCGACGTTGGCGAAGCCTTCGAGGAACGCGCCAAACAGCGGCGTGATATCGTACTGGGCGCTCGGCAGGCTCTCGGGGAACAGCACGCCCGGCCCGACGAACCCGATGGTGGTCGCCAGCCAGCCGGCGGCCGTCGTGAGGAGGATGCCGACGACGATGGAGCCTTTGACGCCGCGGGCGTAGAGCGCGGCCGTCAGGAAGAAGCCGATCACGGCCAGCAGCGCCGCCGGGTCGGCCGCGACGTTGCCGAGGGTGAGCAGCGTCGCGGGATCGTCGACCACGACGCCCATCTCCTGTAAGCCGATGATACCCAAGAAGAGACCGATGCCGGTGCCGACCGAGAGCTTCACCGGGTCGGGGAACAGTCTGATGACGTACTTGCGCGCGCCGATCGCCGTGAGCGCGATGAACAGCACACCCTCGGTGAAGACGGCCGCGAGCGCCGTCTGCCACGGGATGCCGAGCGTGCCGATGACGGTAAATGCCATGAAGGCGTTGAGTCCCAGCCCGGGTGCTTGGGCGAACGGCCGGTTCGCGTACAGTGCCATCACGACGATCGCGATGACCGCCGAGACGATGGTCGTGACCGCGAGCATCTGCTGAACTTCGCCGGCGGTGTAGCCCTCGATCATGATGCCGGGCTTGCCGTTCTCGCCGGGGATCCCGGTGAGGATCGAGGGGTTGACCACGACGATGTACGACATCGCGAGGAACGTCGTGATCCCCGCGACGACCTCGGTTCGGAGGTCGGTGTCGTGGTCGGCGAACCCGAAGTAGTTCGCGAGCGCCGAGTCGGTCGTTTCACTGGCTCCGTCGCCCGTCGAGCGCTCGCCACTGCTCGCCATACCCTCCCCACATACTACCAACCCGCTTAATTGTTGGGGAAGTGGTGGTCGCCGCGACGACCGCGAGACACCATCGACGGCCGAGCGGGGCTGGATCACCCGCTCTGCCAATTAGCTTCCGGCGGTCGGCGAGCAACCGTCGAAACCCTGTCGTACGGATCGCCAGCAGATCATCACCTATATCACTAACAATAAAAATACATAAGAATACAAAATTTCCAGGAGTAATTCTCAGACGAACTTATATATTGCATCCTCTTCACCTGTGATCTGTGATACCATGTCACAGCAATCGGCCGATCATATCCAGTACGACCTAGAGGACAGGCCGCCACTCGGTGAAGCGATAGCGCTTGGTCTCCAGCACGTGTTTGCGATGTTTCTCGGCAACGTCGCGCCGCCGCTGATCATCGCCGGTGCGGTCGGGCTCGCAACCGGCGAGACGACGTTCCTCGTCCAGATGGCGCTGCTCGTCGCGGGCGTGGCGACGCTGGTTCAAGTGTACACCGTCGGTCCCGTCGGCTCGAACCTCCCCGTCATGATGGGGACGAGTTTCGCGTTCGTCGGACCGCTCGTCGCCATCGGCAGCCAGTTCGGCTTGGCAACGGTCTTCGGGGCCTGTCTCGTCGGTGCGGTCGTCGAGGTCGGTATCGGCTTCTCGTACGACTACGTCGACCGTCTCTTCCCGCCGCTGGTGAGCGGTATCGTGGTGATGCTCATCGGACTGACGCTCATCCCGGTCGGGATGGACTACGCTGCCGGCGGGGCGGGAGCCGCCGACTACGGCTCGCTGACGAACATCGGGCTCGCGTCGCTCGTGTTCTTCATCACGCTCGGCATGAACCAGTTTCTTTCGGGATTTCTTCGCATCGCAAGCGTCTTTTTCGGCATTCTGATCGGCTACATCGTCGCCATCGTGCTCGGCGTCGCCGACTTCTCGGCGGTCGCACAGGCCGGTTGGATAGCGGTCCCCACTCCGCTGGAGTTCGGCATCGCGTTCGAACCCAGCGCCATCATCACCATCGCCTTCCTCTACGCCGTCACCGCGGTCGAAACCATCGGTGACATGACCGGCATCGTGGCCGCGGCGAACCGGGAGCCGACGCGTGACGAGATCCGTGGCGGACTGCTCGCCGACGGCTTGATGAGTGCGTTTGCGGCCGTCTTCAACGCCTTTCCGAACACCTCCTTCTCGCAGAACGTGGGCGTCGTCAACTTCACCGGCGTTCTCAGCCGCCACGTGGTCGCCATCGGCGGTGGATTCTTGATACTCGCGGGATTCGTCCCGAAGATCGCCGCGCTCGTCACCGCGATGCCCGACGCCGTACTCGGCGGTGGCGCGCTCATCCTGTTCGCGACCATCTTTTCGAGCGGGGTGTCCATCATCAACCGGCAAGTCGATCTCGACCACCGCAACACGACGATACTCGCCGTCTCCATCGCGCTCGGGTTGGCGGTCGAGGTCCGACCGGACGCGATCGCGAACTTCCCACAGATCGTCCAGACGGTCATCGGCTCCGGACTCATCATGGGCGGAATCAGCGCACTCGTGCTCAATCTCGTCATCCCCGAAACCGAAAAGACTACCGACAGCAACATCCATAGCTCTGGAGACGGTTCCATGACGAACGAGGACTAACCACATGACTATCGAAATCGACCTCACGCTCAACGGCGAGGAACGGACTTTCGAGGCCGAGCGCTCGGACTCGTTGCTCGACGTTCTCAGGAAGAACGGGTACACGGGCGCGAAGCGCGGCTGTGACACGGGTAACTGCGGGTTCTGTACCGTCACCGTCGACGGCGAGTCGGCGATGTCCTGCATCAAACCGGCGGGAACGATCGACGGCGCGACCGTCGAAACCATCGAGAGCCTCGGCACCCAGGAGGACCTCCACCCGATACAGGCGGCGTTCGTCGACAACGCCGCCCTCCAGTGTGGCTTCTGCATCCCCGGGATGATCATGCGCTCGCACACCCTCCTCGCGGAGAACCCCGACCCCGGCAGGGAGGAGATCCGAGAGGGTCTCTCGGCAAACCTCTGTCGCTGTACCGGCTACGAGAAGATCCTCGACGCCGTCGAGGACGCGGCCGAACGGATGGACGGCAGTACCGAAATCGCCGCCGACGGCGGACAACCCGATGCCGAGGCGTCCTGTTCGGGCTGTGGCTGTGGGGTGAACGATGAGTAAGCCCGACGACGCCGGCAGCAGCGAGCGCCAGCCGCCGGCGGCCGAGAGCGAGCATCCGATGGAGTTCGAGGAAGCGCCGAACAACCGCAAGCCCGCGAGCGAGCGCCAAACCATCTCCGAGCGCGAGGAGAAAGACGACGCGCGCAAGATCGTCACCGGCGAGTCGAAGTACACCGCCGACTACGCGCGACACTTCCCAGACCTCGCCGAGGCGTCGGTCCTGCGCTCGACGATCGCCCACGGGCGCGTGACCGACATCGACACGAGCGCCGCCGAGGAGATGGACGGGGTGTACGCCGTCATCACGCCCGATTCCGAGGAAGTTCCCGACAAGCCGTACACCTCGGCGGGCCAGTCCTACCCCGAACCGAGCCCGTGGGACCTGCACGTCCTTCGGAAGGAAGTCCACTACGTCGGCGACCCGATCGCCGCCGTCGCCGCCGTCGACGGCGACACCGCCGACCGGGCGACGCGGGCTATCGAGGTCAGCTACGAGCAAGAGGAAGGTGTCTTCGATACCGCGACCGCGACCGACCCCGACGCGCCGCAGATCCACGACCCCGACGACATCGAGAACCACCAGCCCGGCGCGGACTACGAGCGCAACATCGAATCGCACATCGAGGGCGAGATCGGCGACGTGGAGGCGGCGTTCGAGGAGGCGACCGACCGCGACGACCGGGTCGTGACCGAGACGGAGTGGGAACTGCCATATCAGTCACACTGCGTGCCAGAGCCACACGCGACCATCGCCCGCCGCGACGAGGACGACCGTTATCACCTCATCACGAGCACGCAGGTGCCCTACCACACGCGCCGGCAGCTCTCGCATCTGTTCGACGTGCCGATTCGGGACATCCGCGTGAGCAAGCCCCGCATCGGTGCCGGCTTCGGTGCCAAACAGTCGATGCTGATCGAGCCGATCACGGTCGCGCTGATGGAGGCCGCCGGTCGGCCGGTGAAGCTCGAAACGACCCGTCGCGAGCAGTTCTACGCGCTGCGCTCGCGCCGGCCCGCCCGCGTGCGGGTGCGCAGCGTCGTCACCGACGAGGGCGACATCGAGGCGCTCGACATGGCGGCGGTGACGAACTCCGGGGCGTACGGCCCACACGGGATGACGGTCGGTAGCTCGGTCGGGTCGAAGCCGTTGCCGCTGTACACGCACACGCCGAACATCCGTTTCGAAGCGACGGCGGTCCACACGAACCTCCCGATCGCGGGCGCGATCCGCGGCTACGGCGCACCACAGGGCCACTTCGCGCTCGAAGGCCACATGGACGAGGTCGCCCACGAACTCGGGATGGGACCCCTCGAACTTCGCTCGCGCAACCACATCGGGGAGGGCGACATCGACGATGCCTCGGGGGTACTCTCGGGCGGCACGGACACCCGCCGAATCCGCTCGTGCGGATTGGAGGAGTGCATCGATCGTGGGAAGGAAGCTATCGGCTGGGACGAGATCGAACAGCCCGACGAGGAGCATCTCCACCGGGCCTGTGGCGTCGCGCTCACCGCCCAGAAAAGCGGCGTCGCCGGCGACGAACTCGGTGCCGCCCACATCAAGATGAACGAGGACGGCTCCTTCATCCTCCAAACTGGGGCCGTCGACATCGGTCCCGGCGCGGACACCGCGATGGCCCAGATCGCCGCCGAGGTGCTCGGTGCTCCTCCCGAGGACGTGCTCGTCCAGCCCTCGGACACGGACGTCTCGCCGTTCGACTACGGTGCCTACGCCTCCTCGACGACCTACATCACCGGGCAGGCGGTCAAGAAAGCCGCCGAGAAGGCGCGTACACAGTTGATAGAATTCGCCGCGACGATGCTCGACGAACCCGAGGAAACGCTCGAAACGCGCGACGGCGCGGTCCACGCCGAGCGCACCGGCGAATCGGTCACGCTCGAAGAAGTCGGCTACGAGTCCATCTACGGCGACGAGAAGCGCGCGCAGGTGATGGGCGAGGCGAGCCACAGCACCGACGAATCGCCGCCGCCCTTTGGCGCACAGTTCGTCGACGTCACCGTCGACGAGCGCACCGGCGAGTTCGAGATCCACGACCTCGTCTACGCCGTCGATTGCGGCGTCGCCATCAACCCGGCCCTCGTCGAGGGCCAGATCGAGGGCGCGCTGCACATGAGCTACGAATTGGCTGTCTCGTCGGGTCTCTCCTTCGACGAGGATGGCACGCCCGAGACTCTCGGCTTCCGGGATTACGGGATGCCGACGGCCGCCGACCAGCCACCCATCGAGTCGCTCATCGTCGAGACCCACGAGCCGACGGGACCGTTCGGCGCGAAGTCCGTCGCCGAAATCCCGGTCAACGGCGTGCCGCCGGCGCTGAGCAACGCCATCCGCGAGGCCGTCGGCGTCCGCGTCGGCGATCTGCCGATCACCGCCGAGAAGATCAAGGCGAAACTCGACGAACGGGACGAATCGGGCGAAGAACGGTAGCGAGACGGACGATTCCGGGTTGGGCGCGCTCTTCTCGCCGCCGACCTCGAAACTATTAGTTCCGTGATTCAGGCGGTGCGTTCGGACGGGCGCGTGTACCACCATGCCCAGAGCACCAGGACGGCTTGGAGCGGGAGTCGGACCCACAGCGCCGCCCGGGTAATGCCCTCGGCCCAGTCGGAGACCGCATCGGTCGCCACGTCGCCGGTCGCCATGTGGACGTTCGCCGGAAAGACCGCGATCAGGAGCGCGACGATGCCCCACGCGGACCGACGCCGCGTCCGGCGGAGCAAGACGCCGGTTCCGAGGACGACCTCCGCGATGCCGGAGAGATAGACGAGTGCGACCGGGCGCGGGAACCGGGGCGGGACGACGTGGGCATACCGTTTCGGGGCGACGAAGTGCAGCACGCCAGCGCCGACGTAGAGCAGCCCCATCACGTACCGGAGCGGTCGCTTGAATCGGCTCGGGTCGTCCATGTTCACACACCATGAGCGGTGCCGGCTGAAAACGGTGTTCCCTCTCGCGGTGTTTTCACCGCGACTTTCGTGGTGTCCGCGCTGTGGCTCTGTTGTCGGCGGCGCTTCCACGTGATCGAGAGCTTCCCGGCGAGAAATCCCCGCTCGGCCGGCCGTCGAGGCGTAAACCGTTTGCCGACGGGCGTCTCAGTCCGCGCATGAGTGACTCGTGGGGACGACTGTTCGAGCGCGCCGCGGACTACGACGTCGCGCTCGACGACGTTCGGGGCGTGCTCGGGGAGCGCCGCGATGGATGAGCCACGGCCCGCGCGCGTCGTCGCGGACGCCGACGTACTCGCGGCCGACCTGCTCTGTGGCGGGGACGCCCGCGAGGCACTCGACATCGTCCGTGCACACTCGTGGGTGTCGCTGATCGCGAGCGACCCGCTGCTCGCCGATGCCCGCGCCGTCGTCGCGCGCCTCGCCGACCCCGCTCTCGCCGACGACTGGCGCGAACGCGTCGACGACCTTCGAGTGCGCGTCGACCATCCCTCGAGGGACCATCCGGCACTCGCCTCGGCAGCGGCGGGCGACGCCGCCCACGTGCTCTCGTTCGACGACTCGCTCCGGACCGCGAGAGCCGGCATGCGCATCCGCGAACACGTTGCCACGAGCGTCAAACATCCCCGGGGGTTCTGCGGGCTGTTCGATCCCGAAAAGCTCCATCCGACGGTCGTCGGCGGCGACTATCCCGGCCCGGACCGCGACCCGCGGGCATGAACTACAGCCGCTTTTCCATCCCGACGACCGCCAGCCCGCCCGGACTCTCGCCCTCGCCGACCCGCTCGTAGCCCGCTCGCTCGTAGAACCCGACGGCATTCAGCGACGACAGGAGGTTCAGTTTTCGAAGTCCGCGACCGCGGGCGTATCCCTCAAGTTCGGCGAGCAGTGTGCTCCCGACGCCGTGGCGTGCGTGGTCGGGATGAACGTAGATGGCCTGAACCTCCTTCACATCGAGAACGAGGTGGCCGAAGCCAGCGACTTCGTCGTTCCTAACGGCAACGGTGAAATGTTCGCCCCCGACATCGATCGCGTAATCGTTGGGCGAGCGCTCGTCGGCTCCGGCCCACTCGTGGACCTCTTCCACACTGTAGCCGTCGGGACCGAACGCCTCGACAGCGGCCGTGTGTACTTTCGGGAGCGCGGCGCGGTCCTCGTAGGTCGCGGGGCGAACATCCATGCTCTCGATTTCCAGCCACACGCAATCAAACCGACCGGTCATGCAGATGCATCTGCGGATGCTACCGATACGTCTTTTCAGAGCGGTGGCGCGCGAGAGTGCACCGAAGGTGCGCGACTCGTGCGAGGGATGAGCGAACGAGCGGAGCGAGTGAGCGAATCGGTTGGGGAGTATGGCTTGCGGCTCTCGTTCGTGGCAGGATTAGTTCTCGCTGGTTCTCTGTCGCTGCTGAACTCAGCGTGGTTGCATCGTTTCATCTCTCCGACTCGGTTCATTCGCTCCGCTCGCGCTACGACTCGTCTGGCTTACTTCGCTATCGCTCAGCAAACCATTCCCCGAACTTCGCCAGCGCGCGCCCGCGATGGGAGATGGCGTTCTTTTCTTCAGTACTCATCTCGGCCATCGTCGTCCCTTCGTGTTCGAAGATCGGATCGTAGCCGAAGCCGCCGTCGCCGCGCGGCGAAACGATGCGCCCTCTGACTGTGCCCTCGAAGAGCTTGACTGGCACGCCCGAATCGCTCTGGTGCTCGCCGTCTGCGGCCGCGAGCGCGCGCTCGTCCCTGTCCACCGGGTCGGGACTCGCCGCGAAGTCCGCGCCGTCGCAGTACGCGAGCACACACCGGAAGGACGCCCGATGATCTTCCTCGCCCGCGACGAGTCGCTGGACGCGTTCGATGCCGAGGGTGTCCTCGGCGTACGAGGAGTACGGGCCGGGAAACCCTCCCAAAGAATCGACGAACAGGCCGGCGTCGTCGACGAGTACGGGGTTGCCGGCCTCCCGATAGGCCTCGCGCGCGCCGTGGGCCGCTATCGCACCGAGGTCCACGTGCTGGATCTCGGTGTAGTCGTACGCGAACTGTTCGCAGTCCATGTACTCGCGCGCCTCGCGGACCTTGCCCTCGTTGGTCGTCACGTACTGGAGCATGGGCGCTGTCGGCGAGTCGGGGAAAAGTAGCCGTCGCTTCCCGACTAATCGACGATGACTTCGACCGGCTCCTCCGTGTCTTCGTACTCCTCGCTCTCGCTGCGGTTTTCCTGGGCGAGCAGCGCGGCCGCGACCGCGAGGACGACCCACGACCGCCAGTTGGCGAGGTTGAGGGTGTAGCCGACGCCGAACGGCTTCTTCACCAGCATGTCGTCGCCGGGCTGCCAGTACGCCGACAGCATTCGCCCGAGGCTCGGTCGCTCGAAGTTGTACGGGACGCCGAATATCTCGCCGGACGGTGGTCGCTCGTCTGCCATGCCACCCACTACGACCGCCCCCGTTAAGTGATTTACTGGTAGCGCCCGCGCCCCTCGATGGCGCGGAGGCGCTCCAGTACCTCCTCGGTTCCCGTCTCGGCATAGCCCTCCTCGAAGCCCCGCCGCAGTGGCTCGGGGTCGGTGGCCGTGCCCGCGAGCGACTGCTCGAAGACGTGCAGATCCATCGCGTGGTCCTCGACGTCGCCGGTGTAGTGGCCGAGACCGAAGTCGATGAGATAGGTCCGGTCGTCGCCCGACGCGCCCACGCGGACGTTGCGCGTCGTCGGGTCGCCGTGGGCGATGCCCGCCTCGTGCAGCGTCGCAAGGTGGCCGGCGACCGCGCGCACGTGACTTTCCCCTGTTTTCGAATCAAGCACGTCGCGGAGGTCGGCGTCCCCGACGCGCTCGACGGTCAGTTGGGCCTCCCGTACGTCGACGTCGCGGACGAGCGGCGTCGGCACGCCCTGCCGGCGCGCGTCGCTCGTGAGGCGCGCTTCGAGCACGACGCGCTCGCGGCGCAACCGCTCGTCGAGCGCCGGGTGCCGGTACGATTTCGGCAGACGACGCTTTCGCACGCGCTCGCCGTCGATCTCGACCACCGCCTCGGCTCCCTGCAGTTCGCCCTCGCCCGAACTCGCTCTACTGTGGGTTTCGGTCCGCGCGCGCCACGTCACGGGCACCTGATCGGGGCGGAACCCCGAATCGACCCGCGAATCGGCGACCGCGATGGTGTCCCCTGCTCGAACCATCTTCGCGCCGAGCACGGCGATCATGCCCGCGTTGTCGCGCAGGAAGCGGCTTTCGGGCGCGAAGAACTCGACGCCACGGGCCTCGCACATCTCGCCGAGCATCGCCTGTAATCGCTGGTTCTGGCCGACTCCACCCCCGAGGACGAGTTCCGTGGTCGAGGTGAGCGAGAGCGCGCGCTCGGCCACTTCGGCGAGCATCGCGAACGTCGTCTCCTGGAGGGCACAGCAGACGTCCTCGACCCGAGTTCCGTCGTCGACGGCCTCCTTGGCGGCGCTCATGATGCCCGAGAAGGAAAAATCCATTCCGGTGACGACGTAGGGCAGTTCGGTATACTCGCCGTCGCGTGCAGCGCGCTCGATCTTCGGCCCACCGGGATGTGACCAGTCGACGTGGCGGGTGAACTTGTCGAGCGCGTTGCCGATTCCAGTATCCATCGTCTCGCCGAGCACGCGATAGCGGCCGTTTCGAAAGCACAGTACATGAGCGTTCGCGCCGCTGGCGTTCAGGCACACGGGCGAATCGAAGCCCGATCGATGGCGGCCGATCTCCGCGTGGGCGAGCATGTGGTTCACGCCGACGAGCGGGACGTCGAGCGAGAGCGCGAGCGCGCGGGCGGCCGTGCCCGCGATGCGCAGACACGGGCCGAGACCGGGCCCACGTGAGAAGGCGACCGCATCTATCGAGTCGGTCCCCGTCAGTGCGTCTTCGACGACTATGGGAATGGCCTCGCGCATGTGTTCGGCAGCCTCGCGCGGATGGAGGCCGCCGCTGTCGGGTTGGTACGCCTCCGAGGTTATCGACACGTCACCGGTCTCGGTGTCGTAAACGGCCGCGCTCGCTGCCCACGCGGTGCCCTCGATGCCCAGTACGCGCACGATTCCCTAATTCCACTCGGTGTAGCCACAGCGACCGCAGTGCATGCGGTCGTCGTGGGCGGCGAGGAAGGCGTCGCCACACCGGGGGCACTGCTCGCGGTCGGTCGTGCCATCGTCGTCGTAGAGTTCGTGGCGCGCCATCAGGCTTCCTCCGCCTCGGCTTCGGCCTCGGTCTCCTCGTCGTCGACGCCGATTTTGTTGCGTTCGAGCATGTACTCCTGTTCGACCTCGCGGGCGTCCGCGGAGGTCTCGTAGACCTTCGCGTAGCCGAGGGTCTTTCGCATCCCGAACTTCGTGTCGAGTTCGTGGACGACGACCTCGCCGGCGTCCTTGTTCAGCCGCGCAGCGAGGCTGTCACGGACCGACAGCCGCGAGGGTGTCTCCTCGTCGTGGATGAGTTCGAAACGCACGTCCGTCCGATGGAGCATGGGGTTCTCCTCCTCTCTGGTGATCTCGATGTCCATGTTGGTCGATACTCTCCCTGTCGCGGCCAAAAGGATTTCGAAGGCCGGTCCGTCAGTAATCGCCGAGAATGTCTTCGAGTCGCTCACCGTCGCCGTCCATCCGCGAGAGCAGTTCGTGCGCTCGCGCTCGTGCCTCGGCATCGACCGGGACGTGCACCATCCCCTCGCCGGGCTGACCGTATATGACGCTCGCGCCGTCCGGGGCGATCAGGAGTACGGGAAGCGCCGCCAGATCCTCCTCGCCATCGACGACGACGACCGTCTTGCCGTCCCGCTCGATACCCGCTCGGAGCGCTTCGAGGAGGGCCTCCGAAAGCCCTGCCGCCGGGTTTTCGACGTCGATGCGCTCGTCGTAGCCCTCGATATCCGGCCGTTCGCTCTCGGCGAGCGCCTCGCGTTCGGTCACCCAATCGACGACCGCGAGGTCCGGCCGGGTGCCGGCGCGCGTGAGATGGCGTGTGACGACGTCGCCGACCGCTATCACTGGGTCGCCGAGGTCGGGACGGAGGCAGTTCGCGTCGGTGTGAATGGATCCGAGCGGGTCCTTGAACGCACCACGGAGTTCGTCGGGCAGCGTGAGCAGGACGTCCGAATCGCTCTCGCCGCCGGTCACGCTAACGCACCTTCAGCGCGTACCGGCCGGGTTCGGTGACCTGCATCTCGCTTGCGATCTCGCTCGTCTCGGGATGGGCGATGACCACGTAGCCCGCCCAGTCCTCGGTCAGGCTCGATGACCCACAGGCCGGACAGGTCTGTTGGTCGGGCGAATCGAGCACGCGGTGACACTCTCTGCACACTCGTCTCGTCGCCATGCTCACTCACCCGCCGCCGCTGTCTCGCGGTCCTCGCGGAGCCAGCCGTGCTTGCCCAAGCCCACCTGTTTGGCCGTGAGACCGATCTTCGAATCCCTGGGATTGCGCTCGTCGATGCTCTTGGTGACGATGCGCGCCCGCACGGCGTCGCCAACTCCGAGAGTCTGATTCGATTCACGCGAGGCGAGCATCTGGCCGTCCTCGTCGTAGGCGAGGTACTCGTCGCTGATCTGTGAGACGTGGAGCAGTCCGTCGATCGGGCCGATGCCCACAAATGCGCCGAAGTTGACGATCTCGACCACTTCTCCGTCGATGACTTCCTGCATCTGCGGGTCGAAGGTGATGGCGTCGAACTCGGCCTCGTAGTAGACCGAGCCCTCGTGGTCGCGCCGGCCGGGCGGCACGCGTCCGTCGCCGATGTCGTGGACCTCGGTGACGCTGACGATGCTGCCCACGTCCTCGTCGAGGCGGCCTTCGAGTTTGTCCTGCAGCAGTCGTTTCACCATCCCCGCGGAGACGTCCGCGAGCAGCTGTGGCGGTACCTCCACCGTGTCCGTGAGTTTGACTCGTTTGTACATTATGGCTCCGTGATCGCAAGCGTCTTTTTCGCGCGCAGTCCGACGGTCGGGACGCCCTTCTCGCGCACCCGGCCGGCCAGCGGGCGGTCGTTCGTGCAGACCAGTTCGCAGGCCGTGCCGGCGAGTTCGACGCAGGCGTCGTCGGCCTCGGTCGCTTCGTGCTCGATCGGCCGGCAGCGCTCGCTCAGATCCCGGCCGACGCTCGCCGCGACGGCCTCCTCGCCGTGGCTGCCCGCGAGCGCATCGAGTTCGTCGAGGACTGCCCGGGGCACGAGGAGTTCGGGGCTCGTGAGCAGTCGGTCCAACTCCTCGAAGACTCGCACGTTGGCTTCGACCGGCATCATCAGCGCGTTCGTGTCCATGAGCACCCTCTCGTTCATTCGGTCAGCGTGCCGATGCCGATGAGCCGCCAGCGCGTGCCGACGCGGCGGTTGATGGCGATGTTCGCGCCCGCGGCCGCACACACCGGCCGCTTGAGCGCGACCTCGCACTCCTCGTCGCGCGCGCTCGTGACCGATCCGACCGTGGTGGCGGTCCCCACCGTGAGCATCAGCGGCTCGCCAGTTGAAACGGGTTCGACGTCCTCGCCCTCGGTGCCGTCGGCGCTGGCGACGATGCGGTCGAGCAGCGAGACCTCCATCGTGAACGATTCTCGTGTCGGTGGTAGCGACCCCGGCGGACCGGCGATCTGTCCGGCCAGCCCGTCGCCCTTCGTGAGGCTCGGGTCGAGACCGGTGCCGACTCCCAACAACCCGCCGGGCGTCACGCTCTCGACGGACTCGCCGCCGGCTTGCAGCGAACGGATTTCGGTCGTGATGGGCTGCCACTCGGCCTGCCCCCCGTGTTCGACCTCGCGGCCCGGTCGGAGTTCGAGTTCCTCGCCCGACTGGAATTCGCCGGCGACGAGACTCCCACCCAGAACACCGCCCAGCAGTTCGTCGGCGCGCGTCCCCGGTCGGTTGATGTCGAAACTCCGCGCGACGTGCAGCCGTGCGTCGGCGTCCGGGTCGCGTTCGGGCGTCGGGATCTCCTCTTCGATGGCCTGGATCAGCAGGTCCATGTTGACCTCTTGCCCGGCGCTCACAGGGACGACGGGCGCGTCCTCGGCGACGGTTCCGGCGACGAACTCCTGGATTTCCTCGTAGTTCGTGCGCGCGCGGTCGTTATCGACGAGGTCGACCTTGTTCTGGGCGATGACGATGTTCTCGATACCGATACTATCGAGCGCCATCAGGTGTTCTTGGGTCTGGGCCTGTGGCACAGTTTCAGTAGCGCTCACGACGAGCACCGCGCCGTCCATGATGGATGCGCCAGACAGCATCGTCGCCATCAGCGTCTCGTGGCCCGGTGCGTCGACGAACGACACCGTTCTGAGGGGCTCGCTCTCCGTACCGTCCGGACACTCCTCGGCAACGGTGTAGCGTTCGGGCGCGTCCCTGTCGGGACACTCTCTAAATGTGGCGTCGGCGTAGCCGAGCCGGATGGAGATGCCGCGCTTCATCTCCTCTGAGTGCTGGTCGGTCCACGACCCGCTCAACGCCTGCACGAGCGTCGTCTTGCCGTGGTCGACGTGGCCGACCAGCCCGATGTTCACCTCCGGTTGTTGGTGGTTCCGTGTCATCTCGAAAGTAATAGGATAGCTATGCCCCGAACCGTTCATAAACCTGCTGTTCCGTATATCGCGGTATCGAGTGTCCCGCGCTGCCGGTCACCACCGGGGAAACGGTTATGTTTCGACGCTCGAAACGCTGATTTCATGGCGGATTCGCCCGACCGCGAGCAGGCCGTGGCCGCGCTCAAGCGCGTTTTCAGTCTCCTCGTTTCGGTCGGGGTGCTCGCCGTCTTCGTGGCTGCCGCACTCGCGGTCGCCGTCTTCGTCTTCGACCCGCTCATGTTTCAGGCCGCGGCCGGCTCCCCGGGGAACGCCATCGCCGACGAGGCGAGCGTCTTCGAGTCGACGACCACCGCTGCCGGCTGCACGCCCGAGGCAACCGACAACGCCTCCGTCGAGGGCTACCGCCTGCTCGGTGCGCGCCATCTCGCCATCACGGGCAACGTCAGCCTGCCGGATGCGTCCTACACGCTCGTCGAGCCGACCATCCGCGAGCGCCCGCCCGGGACGTTCGTGCTCTCGGTGGCGGCGATCCGCACCGACGCCGCGAACCGGAGCTGTCGCGGGCTGGCGCGCTACACCGCCAACGTCGAACTGCCCTACGGCGTCTCGGACTACGAACTCGTCGTCCGCCACGACGGCAATCGCACCCTCCGGGTCGTCGAGCGCTCGTGACGATTCCCGTCGATTCGTCACGAATTTGGGTCTGAATTCGGAAAACGTTGATACGTGTTTTGTGAGTCGACTGTGCTGTGCGCGAGCACGACAAGACCATGACCGACGACTCCACCAACGACACGAGCCGCACCGCACAGGACGACTGGGAGTTCGACCGCAACGAGACCACGACGACCGGCGGCGACAGCGGGCCGCTCGGCCGCATCGGCGACGAACTCCGCTCGCGGCGGAACTTCCTCTCGAACACCGCGAAGGTCGGGGCCGGAGCCGCCGCCCTCGGCGCGCTCGGCAGCGGCACCGCCGCGGCCGCCCACGGCGAACAGCCCTACTCCGATTCGGACTACGAGGACGCCAACGAGTTCGGCTACGGCGCGCTCACCGACGTGCAGATCGTCAAGTTCGCACTGATCCTCGAACGCCTCGAAGCCACCTTCTACACCGAGGCAGTCGGCACCGCACCGGTCGGACAGATGGGGACGGAAGGCGACGAAAACGGCGGCCAGCTCGGCGAGCACGACATCGAGCGCTCGGACATCGCCGCGCAGTTCGCCAACCCCTCCCGGCGCTACTCCACCTTCCAGCGCTTCCAGCAGATCCGCGACCACGAGCAGGCCCACGTCGAGGCGCTTGAGGGTGTCCTCGAGGAGGTCGGCGAGGACCCGAACTTCGCCAGCGATCTCGAATTCGAGTTCCCCTACGAGGACACCGTCGAGTTCGTTGCTCTCGCGCAGGCGCTCGAAGACACCGGCGCGGGGGCCTACACCGGCGCTGCGCCCGCCGTCGACACCGAGGAGTACCTCGCGCCGGCCGCACAGATCCTCGCGGTCGAGGCCCGCCACGCGAGCTACCTCCGGGTGCTCAACAGCCCGCTGCCGGCCGGCTCGGGCGCGCGCAACCCGTTCCCCGACGCCTTCCAGCCACGACTCAGCGTGCAGGAAGTCGTCGACCGCGCCGCACCGTTCATCGTCGGCGTCGACAGTCTCGATCAGGTCACCGAACTGCTCGGCGGCTACGCCATCGACGTCACCGACGACTGAATCGCCGATGGGACACCCGGTCCCGCTGGATCGACCCGCTGACGCCCACCGTTTTTTCGCTGCAAGCGTTGAAGGCCCGTGACCGACTGGTTCGCACATGGCATTCGACCCCGACCAGGTCACGACCGTGACCGTCGATTCGTACAGTACGCTCGTCGACGTCGAGAGCGTCGAGCGCGCGCTCGCCGAGCACGTCGAGGAGCCGGAACCGGTATCGACGCTCTGGCGCGAGCGCTCGCTCGCCTACACCTTCGTCGCCAACGACATCGACGCCTACCAGCCCTTCTACGAACTGCTCCGTGACGCGCTGTCGGCCGCGCTCGCGGCCCACGACATCGACCTCGCGGAGAGCGAACAGGAGGAAATCCTCGAAGAGTATCACGATCTCGACGTGTTCGACGACGTGCGCGACGGCATCGAGCGGCTCAGAGACGGTGGTTATGACTGTTATGTCGTCTCGAACGGCAATCCCGCGATGCTCGATTCGATGGTCGAGGGCGCAAAGATCGGCGACCTCCTCGAAGACACGGTGAGCGCCGACGAGATCGAAACGTTCAAACCCGATTCGGCGATCTACCGCCACGCCGCCGGGCGGACCGGGACGCCGATCGACGAGATCGCCCACGTCTCGGCGGGCTGGTTCGACGTCCAAGGTGCGATACACGCCGATATGCAGGGCGTGTGGGTCAATCGCGACCAGCAGGAGTGGGAACCGTTCGACGGCGACGCCGACCTCGCCGTCGAGAGCTTTCACGATCTCGCCGACGAACTCGGGGTCTGACTCTTACCGGCCGAGATCGGCGAACACGACGCTTTTGGCCCACCGACCCGTATGTCGCCCGTGCGCGAGTTCGCGTTCGAGCTGGCGCTGTGTGCCAGCCTCGAAGCCGACGTCGAGGGGGTCGTGAGCCGCCAGCTCGGCACGAGTCTTCACGGCAATCGGGTAATGGACGTCGTTCACGTGGAACCCGGTCCGGGTTTCGACGACCGGGTACGACTCACACCCCACGAGATCCCCGTGGCGGCCATCGAGAGCCGTGTCGGCGTCGGTACGGCGCGCTACTGGAAGGAGTGTTTCGACTGCCATCCCGAACACGCACGGAGCGCCACCGAGCGCGCGCTCGACATCGGCTTTTTCGAACGCGAGAACCACGGAAGCCGCGAGTACGTCCGGCAGACGGCGCGCTATCCCGACGACTGGTTCGGGACGTTGGTGGGAATCGAGAACAAACCGGATCTCGGTACGCCGGGCGACCTCGAATCCCAACTCCGCCGCGACGTGAGCCTCGGACTACTCGATAGCGTGATTCTGGCGACCGCCTCGCACGTGACGGGCGCGCATTTGAACCGGATTCCCGACGCGGTGGGGATCTGGCGGTTCGACCCCGATGGGGGGACTCGTGAAGTGCTGCGCGAGCCGACACCGCTCTCACCGACCGAACCGGGCATCGAGATCGGCACACGAGGAGCGGCGAAGACCGCGATACGGCCGGTGACTGCCGATCAAAAGTCCCGGGCACGCCGGCGCATCGCCGAGCGCGCCTACGGCAAGGGCTGGCGAACTTACGACTTTCCGGGTTGTGCGAGAGTCCAAGACGACGAATTCGCGGGAGCGCGCGGGTTGCCCTACTGCGAGTGGAAGGGACGGTTCGTCCATCCGGCCGCCGAGTGCAGCGCGGACTGTGGGGGTCACGAACCCGCCGACCCACCCGATGTTGACCTCGATGGCGAGCGCGACCGCCGCTCGCCGTGGCTACGGAACCCGGAGCGTCGCCAGCGCCGGCAGGCCGGACTCGGCCGATTTTAGTATATAAGCCGAGACTGTGGTGGTATAGCACACCGCGGAATCGAAGGACACGAGCGACTTTGCCGACCAATTCCGACGCTTTTATATAGAACTCCATTCAATCGGTAGGTGACTATGGCTCAGCAGATGGGTAACCAGCCCCTCATCGTACTCTCGGACGACTCCCAGCGAACCTCTGGGAAGGACGCACAGTCGATGAACATCACCGCGGGTCAGGCGGTCGCCGAAGCGGTTCGGACGACGCTCGGCCCGAAAGGGATGGACAAGATGCTCGTCTCCGACGCGGGCGACGTCGTCGTCACGAACGACGGTGTCACCATTTTGAAAGAGATGGACATCGAGCACCCGGCGGCGAACATGATCGTCGAGGTCGCCGAGACACAGGAAGACGAGGTCGGCGACGGCACGACGACAGCAGTCGTCGAGGCCGGCGAACTCCTCGAAAAGGCCGAGGACCTCCTCGACCAGGACATCCACGCGACGACGCTCGCACAGGGCTACCGTGAGGCCGCCGAAGAGGCCAAGTCGATCCTCGAAGACGTCGCCATCGACGTCGACGAGTCCGACACCGACACCCTCGAACAGATCGCCGCGACGGCGATGACGGGCAAGGGCGCGGAGAGTTCGCGCGACCTGCTCGCCGAACTCGTCGTCAGCGCCGTGACCGCCATCAGCGACGACGAGGGCATCGACACCGACAACATCCAGGTCGAGAAGGCCGTCGGCGGCTCAGTCGACGAGTCCGAGCTCGTCGAGGGCGTCATCGTGGACAAGGAGCGCGTCCACGACAACATGCCCTACTTCAAGGAGGACGCGAACGTCGCGCTGCTCGACAGCGCCCTCGAAGTCAAGGAGACCGAGATCGACGCCGAGGTCAACGTCACCGACCCCGACCAGCTCCAGGAGTTCATGGACCAGGAAGAAGAACAGCTCAAGGAGATGGTCGACCAGCTCGTCGACGTCGGCGCCGACGTTGTCTTCTGTCAGGACGGCATCGACGACATGGCCCAGCACTACCTCGCCCAGGAGGGCATCCTCGCCGTGCGCCGCGCGAAATCCAGCGACATGGGCCGGCTCGCCCGCTCGACGGGCGCGCGCGTCGTCTCGAATCTCGACGATATCGAAGAGTCGGACCTCGGCTTCGCGGGATCGGTCGCCGAGCGCGACATCGCGGGCGATCAGCGCATCTTCGTCGAGGACGTTGAAGACGCCAAAGCGGTCACGCTCATCCTTCGCGGCGGCACCGAACACGTCGTCGACGAGATCGAACGCGCCATCGAGGACTCCCTCGGTGTCGTGCGCGTCACGCTCGAAGACGGCAAGGTCCTCCCCGGCGGCGGCGCACCCGAGACCGAGCTTTCCTTGGGACTGCGTGACTACGCCGACTCCGTCGGTGGGCGCGAACAGCTCGCCGTCGAGGCCTTCGCCGACGCCATCGACATCATCCCGCGCACGCTCGCCGAGAACGCGGGTCTCGACCCCATCGACTCGCTTGTCGACCTCCGCAGCCAGCACGACGGCGGGAGCGACACGATGGGTCTCGATGCCTACACCGGCGACGTCGTCGACATGGAAGAGGACGGTGTCGTCGAACCGCTGCGCGTCAAAACGCAGGCCATCGAGAGTGCAACTGAAGCCGCCGTGATGATTCTCCGTATCGACGACGTCATCGCCGCGGGCGATCTGAAGGGCGGCCAGACCGACGACGGCGACGACGGCGGCCCGCCCGCCGGCGGCGCACCCGGCGGTATGGGTGGCATGGGCGGTATGGGTGGCATGGGCGGTATGGGTGGCATGGGCGGCATGATGTAACCCCACTTTTTGCATCACTCGCGGCCTAACCGGCCGCTCGCTCGCAAAAACTTGGGAAAAAGACCGCAACCGCACTGCGACCCCAACACCGCACCGCTCCACAACTGCACCGCGACCGCTCCGCCGAAGCCCTCGGCGCGCTCCGCGCGCCTCGCCCTTCATCCGCCGAGGGCCGCACCGCGGCCGCAGCCGCACGACATCGACGACGCCAATTCCCGTTTTTGCAGTAGTTAGTCAGCGACGATTTATCCGTGCCGCTCGTTGTTCGCTCGTGACCCACCGCCTTCGCTTCGAGACGCCGGACTACACCGAGTTGGTGCTGGCGGTGGTCGTCGTCTGGGGCGTCTGTGACGGACTCTCGATGGTTCTGGCGGCGGAGTTCGCGGGCGCGCACTTGGAGGCGAACCCGCTCATGCGGGCTTTGCTGGCGACGCCGCCGCTCGCCTTCGTGGTCAAACTCGGTGGCGCAGTGGCTGCGGGGGCGCTCGCGCTCGCCGGCGAGCGCTTCATCACGACCGTCCCGGGCTGGCGCGTCTGGTTCGCCGGTCTCATCGGTGTCGGCATCGCCGTTACGGTGATCAATCTCCTGGTCGCGTTCGCGGTCATCTAATCGGTGGCGAGTTCGAACTGCTCGTGTTCGCTCACGGTGTTGAGCACGATGTTCGTGTTCGATTCGTTGATATCGGGATCGGTGAGGAGGGTCTTGATGCGGTCGTTCATGTCGTCGGTGTCCCTGAACTTCCCGATGGCGACGACGTCGTGGTCGCCGGTCACCTCGTAGACCGACACCATCTGATCGTGTTCGCGCAGGCGCTCGGTGATGTCCGGCAGGGCGCTGCCCTCGACTTTGAGCTGGATGATCGCCGTCACGTCGTAGCCAAGGCCGTCGTAGTCGATGTCCGGCGAATAGCCCCGAATCACGCCGTTCGCTTCGAGATCCGCGAGATGGTTCGACACCGTCGTGACCGAGACGTCGAGGTCGTCGGCGAGGCTTCGCAGACTCGCCCGGCCGTCGTCGAGCAGCGCGTTCACCAGTTCCGTATCCAGGTTCTCGTACGTCATCGCTCCACCTACCCGCCCGGGGAAGTAAAATTTTACGAACATCCATTTTTGCACCGTGATTCAATATTTGCGACGAACAGCAGCGCTTTTATCCTCTGCACTGTCCCATCGAGTAGGCACGAACCATGACAAACGGAACTCCGACACGCGACGGGCCGTCGGCCGAGGCCAGGCGCGTTCTCGAAGCGATAGACGAACACAACGTCGACTTCCTCAGACTCCAGTTCACGGACATCCTCGGAACAGTCAAAAACGTCTCCATTCCGGCCACACAGGCCGAGAAGGCGTTCGTCGAAGGCATCTACTTCGACGGTTCCTCGATCGAGGGGTTCGTCAGGATCCAGGAGTCGGACATGCGGCTCACGCCCGACCCATCGACCTTTGCCGTGCTGCCGTGGCGCGACCGCGACGACGGCACCGCGAGCGCGCGGCTCATCTGCGACGTGATGAACACCTCGACCGGCGAACCGTTCGTCGGCGACCCACGTGGCGTCCTCAAGGGTGCCATCGACCGCGCCGCCGACATGGGCTACGACATCAACGCCGCACCGGAACCCGAGTTCTTCCTGTTCGAACAGGACGAGGACGGGAACGCCACTACCGTGACGAACGACGCGGGCGGCTACTTCGATCTCGCGCCGAAGGACCTCGCCTCGGACGTGCGCCGGGACATCATCTACGGACTCGAGGAGATGGGCTTCGACATCGAGGCCTCCCACCACGAGGTCGCCGCCGGCCAACACGAGATCAACTTCACCTACGACGACGCGCTCACGACTGCCGACAACGTCGCCACCTTTCGGGCCGTGGTGCGCGCCATCGCGGCCGAACACGACCTGCACGCGACGTTCATGCCCAAACCCATCGCGGAGGTCGCCGGTTCGGGCATGCACACCCACCTCTCGCTGTTTTCGGGCGGCGAGAACGCCTTCCACGACGCGGGCGACGAGTTCGATCTGAGCGAGACGGCAAAGCAGTTCCTCGCCGGCGTCCTGGAGCACGCACCCGCCATCACGGCGGTCTGCAACCCCACAGTAAATAGCTACAAACGGCTCGTGCCGGGCTATGAGGCCCCGGTCTACATCGCGTGGTCGGATCGTAATCGCTCCTCGCTCGTGCGCAAACCCGCCGCGCGCACGCCCGCAGCCTCACGGATCGAACTCCGCTCGCCGGACCCCTCCTGTAATCCCTACCTCGCCTTCGCGGCCATGATTCACGCCGGTCTCGACGGTATCGAGCGCGGTCTTTCGGCTCCCAAGCCGGTGCGCGACAACATCTACGAGTTCGACGCCAAACGCCGCGCCGAGCACGGCATCGAGACGCTGCCGACGACGCTCGCCGGCGCGCTCGACGCGCTCGAAGCCGACGAGGTGGTCACCGAGGCCCTCGGCGAACACGTCACCGAGAAGTTCCTCGAAGCCAAGCGCTCGGAGGTCATGGACTACCGCGTGTCGGTCAGCGAGTGGGAGAAGGAGCGCTACCTCGAGACGTTCTGAGTCGGCTCACGCCCACGACCGACCGGGCGCGGCCAGCAACGGCATCGCGATGACGCCAGCGCCGATGGCCGCCCCCGCGAGCGCGGTGGGAACCACGCCGAGCGCAAGCAGATAGACCGCCGCGAACCCGCCGCCGAGCACCGCCGCCCCGACGAGGCCGAACGCGACGCCCATCCGATATTCTTCCGAGAGACGGTCGCCAACGCCTTCCCACGCCACGAGCGCGCCGGCGGTCGCCCCGAGCGCCAGCGCGCTGTCGGGGGTCACCGTTCCGACGAGCGTTCCCGCGGCGACGACGGCGGCCACCCCGAACGCCCGCCGTACCCGTCCGCGGGCGATCGGCAGGACGACGGCGAGGTAGGCCAGTCCGAACCCGACGCCGGCGAGCACGTCGACGAGGTAGTGCACGCCGAGGACGAGCCGTGCGAGACAGACGACGCCGACGACGCCCCCGGCGACGAGCGCGCGCCGGCCGCGCGTGCCGACGTCGAGAACGGCCGCGAGACCGCCCCAGACGACCGTCGCGGTGAGCGCGTGGCCGCTCGGAAAGCCGTAGCCCGTCGCGGTCGCCGCGTTGGCGTAGGCTCCGTGCAAGACCTCGGGCACGTAGCGCAGACCCGACGCCTCGCCGGCCATCGGCGGCCGTGGCAGCGCGAAGAAGCCCTTCAGGACGACGATGAGCGAGAGACCGCCGAACGCGAGTGCGACGAGCAACGCGCCCCGCTCGCGCGGGAGGGAAAGCGGCGAGTGCTCGCCGAACCAGTACAAAAGCGTGAGCAGGCCGAGAACGAACCAGACGTCGGCCAGTTGCGTGAGCAGGGCGAACAGCACCGACAGCGCGTCGGGGAGCGCCCGCAGCGCCTCGGTGACTCCGAGGCCGCGCATCTACGAGCGGAACTCGCGTACTCGCTCGGTGAGCCGTCCCGGCAGGCCGACGGCCGTCCCGACCAGTCCGACGAGGGTCATCAGGACGTACAGTCCGAGCGTCGAGAGCCAGACGACGAGCATGGCGAGGATGGCCCATCCGCCGCTCAGATAGGCGAACGCGCCGACGGTCATCACGGTGCCGTAGAGTAAGACGAGATACGGTCCCCAGCCGCGGACGTGACCACGGCGCTGGCGTTTGCGGACGTACTTCTTCAGATCGTTTTCGAGCGTGTCGCGTTTGATGATGCGGTCTTCGACCTCGTCTGCGAACGCGACGACGTCCTCCCGGAGGGTCTCGACGTCGTCGAGGGTCGCGGTCTCGCCGCCGCTCCGGTCTCCTCGGCGCGTGTCGGTCCCCTCCCGCACCGGCTCGCCGATCTCCTCGGTTTCCTCTGGCTCCTCGCTCATGCTCGTCCCCCCGAGCGCAACTGCGCAGCGAGACCGCTGCCCTTGGAGCGCTCGGTACCGGCCACCCGTCCGGCAAGCACCGCGTTCAACACCACTCCGAGTAGGAGAACCATCCCCGCGAAATACAGAAGCGTCACCAACAGCAACACGCCGCCGAGGACGCCGTAGGCCTCGAACGCCCCGGCGCTGGCCGCGTAGATGCGGAAGGCGATCTGGAGCAGGGTGAACCCGACGGCCCCGAAGACCGCTCCCGGCACCGCCTCGCGGACCGTCACACCGCTTCCGGGCAGAAAGTAATACAGCGGCAAGAGGACGAGCACGAGCGCGAGCAACGTTGCGAGCGTCCCGATGATTGCGACCAGCGAGACGCCGCTGACGACGACCTCGACCGGCCACAGCGAGACCGCCGCCCCGAGACCGACGGCGACGATCGCCCCGAGACCCACCGCCGCGAGCGTGACGACGCCGTTTTTGACCTGATCGACGATACCGCCCGCTTCACGACCGTAGACGCGCGAAAACGCCGTGTCGAGACCGCGAAACAGCTTGAGCGCGCTCCAGAGCAACGCGATCACGCTGACGACCGTCGCCCCCGCCGCCCCGTTCTGGTTGCTGACCGCCCCCTCGACGAGGCGCTGTGCGCTCGTGGGGAGCGAACTCGTCGCGGCGGTCACGATCTCCTCGGCCGTCGACGGATCGACGACGACCGAGACGACGACGAGCAAGAGGAGGAGAAGCGGTATCAACGAGACGAACGCGTAGTAGGCGAGGCTCGCTGCGATGAACGTGATGTCCTTGTCCTGTACCTCCCCGACGAACGTCCGGCCGAAGGAGGTCACGCGCGCGCTGGTACTCACGACCCCGCATTCGACCGACGGGTATATAAATCGGCGGGAAGCCGCTCGTCGTGCGGCGTCCTCGGTGGTCAGTGGTCGACCGGAACCCATCCCTCGTCGGGGTCGGCGCGCTCGGCGAGGGTGGCGTTCAGCGCCGCGCCGACCAGCAGGGCGAACCCGCCCACGTAGAGCCAGACGAGGATCAACAGGACGGCGCTCGCCGCGCCGTAGAGCTGTGGCAGCGTCGATATCGTGGCGTAGTAGCCAAAGAGCGACTGGAGGACGGTCCACGCCGCGGCGGCGACTATCGTTCCCGGCAGTATCTCGCCGAACCCGCTGTCGACGTCCGGCAGGATGTAGTACAGCGGGACGAACACGACCGTGAAGACGGTGAAGACGACGACCGGGCCGAAGGTCTTCCAGAGCCGAGTCTCGACGACGGCCGACAGCACGACGCCGCCGACGACCATCGCCACCACGGCGACGATGACGACGACGAACACGAGCACGACGTCGGCGATCGTCCCCGGAAGCGAGCGCTCGCCGTGAGTACCATAAATACCGCCGAAGGCGGTGTTGAGCGCGCGAAACGTCAGCAGTGCACCCCAGAGCAGGACGACGATACTGAGTGCCGTCGCCCCGCCGTCCGCCGCGCCGAAGACGATCCCGCGCAACAGGGCGGCGTTTTCGGGCACGAGCGTGCGCGTCGCCCGCGTGACGGTCCGCATCGCCAGCGCGTCGCCGCCGAGTGCCGTGACCGCGACCACGACCAACAACAACAGCGGCACCAGCGAGATGAACGCGAAGTACGCGATGCTCGCCGCCGTCAGCACGAGCCGCTCCCGGCGGGCGAGCGCGACCACATCCACGACCACGGCCATGGCGTCGTCGGTCCTCGACACGAACGCGGTTTCGCTGTCGAGACGTAAGTACCGCGCGCGGCACACGGGAAATTCAGAGATATTCTGTCGGGAGCCACTCGGCATCGGGGTCGACGCGGCCGGCGAGCGTCGCGTTCAGCGCCGCCCCGACCAGCAGCGCCAGTCCGCCGACGTACAACCATGTGAGCACCAACAGGACGCCGCCGGCGACGCCGTAGAACTGCACGCTGCTCGACGTCGTCGCGTACAGCCGCACGACGACGGACGATATCGTCCAGACGAACGCCGCGAGCATCGTTCCGGGCAGGATCTCGCCCAGTGTGACGCCATCGACCTCCGGCAGGAGGTAGTAGAGCGGCGCGAAGACGACGACCAGCGTGACGAGCAAAAAGAACGGCGAGAGCACCCGCAGGAGGAGTCGGTCCTTGACGGCGAGTGCGAGCGCCCCGCCGACGACCGCGAGCGCCACAGCCGCGAGCGTGACGGTCACGAACACCACCGCCGCGTCGATGGCTTTATCGACCGGCGATATCGCCTCACGTTCGTCGTAGACCGCCGCGAACGCCCCGTCGAGCGCGCCGAACGTTCTGAGAGCGCTCCACGCGAGGATGACCGCTCCGAGAACCGCCGCGCGAAATCGGCCCTGTGTGTTGGCGAGCAGCGTTTTGGGCACCGAGACGCCACTCGGCAGGACCGTCCCCGATGCCGTCCCCGAGACCTGTGTGAGCAGGCCGTTGCCCAAAAGCGAGAGCGCGATGACCGAGAACAGGAGGAGCGGGACAAGCGCGGTGAAGAGGTAGTACGCGAGGCTCGCGGCCATGAGCGTGATTTGCTCCTGTCTGGCGACCGCGACGACGGTCCTGCCGATCGAGAGTACGCCACTCGTCCACCCCGTCGTATCGGTGCCGGTTCTCACGCCCGTCGGTTCTGGTTCGGCCGATAAGAACCCCACCGACTTCGATGCCGGTCCGCGCCGCTACGCGTTCTCCGTCACCGCTCCGTCTCGGGCGGAACGGTCGCGCGCTCGATTTCCTCGACCGTAGCGTCGGTCTTGAACGCCGTGCCGCCGTAGTGTGCTCGCGAGGCCGCGAAGCCCGCCGCTCGAAGGCGGGCGAGGAACTCGTCCATCGCGCTCGCCGACCGACTCCACTGCTTGCAGAGGCGGTGCTGGTCGTAGTGCGTTGGCCTATCGAGTTCGCCTTCGAGCGTGTCGAGCAGGTCGCGGGCGCGCTCGGCGGTGCCCATCTCGTCGGTGACCTGCTCGCGGACACGGCCGAGAAACTCGTCGTCGTGGACGCGACCGAGCCAGAGCGGGCCGGCGGTGCGCACCCGCCCGCCGCAGGCCGGACACGTTTCCGGGGGATGGGCGATGAGTCCCTCCTCTGTCTCGCGGTGGAGACACGAAAAGCAGTGATGGACGTACCCCAGTTCATCGAGCGCGTCGTTGGCGTCGCTGGCCCGCCGCGACAGCGCGAGATACGTCCGGACGTAGTGGCTCGTCGCGTGGCTCAATACTGGGATGGCGGCGACGTCGTAGCGGGCGGCAGTGCGGACGAGCGCACCGAGGAGGATTCTGAGGCCCATCTCGGCATGGTATTCAGTATTCTGCGGGACGGCGCTGTACGAGCGAATCCCGCTCTCCTTGTGCGCGCCACACAGCGGCGCGGTGTCGGTCGCGGTGACGCAGACGAGGTGGCGCGCGCCCCGGAAGGCGGCGTCGGTGAACGGGATGGGCGTGCCGAAGGGATCGAGATCGACGACGTCGAAGCGCTCCTCGGCGAGCAGCGCGTTCGCGTTGCGAGTCACCACCGTGCCATCGAGATCGTTCCGGTCGAGATTCGTCCGACAGAGGGCGGTCGCGTCGGGGTCGCGGTCACAGAGCGTCGCCGCGTAGCCCTCCCGTGCGGCCCGCACCCCACGGACGCCGCTCGCGGCGTGAGCGTCGAGATACGATTCATAACTGTGGCGCTCGCGGACGGCCCGGAGCACCGCCACCGTGAGGTCGCGGTTGAGTTCCTGTGCGGGGTTGAAGAAGACGTCTTCGCCGACGCCCGCCTCGGGCTGTTCGGGCACCGTGAAATCGAGGCTCCCCTCGGTGACGTGCATATCGCCGGTCGGTCTTCGAGCGCGAAAAGCGGTCTGTCATCGGTTGCGCGATACCGTCCCGAACGAGCCATCGAACCCCGACCAACCACCAAGCCGAACAGCCGAAACAATTACTTCGACAGCAGCGACTCCAGACGACGATGAGGGATTGTGGATCGTTCTAACTCACGCGAGCGTGTAGTGCTCGAAGCGCCGGGCGACGTATCGATAGGCCAGCGGCGGGGCGATGACTCCGAGCGCGAGCGCGGCGGCCGCGCCGACCGCACGGAGCACCGGCGGAGCGATGGCGACCGAGAGGCCGGCGAGACTGGCGACGAACGCGACGATATCCGAGAGGACCGCCCCACCGCCCGGCACCAGCGCGACCACGGCCCCGAGCGCGCCGACGGTCACCACGAGCGTGTAGCAGGCGAAGGCGGTCTTGCTCGGAATCACCACCTCCCGGCTCCGACTCACGCGGACCGTCCCGAAGCGCGGGAATCGTGTGCCGATGGCCAGCGCGAGCACCGGTCCGACGACGGAGAGCAGCGCGCTGGCGGCCGCGAGCGCCAGCCAACGCGATGGCCCAAGAGGACTCAGCAGTCCCGAAAGCGCCGTCACCGCGACGACGAGTGGCAGTCCCAGAGCGCTCACCGCGAGGACGTGTCCGCGGACGAACTGCCCGCCGCGGACGCCCGACGTGAGCGCCAGCGGCAGCAGCGCTCCCTCGTCGCCGAGCGGGTTGAGCGCCGCCGCGCCGACCGCCCACGTGCCATAGAGCGCCAGCAAGACCGGCAGCGACGCGGGAACCGTTCCCGTGGAGAACACCTGCTGGAGCGGCGCGAACAGGAAAAAGAGCGGGTAGGCGACGTAGATGAGCCGTATCGGCGCGCGCTTGGTCCGCCGCCAGATCTTCCGCACGACCGCGCGCGTCGGGCCCGCGGCGATCCGCGAGAGAACCGTGCCATCGGCGTCGCTCTCTTCGTAGGTTCGCGTGCCCGGCTGTGCTCGATCGGCGTACCAGAGCCGCTCGGCCGCGCGCACGTCGATGGCCAACAACACCGGGACGCCGGCCGCGACCAGCGCGAGCGCACCCACGACCCGCACCGGCGAGGGAGCGACACCGGGAACCCCGGCCACGAGCAAGTCGCCGAACCACGCGGTCGGGGAGTCCTGCAACAGGCCGAACAGTTCGACGAGCGCGCGCCCGAACGCCTCCGAGGAGACCGCGGCGAAGTAGGCGAGAAAGGCGACGACAGCGAGGACGGACTTGTATCGCGTGAGCAGTTCGGACTGGCCGACGACGATCTTGATCGCCACGCCAACGACGTGGCCGGCGAGCAGCGCCGTCACGAACACCGCGAGCAGCGCCGCGACGATACTGAGAACGGCCACCGGTGCGCCGATGCCGAGAGCGAACGCCCCCGCCACCGCGACCACCGGCACGGCGGCGACCGACAGCACGCGCGCGGCCTCCGCCAGCACCAATCCCCCGAGAACGTCGGGGGCCGGCACGGTCGTCAACATTCCCGCCTCGGCGTCGATGCGGGCGGTCGTGCCGACGGCGCGCTGGGCGATCAGGGCTACTGGCCCGAGCCACGCGAGCGCGAGCGCGCCGCGCGCACCGTCGAGCACCGGCAAGGCGTCGAGCATCTCCTCGCCCGCGGTGTAGGCGACGTAGCTCCCGCCGACGGTCGGCATGCCCACGAACAGGAGTAGAAAAACCCCGAAACCGAGCAGTTGGGTTCTGTTCCGCAGCATGGCGCGCAGGCTCCGACGGTACTCGACGCGGGCGATGGCGACACTCCGCCGGGGCGTGGGCCAGTTCATCGTGCTTCGGCCGGGGCTTCACTCGTCACGTCGAGGAAGGCGTCTTCGAGCGAGCGCTCCTCTTCGGCACGGTGGGTGAGTCGTTCGGGCGAATCCTCGGCGACCAGCGAGCCGTCGTCGAGCACGCCAACCGTGTCGGCGAGGCGCTCGACCACTGGTAAGATATGCGTCGAGAGGAACACCGTGGTGCCGCCGTCGGTGAGTTCGCCGATGAGGTCGTAGACCGTGCGCGCGGCGCGCGGGTCGAGTCCCGATGTGGGCTCGTCGAGGAAGACGACCGTGGGGTCGTGGACGACCGCCTGAATCAGCGCCGTCTTCTGTTTCATCCCCTTCGAGTACGTTCCCACCCGTTCGTTTGCGTCCTCGGCGAGATCGAACCGTTCGAGCAGCGTCTCGATGTAGTCCTCTCTCTCCATATCGCGGAGACCGGTGACGTAGCGCAGCTGCTCGCGCGCGGTGAGTTCGTCGTACAGTGGCGGCTCCTCGGGCAGAAATCCCATCTCCGGAACCACTTCGTCCCGGTTTGCGATGTCGTGGCCGGCGACGCGGGCCGTCCCGCTCGTCGGGCGCACGAGCGTCGTCAACATCCGCATGGTCGTCGTCTTGCCCGCGCCGTTCGGTCCCAGAAAGCCATACACCGATCCGGCGGGCACGGTGATGTCGACGTCCGAGACCACGGCCGTCTCGTCGAAGCGCTTGGTCAGGCCCTCGGTTTCGATAGCAGGCGGCATGCTAACCGATCAGTCAATCGCTGCAAAAATGTTTTCGTCTGACGCGACCGCGCCGTGAGTATCCACGTCCCCGCCCGACCATCGAACGGGTTTTCATCCAGCGGGACGAACGGCGAGTGTGACCGCAAGCGAGTGGCAGCGCGCGCTCGACGCGACCGGCGAGCTCGACCCGTCGGCCACCGAGCGCATCATCGACACGCACGGCGATCGAGGCGTGCGCGCCATCGAGGCCGTCGCCGAGCGGCGCGTCAAGCAGTACCTCGATTTCACCGTCGTCGTGGGCCACACCGACGAGTACGTCGTCGAGGGCGGCGGCTGCACCTGCAAGGACTCGGCGTACAATCTCGATGCCGGGAACGACGACGAGCGCTGCTGGCACGCCCTCGCCGCCGACATCGCCCGCCGCATCGGCGCGCTCGACCACCACGAGATGTGGTATTCGGAAGTGCGCGATTTTCTCTAGAACACCCACTTTTTTACTGCGGAGGGTCGCCTACGGCGACCCCCGCTTGCAAAAACCTGGACTAAAAATTCCCGCTCACTCAACTCGTGGTTCGAGAGAGCTACGCTCTCTCGTCATCACGAAAGACGCTTCGCGTCTTTCGAACGACTCCGCTCGTTCGCTCACGGTGAACCGCGCTCGTTTCACTCGCGCGGATGCCGCACTTTCCGCACCTGCCTCCGCACCGACCGCAGAAGCCCTCACTCGCGTTGCTCGTTCGCCCTTCATCCGCCAGGAACCGCACCCGCACGGCGGCCGCACCGCCACCGCGACTGCACCGCAGCCGTCACAGCAGCGCTACCCGAACATGATGTCGTGGCGGTCCTGCGGCTCGGTCGCTTCGAGGTGCTGGCTCAGCCCTTCGTAGTAGTTCCGCACCTCGGCGGCGAACGCTTCGAGCGGTTCGGTGTCGATGTCGACGTCGTAGACCGTGCGTACGCTCTCGATGAGCCGGAGCGCGGCCTCGATGTCCGGTCCCTGACTGTGGACCGGCGTCGTGAGAATTCCTGTTGCGAGGTCGCTTTCCATTCCGCGTTGCATCAGGCTCGCGTTCACGCCGTCGAGGAAACCCTCGGTCATCGGCGGGAGCTCCGTGCCCGAAAGCCGGCGCTCCTGGTAGTCTTCGGAACCGACGTAGAACACCCGGTGGCCGTCCGGTCCGTGCGGAATCGGAATCCCCGAGAGGACTGTGACCTCCGAGACGTCGTTTTCGGCCGTCCAGTCGAGCAGCGCCGTGCTGAACGCCTCGGCGGCGAACGGTGGGATGAACAGGTCGCCCACCAAAACGGTGATATCGAGATCGTCGCGCGAAAAAAAGCGCGTGTGGTGGCGCGGCGTGCCGTTCTCGAAGGGCGTGATCGTCGGCAGTTGGTCGACGGTGACGTGCCCGCGCTCGTCGAGGTCGAGGTGGTCGACGATGTAGTCGGCGGCCGTGAGACCGGCGAGACCGAATGTCGAGAAGCCGGCGATGAGCGTTTCGGCGGCCGGCTCGGTCTCCTGTCTGACATGAAACGACGGCCCGTCCGCTACTGGCTGCTGTGACATAGCTTCTCTTCGCCCGGATGTGGCTTAACCGTTCGTGTCTCCTCGGGCGCTTCCGGAACACGAATGACGGTCCCGCTCACAGAGGTCGGCATGCGTGCGGACCCGCGCCTCGTGCTGGCCGACCGCATCTACTACGGCTGGGTCGTCGTCATCGCCTGCCTGCTGGCCTCGATCGCCGTCTTCGGCACCTCCTACGCCTTCGGCGTCTTCTATGACGCGTTCATCGCCACCTTCGCCGTCTCGCGCACGGTTTTGGCGGTCGTCTTCGGTCTCCAGACCGCGCTCCTCTACGTCACCGGCGTCGCCGCCGGCCAGTTCGTCGAGCGCTACGGACAGCGCTTCACGGCCGCGATTTCCGGTCTCTTTCTCACTATCGGTGTGCTCTGGACCGCCTTCGCCCGGAGCTATCTCGAACTCGTCGTTTCCTTCGGCGTCGTCGCCGCCATCGGCATGGGTGGGCTGTACGTCATCGGCTACGCCTCGGTGCCGCTCTGGTTCGATCGCCGGCGCGGCGCGGCCACCGGCATCGCCTCGGCCGGTCTCGGCATCGGTCTCGTCACCGTCCCCCCAACTGCCGACGCGCTCATCACGACCGTCGGCTGGCGCGGAGCCATGCTCGCCATCGCGGTCGTCGTTTTCGTCCTCTCGGCGCTCGTCACGTTGCTGTTCGCCGACGACCCGGCCGCCGTCAACATCGAAGGGCGCGTCGCGGCCGACTCGGCACCGACTCCCGACGGCGGGAACGTCGCACACGTCCGCTCGGTCGTCCTCTCGCGACGCTTCCTGTTGGTCTTCGTCGGCTGGGTGCTCGTGTTTGCGCCGCTGTACGTGCTGCTCGGCCACGCGGTGCTCTACGCCGACGACGCCGGCTTTGGCCGCTCGGTCGGCGTGTTCGCGGTCACGGCTATCGGCATTGCGACGACGGTCGCACGGCTCGGCGTCGCGGGCCTCTCCGACTGGGCCGGCCGGACACGCACGTTCGTCGTCTGTGGGGCCGTGATGGCGCTTTCCTCCATCGGTATCGCGCTCGCGCCCTCTTCCGTGACGTTCCTCGCCTGCGTCGCCGTCTTCGGCGTCGGCTACGGTGGCTGTGGCGGACTGCTCGGCGCGCTGGTCGCCGACCTGTTCGGCAACACGGACCTCAACACGCTCTTTGCGGCGATGTCGCTCTCGCTCGGCGTCGCCGGCATCGCCGCCCCGCCGCTCGCTGGTCTCGTCTTCGAGTCGGTCGGCGGCTACCCGCTCGCGTTTCTGGGATTCGGCGGCGGCGGTCTCCTCGGGGCCGGCTGTATCGCCCTCGCCGTCCGCATCGGCTGAAACGGCATTTCGGCCGCCGATCCCTACGCTCGCCACGCCTTGGCTTGCAACTGCAGGCGAGTACCGTTTACTCCGAGCGGGTCGGTGTTCAGTATGTCCCGGTTCTGTTCTCGAATCACGACCGTACGAGGCGCTTCGATGGGACGATGGCGACGCTGACCGACCCACTGACACTCACGATGGGCGGGTACTTCCTCGCGACGCTGCTCATCGCGTGGTGGGCCGGTCGCGATGCTGGCTCCGGCTACGTCGAGTTCACGCTCGCCGGCCGCGACCTCGGTCTCGGCGTCTACATGATGACCTATTTCGCCACTTTCGCCGGCGGCGGTCTCACGATGGGTGTCGCCCAGCGGGCGTTCACCGCCGGCATCAGCGCCCAGTGGTACGCGATGGCCGAAGGTCTCGCGTGGATGTCCATCACCGTCATCGTCGGCTTTCTCTATGCCTTCGACGTGGTGAGCGTCCCCGAACTGCTGGGTCGGGCCTTCGGCGACTACACCAAGTATTTCGCCGCGATCTTCACCGTCGTCGGACAGGTCGCACTGACGACCGGCCAGACCATCGGGATGGCCTCGATCATCGCCACCGTCACCGACATCCCGCTCGACGTCGCCTTCTGGGCGAGTGTTGCCGTCTTCATCGCCATCACCCTCTATGGGGGAATGAACTCCGTCGCGTGGGCCGACACCCTGCACGGGGTGCTCATCATCGTCGGGATGTTCGTAGCGATCCCCATCGCGGTCTCCAACGCCGGCGGCGTTGGTGCCATCGCGACGGGCGTGCCGTCGGGCCACACCAACTGGTTCGGCGTCGGACTGGTCCAGATCGGCTCGTGGTATCTGATGTACCTCACCGTTGCCGGTGCCCAACAGCAGATGCTCCAGCGGACGTGGTCGGCCCGCAGCAAGCGCGTGGCGATGGCCGGTACCTTCCTCGCGGGCGCGGTGATCACCGGATATGGAATTCTGACCGCCACCGCGGGGATGATCGCCACCGCTCAGGGCGCACAGATCGAGTCCTCGATGGCCTTTGCGTGGACGCTCACCAACACGCTACCGCCGGTCGTCGCCGGCCTGCTGCTCGCGGCGGCGGTCGGGTCGGTGATGAGTGGGGCGGATTCGTTCCTGCTCGCCGGCGCGACAACGTTCGTCAACGACCTCTACATCCCGCTCCGCGGCGGCCGGGAGGACTTTTCCGAAGCGCATCTCGTCGCCGTGACGCGCGCGACCATCCTCGCGTTCGGCCTGATCGCGGCCGTCATCGCCTTCAGCGGTATCGACATCATCGCCATCAACACGCTCGGCATGGGGATCATGTCGGTGCTGTTCGCTGGGATCATCAGCATGCTCTGGGACGGAACCACACGGGAGGCGGGACTTCCTGGGTTCGTCGTCGGTGGGGTTGTTTTCGTCGTCTGGGCGTTCGTGCTCGGTGAACCGGCGCTGTTCGGCGAGGGAACTCTCGAATCGGCGGTGCCGGCGACCGCGGCCGCGCTCGTAACGATTCTCGGGTTGAGCTATCTCGGCTACGGCGAGACGTTCGACCTCGATACCGTCCGACACGTCGGCTCCTCGGCCGACGGCGAACGAACGGAGCGCGTCAGCTACGGCAACGACTGACGTTTCTCGTCCGAAACGAGACGTTCGGATTCGCTTTCGAAACCGAACTCACACGGCGTTCGATGTCGGCTTCGTTAGCGAAAACGCACGTAAACCCGGCGTCCTTTCTTCCTTCATGTCCGTTCAACAGAGCCTCGTCGAGTCAGGGAAGTTCCTCGCCGAGATGGTCTGGATAACGTGGTGGCCGATCGTGCTCGGGTTCACGATTTCGGGCGCGATACAGGCGTTCGTCAGCCAGCAGCGCATGAGCGACACCCTCGGCGGCGATAGCTGGCGCGAGGTGGGTCTCGCCTCGGGCTTTGGCTTCGTCTCGTCGAGCTGTTCGTTCGGGGCCGTGTCGACCGCGAAATCCCTGTTCAAGAAGGGAGCCTCGGCGGCGACGTCGCTCGCGGCCTACGAGTTCGCCAGCACGAACCTCGTCATCGAGATCGGCATCGTCATCTGGATCGTGCTCAGCCCGGCGTTCATGGTCGCCGATTTCGTCGGCGGCGCGCTGCTCATCGTCCTGCTCGCGGGCGCGTTCAAGTATCTCGTCCCCGAGGGCTGGATCGAGGACGCCCGCGAGCACGTCCGCAGCCTCGATGACGACGAGGACGGGGCGGACGACTGGGTGGAAAACCACTCGTGGCGCGAGAAACTGCTTACCGGACGCGGCTGGCGGAGAGCTTCGGAGAACGCCATCGGCGAGTGGGGGATGCTCTGGACGGAACTCGTCGCGGGTTTCGTCATCGCGAGCCTCATCAAGGGATTCGTCCCGGAATCGGCGTGGCAGCAGTTCTTCTCGGTGTTTCCGGAGGGAACTGTGGGCTGGGTCGTCTTCGGCGTCGTCGCCGGGACGGTCATCGGCGTGCTCACGTTCGTCTGTTCGGTTTCGAACGTGCCGTTCGCGCTCGTGCTCTGGCAGGGCGGCATCCCGTTCGGTGGCGTTCTGTCCTACATCTTCGCCGACCTCATCGTCCCGCATATCGTCGACATGTACCGGAAGTTCTACGGCTGGCGGATGGCCGCGACGATGTTCGTCCTCTTCTTCGTCGCGGCGGCCGTCGCCGGGGCGGTCATCCACGCCGTGTGGGCCGGTGCCGGACTGATTCCCGCGCGCGGCGGTCGGCGGGACCAAACCCGGCGGCTACACCACGATACTGAACGTCGTCTTCAGCGTCGTGTTCCTCGCACAGGTGTATCTCACCTTCTTCGAGGGCGGCGGGAGCATCGACGTCGTTCCGGGTGCCGACTGACGTTCACCCGGCGTGGCGCACGATGTAGACGTCGTAGTCGGGGTCCTCGGCGACGGGTGTGCCGACGCTTTCCGGGGGAGCGGTGACGCGGCCGGCGTTCTCGCTGCCGACGAAGACGACCGAGGCTCCCACCTCGTGGGCGACCTGCCGTATCGTCCGGCTGATGTCGGTCTCGGTCGAGGCGAGCGAACTCGTCCCCTCAACTGTCTCGACGCGCACCTCGCTCTCGGGTGCGACGTCCTCGATGTCGGCCGCCAGTTCCTCGCCGACGCGCTTGGGGTCGAACGACTCCGCCGAGCCGATCCAGCCGCGCTCGCGGGCGAACGATGCGTCGTCCGGAACGACGACGAGCGCGAGCACGCCCTCGTCGAGTGCCGCCCCGAACTCGCGGGCACGGTCGAGCGCCGTCGCGGCGAGCGCCGAGCCGTCGAACGGAACCAGCAACATGGGAGTCCAGACGACCGCGCGAACGATAAGGGTTGAGGGTCGTTCTCACACCCCCATCGAGAACAGCTATAGGGTTCTCGGTCCCGTTCACCGACCGATGAGGACGATACTGGTCACCGGGGCCACGGGAACCGTCGGTCGCCACGTCGTGACGAGCCTCGCCGAGGAAGACGTCGCGGTGCGGGCGGGCGTGCGGGACGTGGCGCGCGCCCGCGAGCGTTAGTGCGACGGGCAGCCAGCCGCCCGTGCGGAACGGTTTTTCGTCCACAGCGGCTATCGTGGGCGTGATCTGCGTTCTCTCGGATACCCACGGCACGGACGGCCATCGCCTCGACGGCCATCTCCTCGACGCCGTCCGTGAAGCCAACCTCGTCCTCCACGCTGGCGATTTCACGACCGAGCGGGTTCTCGACGCCTTCGAGACCGAAGTTACCGCTCTCCGCGCCGTCCACGGCAACAACGCCACGCCGGCCGTCCGCGAGCGCCTACCCGGAGAGTGCGTCGT
Organism: Halococcus sediminicola; assembly: GCF_000755245.1. Classification (NCBI taxonomy): domain Archaea; kingdom Methanobacteriati; phylum Methanobacteriota; class Halobacteria; order Halobacteriales; family Halococcaceae; genus Halococcus; species Halococcus sediminicola. Next base: position 136,496 of record NZ_BBMP01000022.1, on the reverse strand, counting down.
CGACCACGAGGACGTAACGATTGCGCTCACTCACGGCGACGATCGTGACGAAACCGGATTGGCCATGCTCGGTCGACAGGAGGGTGCGAATCTCGTGATCTCCGGGCATTCACACCGGCCCGGCGTTACCGACACGGGCGACCTCACCCTCCTGAACCCCGGTAGTCACGCCGACCCGCGGTGGTATCGGCCCGCCTACGCGGAACTCGTGATCGAGGACGGTCGTCTCGAGGGGCGACTCCGCGAACCGACCGGTGAGACCTTCGAGGAGTTCGGGGTGGGGTTGTGAGTCGCCCGAAACGGATTTAGGCGGCGGTCGGCTACTCCGGCCATGCCATTCGGTCTCGACCCGGTGTTGCTCGCGCTGCTGGCGGTCATCCTGCTGCTCTTTTTCGGTTTCTATCTCCTCATCCGCCGCACCGCGACGGCCTTCCGCGAGGGAACCGAGCGCGGCCGGCGCTAGTCCATCGCCCGCTCGACGCTCTCGATTGCTCCCTCGACGTCCTCGTCGTCGATGTCCCAGTGAGTGCATAGACGAACGGTGTGCTCGCCGAACGCCGACGCGCGCACGCCCTCGCCGGCGATGCGTTCGACGAACCTCTCGGCCGGCCCTCGCGTCTCGACGAGGACGATGTTCGTGTCGGGTGACTGGGAGCTGAGACCGTCGATGGCGTCGAGTCCCGCCGCGAGCGCGCGGGCGTTCTCGTGGTCCTCGGCGAGGCGCTCGACGTTTCCGAGCGCCTCGATTCCGGGCGCGGCGATGACGCCCGCTTGGCGCATTCCGCCACCGAAGAGCTTCCGATTCCGACGTGCGCGGGCGATGAATCCCTCCTCACCGGCGAGCATCGATCCAACCGGTGCGCCGAGGCCCTTCGAGAGACAGAACATGACCGAATCGACGTTTTCGAGCAGGCGCGGGGCGGGCGTGTCGAGCGCGACGCTCGCGTTGAACAGGCGTGCGCCGTCGACGTGCGTGGGGATGTCGTGGTCGGCGGCGGCCGCGGCGGCCGCGTCGATCTCCTCGGCCGTGATGGCGACGCCACCCTTCTGGTTGTGCGTGTTTTCGAGCGCCAGTAGTTCAGTACCGGGGCGGTGGTCACTGCGCTCGACGAGCTCCCCGTGGATGGTTTCGGGGTCGATGACGCCGCGTGCGCCGCCATCGACGGACCGCACCTGCAGCCCCGAGAGCTGGGCGAGCCCGCCGACTTCCCAGTTGTAGATGTGGCTCGTGCGCTCACAGAGCAGTTCGTCGCCGCGGTCGGTGTGGGTGCGCGCGGCGATCTGATTGCCCATCGTCCCCGTCGGAACGTAGAGGGCGGCGTCCATGCCGACGGCTTCGGCGGCGCGTCGCTCCAACTCGTTGACCGTGGGGTCCTCGCCGTAGACGTCGTCGCCCACCTCGGCCGTGCGTGCCGCCTCGCCCATTGCGTCGTCCGGGCGCGTGACCGTATCGCTTCGGAGGTCTATCACGGTCTCCGTACCGTTCCGGTAGTGAAATATCCCGCGCCCGCACCGTGTCTCCGGTGGCGCACGTGTGAGGAGCAACCGTCGACAGCAGGCAGCATCTACATACCGTCGAGTAGTGTACTCCCTCTTGATGGTGGAATTAGCCACCGGACTCCCCGCCGAGTCGCTCTCCGCGAGCGAGGTCGAACGCCTCCGCAAGCGCCCCCGAGTGCAAAGCGTCATCGAACTTCCGAGCGGCCCCGAACACCGCCAGCACGTCACGAGCACCGCGACCGTTCTCGTCGGGCGCACGGTCGTCTACCTCACGCTCGATTCCGAGCACGACCGCTGGACACAGCGCGTGCTGGCGCACGATGCCGACAAACGAGACCTGCTCGAAGCGACGCTCGATCAACTGGAAAACGGGTTCGGTTCGTCGTCGGACGGGTAGGCGACCGCCGGTTTCTGCGTCCGTGCGGTCGGCGTGCTGTGGCGTTCGCGCTACGTGCTGATGTAGGCGTAACCGTCGTTTTGGAGTCGGGTGAGTTCGCCGACGCCCGACGAGACGACCTCGACGCCATCCACGAGGTCGGACTCTTCGAGGTCGAACATGGCGAGCGTGTTCGAACACGCCTTGACCGAGACGCCGCTCTCGACGAGCGAGCGCACGCGGTCACTCTGGTCGCCGTCCGTCGTCACCGGGTCGATACCCTCGGCCTGTGCGAGGATCGCGACGTCCTCCATGTCGATGGTGTCGTCCTTCGTGAGATTTTCTGCGAGCGTGAGGGTGAGTTCTTGGTCGTCACTGTCGCCGTCCACGAGGTGAAACACCGTCTTGTTGTCGTCGAGCATCGCTCGCCGTAGGCTCGCCACCCGTTAGTGCCTGTCGTCCGGGACAGTGCTTACCGCGTTCAGTTCCCGGAAACGTCCGCACACGCCTTCATCACGACCTTGCTCAGCGCGGGATGGGCGTGGATCAGGGTGTTCGCGAGGTCGTCGGCGCTCAGTCCGTAGCGCACGGCCGGGGTGACCTCGTGGATCAGCATCGAGGCCTCGTGGCCGATGACGTGACAGCCGAGGATCTCGTGACTGTCGGGGTCGGCGAGCACCTTCGCGAAGCCCCGGTCGAGTTTCAATGCCCGACTCATCGCCGTGTCGGTGAACGCGGCCCGGCCGACGACATACTCCCTCCCTGCCTCGTCGAGTGCCGCCTCGGTCTCGCCGACCGCGCCGATCTGCGGTTCGGCGAAGACCGCGTGGGGAAGGGCGGTGAAGTCGGCCTCCCGTTCGGCCCCGTGGACGACGTTGTCGATCATGATCTCGCCCTCGTAGTCGCCCGAGTGCTTGAACATCCCGTTGTCGGCGATGTCGCCCATCGCCCGGATTCCCTCGACGTTCGTTCGCAACCGTGCGTCGGTCTCGATGAAACCCGCGTCGGTCGTCGCGACGCCCGTCGCATCGAGGTCGATGCCGTCCGTGTTGGGCCGGCGACCGAGCGCCACCAGCAGTTCGTCGCCCGTCACCTCGACGCTCTCACCGTCCTCGGACTCGGCGGTAACAGTAATTTCGCCGCCCGATTCCGTGACTTCCGCGGCGCGATAGCCCGTATAGACGTCGTGGCGCTCTTCGGCGATGTCGGTGAACGCCGCCGCCACGTCGTCGTCCTCGCGGGGTACAAGGGAATTTTCCATCTCGATGAGCGCCACGTCGGTTCCGAAGGCATCGAAGTAGTAGCCGAGTTCGGCCGCGATGTAGCCGCCGCCGAGCACCACCAGCCTCTCTGGTGGTTCTTCGAGGCGGATGGCGTCGGTGCTGGTGAGGAACTCAACATCGTCGAGTCCGTCGATGGCTCCGGGGATCACCGGCGTGCTCCCGGCCGCGATGACGACCTCCTCGCCCGTGTGAGTCTCGCCGCTTTCTGTCTCGATGGTGTGGTCGTCGACGAACCGCGCCTCTTCCTGAAACAGTGTGAGGTTCACCTCCTCGCGTTTGTTCTCCTTTTTCGCGCTCGCGATGTCCGCGAGTTCGTCGTTGACGTCCCTGACGAACTCACCGAAGCGGATCTCGTCGATTGTCGCGTCGATACCGAACCCCTCCGCCTCTCGAATCCGATTGGCGACGGTCGCGTGCTGGATGAGCATCTTCGAGGGGTTACAGCCCCGGTTGAGGCAGAGTCCGCCGATCGGACCCCGCTCGACGAGTGCGGTCTCCAGTCCCTCCGCGGCCGCCGCCGAGGCGACCGTGTTGCCGGTGCCGCCGCCGAACACGATGAGGTCGAAGTCGGCCATTACAGGCTCGACAACGGCCTGAGCGGATAAATGCGTTCGCCGCGCCACGGGCGTTTGTGTGTCGGGCACCTATCACCGACGTGGCACAGGACGACATCGATTCGATAACCGGATTGCCCGACGAACTCGACGTCGGGGGCGACCTCGCACGGGCCGAACAGCGCGTTTCGATCCGCGTGGACGAACGACGGTACGGCAAGGCCGTGACCATCGTCGAGGGTCTCGACACCGATAGAGTCGACGTCTCGGACCTCGCCTCCGAACTGAAGCGCCATCTCGCCACCGGCGGTACCGTCGACGACGAGCGCATCGAACTCCAGGGCGACCATCGCGACCGCCTGCCCGAACTCCTCGCAGACCGCGGGTTCAGCCTCGCGGCGTAGCCACGAGTCTGCCACGGCAGGCCGAAGCTACAATTGACTCGCTACCCAAACGCGGGCATGGAACGCACCAACCCGGCGACCGGCGAGACGCTCGAACCGGTCGCAGACGACACCGACGAGGACATCGAGGCGGCGCTCGACGCCGCGAGCGATGCCTTCGCGGAGTGGCGCGAGGTGTCGATGGGCGAACGCCAGCGACTCATCGGCCGGGCGGCAGACGTGCTCCGCGAAAACAAGCAGGAGTACGCCGAGTTGATGACCCGCGAGATGGGCAAACCCATCGACGGGGCCGTCGCGGAGGTCGAAAAGTGCGCGTGGGCCTGTGAGTACTACGAGGAACGCGCCGACGAACACCTCCAGGACGAGCTAGTGGGAAGCGCCCCCGAGACGAAGACGTATGTCTCCCACGAGCCGCTCGGGCCGATTCTGGCCGTGATGCCGTGGAACTACCCGTTCTGGCAGGTCTTCCGGTTCATCGCACCCCACGTCACCGCCGGCAACGTCGGTCTCCTGAAACATGCTTCGAACGTTCCGGGGGTCGCGCAGGCCATCGAGGACGTCATGCTGGAGGCGGGCTATCCCGAAGATGTCTTCCAGTCGCTCATCATTCACTCCGACCCCGTCGAGGAGATCATCCGCGACCAGCGGGTGAAGGCCGTGACACTCACCGGCAGCGAGGGTGCGGGCCGGGCGGTCGCCGAGACGGCCGGCAGCGAGATCAAGAAATCAGTACTGGAACTCGGCGGCAACGACCCGTTCGTGGTGCTCGACGATGCGGACGTCGACACCGCCGCCGCCGTCGGCGCGAACGCACGGACGCTCAACTCCGGCCAGTCCTGTATCGCCTCGAAGCGCTTCATCGTCCACGAGGCGGTCTACGACGAGTTCGTCGAGAAATTCGTCGGGGAGATGGACGACCTGACCGTCGGCGACCCCGAAGACGAAGACACCGACGTCGGACCGCAGGCCCGCGAGGACCTCATGAAGGACCTTCACGATCAAGTCGAGCGCACGATCGAAGCTGGCGCGACCTGCGAACTCGGCGGCGAACCGCTCGACAGGGATGGCTTCTACTACCCACCGACGGTGCTCACCGACGTCCCACGCGACGCGGCCGCGGCCAACGAGGAGGTCTTCGGTCCCGCCGCTTCGATCTTCGAGGTCGGTAGCGAGGACGAGGCCATCACCCTCGCCAACGACATCGAGTACGGGCTTGGAGCCTCCGTGTGGACCGACGATCTGGAGCGTGGCGAGCGCGTCGCCCACGAGTTCGAGGCCGGGATGACCTACGTCAACCAGCTGGTAAAATCCGACCCGCGACTCCCCTTCGGCGGCGTCAAGGACTCTGGCTACGGCCGCGAACTCGCCCGGCGGGGCATCCGCGAGTTCGTCAACGAGAAGACCGTGTGGGTGCAGTCGGCCGCCGATCACTGACTCCCGAAAGGGTTTTTCGCGGAGCGCACAATACTTCGCACGAATGACGCTGCCCATCGATCCCACACAACTCGACGACGAGGACGTCGGCGTGAAGCGCACTACGCTGGAGATGGACCACGACGAGGCGGTCGAACACGTCCGCGAGACGTTCACCGACGCGGGGTTCGGGATCCCCGTCGAGTTCTCGCCGTCCGAACTGCTCAACGAGAAGGTCGACGCCGACCGCGACCCCTACTACGTACTCGGGGCGTGCAATCCCGCGGTCGCCGATCGCGCGCTCGATGCCACCGACAACCGCATGGGCGGACTCTTTCCCTGCAACGTCGTCGTCTGGGAGGAAGCTCCGGGGACGCAAACGGTCTATCACGTCTCGATCATGCGCATCGCGCGCCTCGTCGGCCTGGCCCCCGACGACGAGGTGATGGCCGACATCGTCGCGGACACCGGCGCGCTCGCCGAGGAGGCCTTCGAGGCGCTCTGAATGGGCCATCACACCTTCGACGCCGACGGCGCTGACAGGTTAGAGGAAGCCGAGCGACGCTACCGATACGTCTCCGGCGAGGAACTGCTCTGGGCGCTCGCGCCCGACCCCGGGGACACCGTCGCCGACCTCGGCAGCGGCACGGGCTTTTTCACCGACGTCGTCGCCCCGCACGCCGGCACGGTCTACGCGGTCGACGTCCAGCAGGCGATGCACGACTACTACGCCGAGAAGGGGCTGCCCGAGAACGTCGAGCCGGTGACGACCGGCATCGAGGAGTTGCCGTTCGAGGATGACTCCGTCGATAGTGCGTTCTCGACGATGACCTACCACGAGTTCGCGAGCGACGACGCGCTCGCCGAGATTCGCCGAGTGCTCGCTCCGACGGCTCGACTCGCGATCGTCGATTGGAGCGGTGAGGGCATCGGCGATCACGGTCCGCCGCTCGACGAACGCTACACCGTCGAGACGGCTGTCGAGAACCTCCTCGAACACGGCTTCACGATCGAGCACGCGTTCGCGCGGCCCGAGACCTTTCTCGTGGTCGCCACTATCGAGTAGTCAGCCGAGCTGATCGGCGACGACGGCGTCGGCGCGTTCGACGAACGTCTCTTCCTGTCCGCTCGGAATCGTGGCCCCCGCGGCGACGTCGTGGCCGCCGCCGTCGCCGCCGAGCGCCCGCGCGACCTCGCCCATCACCGCCGAGAGGTCGAGACCCTCCCGGACCAACCGGTGCGTGCCGCGCGCGGAGACCTTGCTCTCGGTGTCGCTTTTCGCTGCGAAGGCGATGACCGGTCGGTCGCCGCGCAGCGCATCGGTCCCGAGCGCCATCCCCGCGATGATGCCCACGATCGTCTCGCGGATGCGGTCGCCGGCGTCGAACCACTGGACGTGCTCGCCCTGCGTGACGCCCTCCTGCTTCACCCAGTTGAGTCCCGTCGCGAGGTTCTTTCGGTGATTGGTGAGCAAGGTTCTGGCCTCGTCGAGTGCCGCGTTGCGGTCGCCACGACAGACCGCCAGTCCGACGTCGGCGCGGTCGTAGCGCGCGGTCGCGTTGAGCAGCGTCGAGAACTCGCTGGCGTCGCGCAGTTCGGTGCCTTCGGCTTCGTTCGTGAGCGTGTAGATCGTCCCGACGAGATCGTCGATGCGGTTCGCGGGCACGCCACGAGCGACCGCACGCTGTAACAGCGCGCTGGCCACCGTCTGTCGCTCGTCGGTCGTGAGATCGACCCAGCGCCGCCACTCCCCATCTTGTTCGAGCCCGATGTCGAGATCGGAGAGGAAGCCGATCGCGCCGCGCTCGCTGCCCGAGATGCCGGGGATGCGAACGTCGTTGGCGTATTCGAGGAGTTTCGGCAGCGGGCGGCTCTGCTTACCGTAGAGCGCGAGATCGGTCGTCTCGGTGAGCACGCCCGCTTCGACGCCCTCGACGACGATTTTCTTGTTCGCGCCGACGAGTTCACCCGACGAGTCCTGCATGTCGCCGACCGCACCGACGACCGCCAGTGCCGCCAAGTCACGATTGCGCTCGCCACCCAGTGCCCGCGCGAGAACGTAGGTCGTGCCGGCTCCCGAGAGCTCGGTCGCGCCGTTGAGTCCCTCCAAGAGAGGATTCAGATGGAACTCGGTCCCGGCGTCGGCCGGCTGGTGGTGGTCGGCGACGACCGGTGTGAACGCGCCCGCGGCCTCGTGATCGGTGATGTCGTCGAGTTGGCCGCTGCCGAAATCCGTGAAGAGCACGGTGGAGAAATCGCGCTCGGCGATCCCCGCGATCGCGTCGGGGTCGAGCTGTTTCTCGAAGACGGTTTCGAAGGGAATGTCGGCGCGATCGAGCGCCTCGGCGGCGATGGCCGCGCTCGTGAGTCCGTCGGCGTCGATGTGCGAGGCGAGCAGCACCCGCTCGGCGCGAGCGAGGCGCTCGGCGCACGATTTCGCGCGCGCGTCGAGTGCCGGAATCGGTCCACCCATCGACGCTGGATACGGCGCAATCGGGTTTAAACCTCTGGACCGCGCGCTACGGACCCGAAATATTCGACTGGCGGCTGTGGCGCTCGGGAGCGCGTGAGCACGACTCGTCCGAGGGATGACTGAGCGAAGCGAAGGAATCGGTTGGGGAGGATGTGGCCGTCGCGGTACGGTGGCCGCTGCAACCTGTCTCGTTGCCTATTCCGACAACTGCTCGATGGTCTCGCGCGCGAGTGCCTCGAACGACGCGATCTCGGGAACGACGTCGACGATGATGCCTTCGCGTTCGGCGGTCTTCCGGGTCGGTTCGCCGATGGCTCCCACGACCGCGCCGTTCAGCCCCGCAACCGCGGCCTCGCGCACGCCCCGCTCGGCGGCGGCCGCGAGGAAGTTCTCGACCGTGAGCGACGAGGTGAACAGCGCACCCGCGAGATCGCCGCTCGCCGCCAGCGCCGCCGATTCGCCCGATTTGGGCGGGCGGCGTAGTTCGTACAAGACTGTCTCGTGGACGTACGCGCCGGCGCGTTCGAGCCCGTCGGTGAGCTTCGGCGAGCCGTGCGTGCTCCGGGCGACCTCACAGCGCGCGCCTGTGATTTCGTCTTCGAGGTCGGCCACGAGACCCACGGAGGAGAACTCCGCCGGCACGCGGTCGACATCGTAGCCCGCCGTGCGCAGCGCCGCCGCCGTGGCGTCGCCGATGGCACAGAGCACGCCGTCGGACTGCCAGCCCGCCGCCGCGGCGATTTCTACCCCTGTCTTGCTCGTGAGTACGGTGTAATCGGCGTCCGCTCGTGGTTGCTCGCCCGTGTGCTCGACCGCGAGCATCGGATCGAGAATCGGCTCGACGCCGAGCGACGCGAGCAGTTCGCCCGCGCGTTCGAGGCGTTCGTCGTCCGGCCGGAAGGCGGCGACTCTCATTGCCGGGCCTCCCGGGGCTGCTCGCGCTCGCCGACGACCTGCCCGATGACCGTGACCGCGGGTGGCTCGATACCCTCGCGCTCGGCGACATCGGTGATGGTGTCGAGCGTTCCCGTCGCGACGCGCTGGTCGGGTCGGCTCGCGCGCTCGACGAGCGCAACTGGGGTTTCACTGCTCATCCCCGCTTCCCGGAGCGCGGCGGTGTAGTCGGGGAGCTTGCCGACGCCCATCAAGACGACGATCGTTCCGCCAGTCGCGGCGAGCGCGTCCCAGTTCACGGCCGATTCCTCTTTCGTCGGGTCCTCGTGCCCGGTGACGAACGAGACGGTCGAGGCGTGCTCGCGGTGGGTGGTGGGAATCCCTGCGAGTTCGGGTGCGGCGAGCGCCGAGGAGATCCCTGGCACGATCTCGAAATCGACGCCGTTGGCGGCGAGATGGCTCGTCTCCTCGCCACCGCGGCCGAAGACGAACGGGTCGCCACCCTTCAGTCGAACGATGTTCTTGCCTTCGCGAGCGAGTTCGACCAGCCGTTCGTTGGTATACTCCTGGCTCGTGCGCTCGCCGCCGGCGCGCTTGCCGACGTCCTCGCGCTTCGCCTCGGGGATCGTATCGATGATCTCGGGTCCCGGAAGCTTGTCGTGGAGCACGACATCGGCCGCGTCGATGCGCCGGCGTGCCTTCACGGTCAGCAGTTCTGGGTCGCCTGGGCCGCTGCCGACGAGGGACACAGTACCATTCATTCGGCGCGCTTGGCCTCCCCGTCGGTCCCGCGGGCCCGTTCGATGAGTTCGGCCGCGCCCTGGTCGGCGAGATCGGCGGCGAACTGGCTGGCTGCCTCGGGATGGCTCTCGATCGGCAGATCGCGCGTCGCACTCACTTCCTCGGTGCCGTCCTCGCTCAGCACGCGAACAGTAGTATGAACGTACTCGCCCTGGACGACCGCGTACGCGCCCATCGGGGCGACGCAGCCGCCGCCGAGCTCTTCGAGGACCACGCGCTCGACGGTCGTCTCGACGCGCGTACGCGGGTGGTCGATGCTCTGATTGATGGTTTCGGCGAGCGTGCCGTCGGGCGCGGTCACGGCGAGCGCGCCCTGCCCGGGAGCCGGGACGAATTTCTCGGGCGGGAGTTCATGAATATCGAGTCCGCGCCCGATCCCCGTCCGTTCGATCCCTGCCGCCGCGAGCACGATGGCGTCGTACTCCACGTCGACCTCGCGTTCGAGCGCCGACCGCTCGATCTCGCGCAGATCGTCGAACCACTCCTGGGGCGTGCGCTCGAACTCGTCGTCGCCCTCCTCGTCGGCCTCCATCCGTTCTTCGTGTTCGCGCTGGCGATGCGGCGCGAGCAGTTTCTCGATGCGGGTGTCAACGTTGCCCCGGAGCGGTTCGACGTTCAGGTCGGGTCGGGTGGCGAGTATCTCGGCCTTCCGGCGGAGGCTCGACGTGCCTACGGTCGCACCATCGGGGAGTTCCTCGAAACCCGTCCCGTCGGGCGTGACGAGCACGTCGCCCGGGGTCGCCCGCTCGGGGACGCCCGCGACGACCAATCCGTCCATCCCCTCGGTCGGGACGTCCTTCATCGAGTGGACGGCGAGGTCGCAGTCACCATCCAGAACCTCCTCGTCGAGCGCGCGGACGAACGCGCCCGTCTTTCCGAGACGGTGGATGAGTTCGTCGCGGATCTTGTCACCCGTCGTCTCGACCTCGACGAGTTCGACTGCGCGGCGGCGGGATTCGAGGTGTTCCTTGACGCCGGTGGCCTGTCGGCGCGCGAGGTCGGACCCCCGTGTCGCCAGCCTGATGGCTCCCTCGTGTGTGCTCATGCCGGCGTTCGGGTGGCTGGGTTCATACCCCCTTCGAGAGACGCCGCGCGCACCGACTGGAGCTCACTGCTGGATTTGTTTGCCGGCGCTGCCGCCGGCCGGTGGCGGTTGTGTGGCTGCGGTGGCCGCTCCTGGTGGATGAAGGGCGAGGTGCGCGAGCGAAGCGAGCAGCGAACGAAGTGAGCGCGCGCCGAGGGCTTCAGCGGTGCTGTACGGTTTGCGGAGGATGTCCGCGCGAACGAAGTGAGCGGGGTTCACCGGGAGTGAGCGAAGCGAACGAGCGGGAAGTTTTTAGCGTAGCTTTTTGCGAGGAGTGGTTCGCGCCTCGCGCGAACCCGACGAAGTAAAAAGGTACTACCACGGCTCGCTTTTCAACCCGGCACGATAGGCGACGACGTTCGTGGTGACGTGCAACAGCGGGGTCACGAGGACGATCGTGGCGAGCACGCCGAGGGTGAACGTCGCGGTGAACCAGTCGGTGACGGTCAGCGCGGTGAGTGCGAGCGCGCCGACGAGGAAATCGAGTTGGTCGAGACCCGGGAAGGCGGCTCCACGCGAGCGGCCCGTGCGCCGCTTGAGGAAGGAGGCGAGCATGTCGCCGAGTATCGCTCCGAGCGGGAGCGCGAGGACGGCGATGGGTGGAAAGGTCGGCAGCGCCAACCCGGTCGCGGTTCCGACCGCGGGGGCGATCGCATTGAGGACGAGCGCGAGCGCCACGCCGGCGAGCGTGCCGGCGAGCGCGCCGCGCCACGTCTTGCCGTCGCCGAGGATGCGCGCGTCGTCGAGCGTTCGGCCGTCGTCGATGGGCTGACCGCCACCCAGCAGGACAGCGGCGTTGTTCGGAACGTACGCCGGCAGCATCGTCCATATCGCGACGGCGACCGTCTCGACGAGAGTCACGGGGATAACTCGGCACCGAGCGGTCTTAACCACCCTGTTTCGTCCGCGAACGACAGTTCTTTGTCACCGTCGGCGGGAGGTGCGTGCATGATACCACCGATCGCGAGCCGGTTCGTCGCCGGTGAGACCGACCGCGACGTGCTGGCTCACGCCCGCGCGCTCGATGCCGAGGGCATCGCGAGCATCTGCAACCTCCTCGGCGAGCACTACGACAGCCCCGAGCCGGCCGCCGAAGACCGCGAGGCCTACTGTGCGCTCGTCGAAGCCATCGGCGAGGCGGGACTCGATACATCGATTTCGGTCAAACCCTCACAGCTCGGTCTCGGCGTCGCCGAGGAGTGCTTTCGCTCGAACCTCCAACGCGTCGTCGAGCGCGCGACCGAACACGGGGTGTTCGTCTGGATCGATATGGAAGACCACGAGACGACCGACGTGACCCTCGATGCCTACACCCACCACGTCACCGAATACGAAGACCTCGGTGTCTGCGTGCAGGCGAACCTCGAGCGCACCCCCGACGACCTCCACCGACTGGCCGACTACCCCGGAAAGGTACGACTCGTGAAGGGTGCCTACGACGAACCCGCCGCGGTCGCCCACCGGGAGAAATCGCGTGTCGACGAGGCCTACCGCGAGTGTCTCGACATCATGTTCGCCGAGTTCGACGGCGGCATCGCGGTCGGCAGCCACGACCCCGCGATGGTCGACTACGCCAAAGAGCTACACGACACTCACGGAACCGACTTCGAGATACAGATGCTGATGGGGGTGCGTGAGAGCGCACAGCGTGATCTCACCGCGGAGTACGAGGTCCATCAGTACGTGCCCTACGGCGACCGGTGGTTCTCGTATTTCTACCGTCGGATGATGGAGCGCCGACAAAACCTGCTGTTTGGGCTACGCGCGATAGTCGGCCGGTAGACCGCCGCGAACCCGATGTGGCACCGACGGACCCCGCTGTCCCCGGATTTCGCCGGCAGTATGATAACCTTCGGGGGTAATCATACGAGCCAATGGTCTCCTGGAAGCGCGACGGAACCCGTGGACTGGTCGTGCTCGTGCCCATCATCGTCACCCTCTACGTGCTCGCGTTCGTCTACAACGCCATCGCCAGCCTGCCGTTCATCGAGGCCATCCAGCCGGCCATCGTCCGCGTGCCGCTGACGCTCGCGGTGTTCGCCCTGCTGGTCTTCGGCGTTGGCTACCTGATGCGCACCGCGAGCGGTCCACTGGTCGAGAGCGCCATCGACGACGTTATGAACAGCCTGCCGGGCCTGCGCGTGGTCTACAACGCCTCGAAGATGGCCGTCGAAACCGCGGTGACGGGCACCGCAGACCTCCAAACCCCGGTAAAACTCGAAACCTGGGACGGACTGCGGATGACGGCGTTCAAAACGGGAAAACGGACCGAGGACGGCCGCGATGTGCTCTTCTTGCCGACCGCACCGAACATCACCACGGGGTTCGTCGTCGAGGTCTCGCCCGACCAGTACCAAGAGACCGACGAGCGCGTCGAGGACGCCCTCACGCGCGTCCTCAGCGCCGGTTTCGGCGAGACCAACGATACCGGCGTCCCCATCGACGTCGAGGACGAACCGCTGTATCGCCGGCAGGAGTCGCGCTGAGGGGAGAGGGGGGGGGGGGGACGAGAGTCCAACGACGGTGGTCGTGCGCTGTCGCGCCGTTTATACTCCCTCCATTCGACCCGCGTACATGACCGAAACGGAACTCATCGACGCGCTTCGGGACGCCGACGCGATCGAGTTCGGCGAGTTCGAACTCTCGCACGGCGGCACGAGCGACTACTACGTGGACAAGTACCGCTTCGAGACCGATCCCTCGTGTCTCTCGCTGATCGCCGAATCGTTCGCCGAACGGCTCGACGACGAGAAGCTCGCCGGCGTGGCGCTCGGGGCCGTTCCGCTGGTCGCCGCGACGAGCCTCGCGACCGACGCGCCGTACGTCATCGTCAGAAAAGAACAGAAGGGGTACGGCACGGGCAATCGCATCGAGGGGAGGTTCGAGGAGGGCGAGTCGGTGGTCGTCGTCGAGGACATCGCCACCACGGGCCAGAGCGCGCTCGATGCGGTCGCGGCGCTGCGCGAGGCGGGCGCACACGTCGAGCGCGTGCTCGTCGTCGTCGACCGCGAGGAGGGCGCACGCGAGGCGCTCGCCGACGCCGACGTCGAACTCGACGCGCTGGTTACCGCCACCGAACTGCTCGCCGACGAGTGAGCGGACGGGCGGCAATCGCAAGCGATTCAACCGACGGGATGTCCTGAACGGTATGGATTCGCTTCCGCCGCGGCGCTGGCTGCTCCGGGGGCTGCTCGCGCTCGTCGTCGGTGCGCTGCTGCTCGCGGCGGCCGTCTCGGCGGCCACCTACGAACCGACGAACCTCGGTCCCGGCACGGTCGACGAACCCGCCAACGGCTCGACGGTCGTGAGCGTGCAGGGGTTCCACTTCCAGGGCATCGGCAACGGGAAGAAGCCGGCCCGACTCGTCTCGGCCGGCGAGCGCGGGGGAACGGAGTGGGTGCACAACGGCTCACAGGAGGGTGCACGCTGGTTCTACGACGTCGACCCGCTTTCCAATGGCAACCTGCTCGTGACATCCACGGTACCGGGCGATACCGTGGTGTACGAACTCGACCCCGAAACCGATACTCGCGTCTGGAGTGAAAAATTCGACGCCGAGGACACTCACGACGTAGACCTCATCAATGGCGACCAGTTGCTCGTGGCGAACATGCGCAACACGAACGAGTCGGGGGTCGCCAACGACCGGCTGTTCATCTACGACCGGGGCAAAGGAGAGATCGTCTGGGAGTGGCGGTTCAACGAGCACTACCCCGAATCGACCGACGGGGGCTACTCGGAAGACTGGTCGCACGTCAACGACGTCGACAAGATCGGCGAGGGCAAGTATCTCGCCTCGCCGCGCAACTTCGACCAGGCGATCGTCGTCGATCGGAAGACGGGCAACATCACCATGCGTCTGGGCAGCGACGGCAACCACTCGACGCTGTTCGAACAGCACAACCCCGACTATCTCGAAGGCTCGGACGGCACGCCCACCGTCCTCGTGGCCGATTCGGAGAACGACCGCGTGGTCGAGTACGAGCGCCGCGGCGAGGGCGAGTGGGCCCGGACGTGGGAACTCTCGGGCGGGTTCAACTGGCCGCGCGACGCCGACCGCCTGCCCAACGGCAACACCCTGATTACGGACACGCTGAACCAGCGCGTGCTCGAAGTCACACCGAGGGGCGAGGTCGTCTGGGAGTACTACGCACCGTGGGCACCTTACGACGCCGAGCGACTGAGTGCCGCCGGGTCGGCCGACCGGAACGCCTCGGTCGGCGGCTCGCACGGCCCGACCATCGCCGACCAGAACGCCACGGGCAACTACACCCTCTCGGGGAGTTCCGAGAGCGGTCTCGCCAGCCAGACGCGCTTTTCGACGTGGGTCGCGGCGACCGCGGCGGGCACCCCCGTCCAAGAGACCGTTCAGTCGGCCGCCGAGCGCTACGCGCACGTGACGCCGTTCGTCCGCCCGGTCTGGCTGTCGAGTTGGGCCTTCGCCGCGCTTGTCGGGGCGCTGCTCGTCGTGCTCGTCTGGACCGTCGGAGAGGCGATCTATCAGCGCCGGCGCATCCGTCGGCGGGTCGCGGGCGTGTTCTCGTAGCGGGAGTGTGCGCCGCCCGCACCATCGTGGCGTTCTTGAGGCTCGCATCCCTACTACCTCTGTGTCGAACCTCGAACTCTACGAATTGGAAGGCTGTCCGTACTGTGCGAAAGTGAAGGACAAACTCGCCGACCTCGACCTCGACTACGAGTCGCACATGGTGCCGAGTTCACATGACGAACGCACCGAAGTCGAGGACGTCAGCGGCCAAACCGGCGTGCCGGTCCTCGTCGACCCCGAACACGACGTCGACGGAATGAGTGAATCCGACGACATCGTCGCCTACCTCGACGAGACCTACGGCGACGCAGCGGCCTGAGAAGGCGGTTTTTTGACTTTCGACGCACCGGTCGTCCGCCAGCGGCGCGTCTCAGTCGAAGTAGCCCTCGTCTTCGAGACCGGCCATGACGTCGTCGACGAGCGGGTCGACGTCCTCGTAGGGGAACTCCTGTCGGCCACCGGCCTGCGAGTTGAGTTCCATCGCGGTGAAGCTCACGTCGCCGGACTCGAAGGTGGTCGAGGGGCCATTGGGAAGGGCCGGCACGAGGTCCATCGGGCTTGATACGGGGTAGTCGGCGTCCTCGAAGCCGTCGTGGAGTTGCTGTCTGATTTCGTCTTTGTCGGACATCGCAGGTGAGGGATGGAGTCATCGAACCGTAGCCCTGTGGCCGCTCATGCAGTGGTGTTTAAATCACCGCATCGTGTACCGACGTGACCGTGCGTCAGGAGAGCAACTGTTCCATCAGTCTGGCTTCGGCCTTCCGGAGGTGTTCGTCGACGGTCGACCCCGAGAGGTCGAGCGTGGCCGCGATGTCGGCGTGGGTCGTCTGCCGGGGGATCTCGTAGTAGCCGAGTTCGAAGGCCGTCTCGATGACCTCGCGCTGGCGGTCAGTGAGCGTCGCCAGTAGCTGTCGGTCGGCGTTCGCCGCACCCAGTCGCTCGACCGAACAGGCCGTCCCGTCGGGCAGGCGCTCCATCGCGTGCTTGACCATCGCGGGCGTACCGATGACGCTCAGGGGAAGCCCATGACCGGGGAACGTCACCGGCGGGTCGACGAGCAGCCCTTGTTCGAAGAAACACCGCTCGAACGTATCGAGACACCCCTCGACGCGGAGATACAGCCCGAACGCGCCCTCGTGGTCGCGGATGTGGTCGGAGACGAGGACGTCCGGGCGCTCGTCGAGCACGCTCGCGAGGGACGTTTCATCGCCCTGCAGCCGGTAACACAGCGCGCTCGTCCCGCCGTGACTCTGGATGTGGCTCAGCGACTCCCGGCCGATGGCTGGCGCGGCCGCGAGCGCGTCGTCGACGGGGTGGACGAGACCCTCCCCCGGCCGGAGCGAGAGCGTGAAATGCCTGACGTGTCCTTGCTCCTCGGTCGGTTGCTGCACGGGTCAGTTGTACGCGCTCTGGCCGGTGAGTTCCTTCCCGACGATGAGCTTCTGGATCTCGGTGGTGCCGTCGGGAATGGTCATGACACGGGCGTCGCGGTAGTAGCGTTCGAGCCGGTTTTCGGTCTTCAGGCCCTCGCCGCCGTACACCTGTAGGGCGTCGTCGGTCACGTCCTTACACGTCTCGCTGGTGTAGCCCTTCGCCAGCGAGGACATCAGGCGCGCGTCCTCGCTGCCGTCTTCGAGCAGTTCGGCCGCCCGCCGCGAGAGCTGGCGGGAGGTTTCGAGACCGGCCTTCATGTCGTACAGCTTCTCGGTGACGAGTTGGTGTTCGGCGATCGGCTTGCCGAACGTCTCGCGGTCGGTCGCCCGGTCGAGCGCGGCGTCGAAGGCCGCCTGCATGATGCCCACGGACATGAACGACATCCCCGTGCGCATGAACGAGAACGTCGCGTTCAGCGGTTTCTGGTCGAAGAACAGCTGTGTGACACTTTCGGGGAACGGCACGATGTCGTTCATGTCGTTGCCCGCCATGATGGCGTTCGAGAACATGTTCGAGAGGCGATTGCCCTCGGGCACGCGCACGTTGTCGAAGGAGATCGTCGCGTTCGAGACACCCTTCCAGCCCATCTTGTCGAGTTCCTCGGTCTCGAAGGCATTGTTCTCCCTGTCGACCATGAACATGTCCGAGGCCCCCGTCGAGTCGTCGCGGGCGACCACGAGCACGCAGTCGGCGTAGTGGGCGTTGCCGACCCACGTCTTCTCTCCATTCAAAACGAACTCCTCGCCGTCTTTTTTCGCCACGGTGTTCGGCCGAGCGGTGTCGCTGCCGCCTTTCGGCTCGGTGACGGCGAGCGCCGAGAGACAGTCGCCGTCTTCGAGTTTGGGGAGCATCGCCTCGCGGGTCTGCTCGGATGCGAACTGGACGAACAGCGCGGGAAAGGACATCATCACGCCTACCAAGAGACTCGGCCACGTGTAGCTGATCTCCTCGGCGGCAATCGTGAAGTTCCAGACGTCGCCGAAGAAGTTCGGGGCCGTCTCGGGGTCGAACCCGACGCCGAGTTCGTTCAGGTCGTCGATGTAGCCCATCAGTTCGTCCCGACTCATCGGCCCGTTTCGATCCGACTCGTCGACGATCGGGTCGATGGTGTCGTCGAGGTATTCCCGGAGGTCCGCGCGGAACGCCTGCTGGTCGTCGGTTAGCTCCATCTCACTCGGGCACCTGCTCGGAGAGGCTGTTCATGATGGGCGCGAGCTTCGTGCCCTTCTGGACCGGGCCATCCATCTCGTACTGCTGCTGCATGAACCCCTGAATCGGGTCCACGTTCCCGGTGATGAGACCCACCAGCACGTCCGCGGGCCCGGTGATGGTGATGTCGGCGTCGTCGAGTTGACCCGCCCCGCCGGTGATGAGTTCCTCTTCTTTTCTGACTTCGAGATGGCCCTCCATCGGGCAGTCGTCGGCCTCGAAATTCGTCGTGATATCCTCGTTGATTTGCTCTTTGACCTCGGGGTTCTGTTCAACCATCACGCGCATCCCCGACCAGAGCAGTTCCTGGAACTGGTCTGCGGTCTCGGGGTTTTCGGAGACGAACGAGGCGATGTCCATCTCCTCCATGCGCCCGAGAATGCTCGCCATCACCTGCGGGTGCTCGCGCACGAGCTCGTCGGTCTGGCCCTCCATGTCGGCGAGTATCTCGGGCAGATCCTCTTCGAGCTGGTCTTGGTCCTGTTCGAGCGAGTCCTCGATGCGACGGATGAGTTGTTCGTCTGGCATGATTTTTGTGTCGGCGTCGTGGCCGACCGTACTACCGGGGATGACCGGGATCACAATGGGCTTGCTTCGATGGATAACAGGTGCTTTATATCCCCTCGGGCGAGCGCTGGGCGGCCGGTAGGGATAAACGGCCGTGTATGACTGCACGAACCATCAGGGATGTCGACCGACTGGCGTCAGCATGGAGTGGTTTCCATCGCGCGAGTGGCTCGCCGCGTATCGGGCGGCGCTGAACGACAATCAGGCCTACCGGGAGGCGAGCGAGGGTTGGGGCGTCGATTTCGCGGGTGATTTCGTCTTCGAAATCACGGACGTTCCCACCGAGACACCGCTCGGGGACCTCCCCGAGGAGCTTTCGCGGGAACTTCGTGAGAATCTCCAGTCGCTCTCCCAAGAGCGGGTCGAAACGCTGCTCGCCGGCACACCGGACGAACTCGACGGGCGACTGGCCGATCAAGAGGGCAGCGACCACGAACGGCTCGTCGCGGCGGTGATGGCGACCCCCGTGGCCGATGCCCCCGCCATCACGTTCCCCACCCTTCGGGAGGCGTTCCCCGCCGACCTCGACGACCTGCTCGATCAACTGGAGCGGTATCTCCACAAGGACACCATCCACGCGTACGTCGACCTCCACGATGGCGAGTGCCGTGAGACTGCGGTTCTCGAAGATCCCGAAGCGCGCGACCCCGGGTTCCGGATCGTCGGTCCCTACGGGAACTGGAAGGATCTTCTGGAGGGTGCGGACGTGATGGAATCCATCTTCTCCGAAGACCTCGAACTCGACGGCTCGACGACCACGATTCTGCCATACAGCGAGGCCGCCCAGGAGTTGGGCGACACGGCCGGACGGGTCGACAGCCGATACCTATTTTAAACACCGCGTATAGCAGGAACAACCGTCATCCCCGTTCTTCCTGTGTGTGTACGCATGGCACAGCCAGTCGAACCGACGTACGCCGGCCAGCGCATCGACACTGGGGACAAGTGGTATCAGCTGTTCCAGAAGGGTGTCGAACTGGGCACGTGGAACGTCGAGAAACTGTTCGACGAGATCGGCTTCGAGCAGGACCGCGAGGCGTGGGCATCGCTCGACGAGGACGAGCGCAACCAGATTCGATATCTGCTGTCGGGCTTTTTAGATGGCGAGACCGAGGTCGCCGGCGACGCCGCCACCAACCTCTCGCGGGCGATGGGAGCCGACTGCTTGGCAGGCAACCGACAGAAGGAGATGTTCATGACGATGCTCACCCTCACCGAGCACAAACACACCCAGTTCCTCGACATCTACATGAACGAGGTGATGGACGACCGCGACAACTACACCGAACTCGACCCGCGGCGCGGAACACGGGTCCCCATCGTCCAAACTACGGGACTGGGCGAGGTGTTCGAACATCAAGGTCTCTTGACCGCCAAAGCCGCACAGACCAAAGACCCAGTAGACATCGCCAAGGCTGCAACGAACTACCACCTGAACGTCGAGGGAATCCTCGCACGAGTCGGTTCCACAGCCATCAGCAAACTGCCCGAACGGGCGAACCTCCCCTTACTGAACTACGCTTTCAAGTTCATCAGCACCGACGAGGGTCGCCACATCACCCACGGCGTCGAACTCCTGAAGGAACTCTTGGAAAAGGAGCGCGCCGGCGAACCGGCCTATCAGGGCGTCGAGGACGGCATCGTGAACACGCTCTACGAGGATGTCCCCTACATGGCCGATTTCGCCTACATGTACACCGAGGCGGTGGGCGACCCGCTCGGTCTCGACATCGACGCGACGCTCATGCGCGGCGGGAACCTCATCGACGGGATGTACAACGAGACCTTGGGCTGTGACGTCGATTACATGCAGGTCATGGACCGTGTGAGTGCTCGATACGACGAGATCACCGAGTGGGATCTCGACGCCCGGCTCGAAGACCAGGAGAGCCACTATCAGCGAAAGCGTGGCGTCGCCGCCGATGGGGGTGACGACTGATGGCCCAGGACCGCGAACTCCGCGAACTCGCCCGCGGGGCATCGTTCACCGCGAGCGAGGGGGAAGTCGACGAAGCCATCGCCGAGGCCGCCGACGAACTCGACGAGAGCGAAGAGGAGATCCGGGACAACGTGGCCTACATCATGGACTCGTCGTTCGAGGAGGAGGGCGTCAGCACTTCGTTCAACGAGATGGTCAGCGGCGCGAGCCTCGACGAGGACACCAGTAGCACCGGCGACCCGCGCCTCGAAGCGCTCGAGATGTACAAGCTCCGTCAGCGCGTGTGAGTCATCGAGTCTCCATCGAGTTCGATGGCGACACCCACGAACTCGACGTGAGCGAGGGCGAGTACGTCCTCGACGCCGGTCTCGAAGCGGGTCTCGACCTGCCCTACTCCTGTCGAGAGGGAAACTGCACCACCTGTACCGGCAAACTGCTCGAAGGGGAGGTCGACCAGAGCGACGGGATGGCCCTCGAAAAAGAGGACAAGAAAGAGGGCTACGTGTTGCTGTGCAGCGCGAATCCACGGAGCGAATGTCACATTCGGGCCGGCAACGAGATCCAAGAAGAGATGCTCGGACTCGATCTGTTTTAGAAAATGTAATAAATTCTCCATAGTCCCGGGCGGATTCGAACCGCCGTCAATGGCTCCAAAGGCCATTATGATTGGCCGCTACACCACGGGACTTCGCACTCAGCTATCGCAGGAGTACACTTGAACGCTTCGAGAGGACTGTTCAATCGGCCGCGCCGGTCTCGGCGTCGAGCAGCGCACAGACGTCCTCGTCGGGGGCAAAGCAGTCGGGACACTGCGGTTCGCGGTCAATGATGGTGTCGAGGCGCTCGGCGACCGTCTCGTCGATGACACTTTCGAGTTGACCCGCTTCGGTGCGAAAGTCCTCGACGTCGAGCACCTCCACGAGGAAGCGCTCGATGATGCAGTAGGTCTGGAGCGACTCGCGGGCGCGCTCAATACCCTCGTCGGTGAGCGTCACGCCCTTGTACTTCTCGTGGTCGGCCAGCCCGCGCGCTTCGAGCTTGCCGATCATCTCGTTGGCGCTCGCCGGACTCACGTCGAGGCTCTCGGCCAACCGCCCCGTGGCCGCCGGGCCGTCTTCGACCTGCTGAACGAGATAGATGGCCTTCAGATACTGCTCTGCCGAGTTCACTTGCGCCACCTCCGGCAATGGAAGGGAGAACTCATTCGCGCGCCTCCATCAATCGTGTGACCTCCTCGGCCCCCTCCGCTTCCTCGGCGCGGATGGTCGAGAGGGTGTCGAGCAGGCGCCCGCGGTCGATGCCGAACGTCGCGGCACTCGATTCGACCGCGGCGATGAGGTCGTCGTAGAACTTGTAGGCAGTCTCTTCGTTGCACAGTTGATCGTAGAGGATCCCATCGGTGTCGCGGTCGCGCTCGTAGTGGGCGGCGACGAGCGGTTCGATCTGTTCGAACGGAACCTGTTCGGCGTCGAGGTCGTCGATGAGCGCCGCCAGCCGGTCGCGGTGGTCGGCCGATTCCTCGGCGGCGTGCTCCAAGAGGTCCTCGATGTCGGCGTCGAGGTCGTCCCCCGCGGAGTGGTGTTGGTGGGCACGCGCCTCGACGACCTCTTCGAGGACCATCCCGATCTGGAGGAGCCGGGCGAGCTGGTGGTCCGAGGCCACCGGTTGGCTGACGCTCACGGCTGCCATCCACGGAAAGCGCGCTCGAAAATCGATGCCTCGATGTCGTGCATGAGAAACGTCGAGAACCGGAGGCAGTAAACGGTTACTCCCGCAGGCGCGCCGCCACGAGATCGTCGAGGTCGTCGCGGAACTCCTCTACGGCGATCTCGTCCAGGACGGGAACGAAGAAGCCCTCGACGAGCATGTTCCGTGCCGCCCGCGGTGAGACCCCCCGCGAGGTCATGTAGAACAGGTCCTGCTGGTCGACCTGTCCGACCGTCGCCGAGTGGCTCGCCTCGGTGTCGTGGTTGTTGATGATCAGCTTGGGGGACGCGTCGGCCTCCGATTCGTCGCTCAGCATCAGGGTGTTCTCACGCTGGTAGGAACTCGTGTTCCACGCCTCGCGGCCGACGTCCTGAACACCCTCGTAGACCGAGCGCGCCTCGTCGTCGAGCACGCCCCGGGTCACGAGGTCCGCAGTAGTATGTTCTGCCTCGTGCCAGACACGAGAGGCGACGTCGAAATGCTGGTCGTCGTGGCCGAAGAAGGCTCCGACGATCTTCGATTCGGAACCTTCGCCGAGCAGCCGCGTCTCGACGGAGGACTTGGTGAGCCGCGAGCCGACGTTGCCTTCGATCCAGTTGACGGTGGCGTAGGTGTCGGCGTGACCGCGCTTGAGCGTGTAGGTGTACGTCTCCTCATCGACGTTCTGGAGCGAGCCGTACTGCACATTTGAATTCTCGCCGGCGGCGATCTCGACGAGTCCCGAGTAGTAGCGCTCGCCGTCGATCTCGTCGCCAGTCGTCTGGCGTTCGAGAATCGTCACCGAACTCGATTCACCCGTCACGACGAGCGTGTAGTTGAACAGCGACCGCGAGTTCATCCGCGTGCGCACGGTGACATCCTCGGCATCGACGCCGTCGGGAACGAATACGACTGTGCCAGTCGAAAACAGCGCCGTCTGGAGCGCCGTCAGGTAGTTCTCGGTGGGATCGATGATCGAGCCGAAGTGCTCGCGGACGAGGTCCTCGTGCTCGGCGAGCGCCTCCGCGATGGACAGGACCTCGACCTCCTCGGGACCGACCTGATCCTTCTCCTCGGCCGCGTTGAGCGGATCGACGAGGTTCTCGAAATCGAGGTTGTAGAGGTTCGTCCAGTTGCGCCCCGGCGTCCGGATGACGTCGGGCATGTCGAGACCGTCGAGCGCCGCGAGCGCGTCGAGGCGCTCGTCGAGCAGCCACTCCGGTTCGTCGAGACCCTCGGAAATCTCCCGAACCTGCTCCTCGGTGAGATTTGCGTGTATCTGCGCGCTCATCGATTACCCGAGACTCCCTTCCATTTCGAGTTCGATGAGTCGGTTGAGCTCGACGGCGTACTCGATGGGTAGTTCTTCGGTGATCGGCTCGATGAACCCGGCGACGATCATCTGTTTGGCGTCGTCGTCGTCCAGCCCGCGCGACTGGAGATAGAAGACGTCCTCGTCGCCGATCTTCCCCACAGTAGCCTCGTGGGCGACGTCGACCTTCGACTCCTCGATCTCCATGTACGGCATCGTATCGGAGGTCGACTCGTTGTCGAACATCAGCGCGTCACACTCCACTGACGTACTGGAGTTCTCCGCGCCGTCGGAGATGTGCACCAGTCCTCGATAGTTGGTGCGACCGCCGTCCTTCGAGATCGACTTCGACTCGATGGTCGATTTAGTGCGGGGCGCGTTGTGGTAGACCTTCGCACCGGTGTCGATGTTCTGGCCCTCGCCGGCGAAGGCGATGGTGATGTGGTTGTCGGTCGCGCCGCGACCTTTCAGGATGGTCGAGGGGTAGAGCATCGTGGCCTTCGACCCCATCGACCCCGAAATCCACTCCATTGTCCCCTCGGACTCGCAGATCGCGCGCTTGGTGTTCAGGTTGTAGGTGTTCTTCGACCAGTTTTGGACGGTGGAATACTGGACGTGGGCGTTCTCCTTGACGAACACCTCGACGCCGCCCGAGTGGAGGTTGAACTTGCTGTACTTGGGTGCCGAACAGCCCTCGATGTAGTGGACTTCCGAGTTCTCCTCGGCGATGATGAGCGTGTGCTCGAACTGACCCATCCCCTCCGAGTTCATCCGGAAGTACGCCTGGACGGGCATCTCCACGGTGACGTCCTCGGGGACGTAGACGAACGAGCCACCCGACCAGATGGCTCCGTGCAGCGCCGCGAACTTGTTGTCCGACGGCGGCACGCACTTCGTCATGAAGTACTCCTTGACGATTTCGGGGTGCTCTTGGACTGCCTTGTCCATGTTGCAGAAGATGACGCCCTTCTCCTCCCAGCGCTCCTGCATGTTCTGGTAGACGACCTCGGATTCGTACTGGGCACCCACACCGGAGAGTGCGTTCTTCTCCGCTTCGGGGATTCCCAGTTTGTCGAAGGTGTCCTTGATCTCCTCTGGCAGTTCGTTCCAGTCGTCGACGCCGCCGCGCATCTCGACGTCCGGGCGGATGTACGGGACGATCTCCTCAACGTCGACCTCGCTCAGGTCGGGCTGGCCCGGCCAGTCGGTCGGCATCGGCATCGCGTGGAACTGCCGGAGCGCGCGGAGCCGCCGCTCCAGCATCCACTCGGGTTCGTCCTTGTCCTCGGAGATCAGGCGGATGGTCTCCTCGTCGAGTTCTCCCTTCTCGGCCTGGAACGCCGAGGACTGTTCTTTCTTGAACTCGAAGCGCTTCTCCGAGTCGGTCTCTCGTAGGTGGTCTTGATCTGAACTCATTGTGTGGTCTGTAGTGGTCGAAGCCTTATCAGGCTGTCTCGTAGGCTTCCTCGCGGACCCAGTCGTAGCCCTCGTCTTCGAGTCTGCGGGCGAGATCGGGACCGCCGCTCTTGGCGATCTTGCCGTCGAGCATGATGTGGACGTGATCCGGCTCGACGTAGTCGAGGATCCGCTGGTAGTGGGTGATCTGGAGGATGCCCGCGCCCTGCTCGTCACGGAGCGCGTTGATCCCCTTCGAGACGTCCTGGAGACGGTCGATGTCGAGCCCCGAGTCGATCTCGTCGAGCACCGCGACCGACGGTTCGAGGATCGCGGCCTGCAGCACCTCGTTTTGCTTTTTCTCGCCGCCGGAGAACCCTGCATTGAGATAGCGCTGGGCGAACGCGGCGTCCATGTCCAACTGCTCCATCTTCTCGGACATGATCTGCTGGAACTCGGCGACGCCGACCTCGCCTTCGTCCATGTCGCCCTCCATCGGCGAGGTCTCGTAGCCCGCCTCCTCTTCTTCGTCATCCGCGCCCTCGTCGCCCTCGAAGAGGTCCTCGCGCTCTTCGAGTTTGGCGTTCAAGGCCGTGCGCAGGAAGTTCACCATCGTGACGCCCTCGATCTCGGCGGGGTACTGGAAGCCGAGGAACACGCCAAGCGCCGCGCGCTCGTTCGGTTCGAGCTCCAGGAGGTTCCACGTGCGCATGTCGTCTGGAATCTCGACGCCCTCGAACTCGTCGTCGTCGAGGTGGATGAGCACCTCGCCACCGGTGACCTCGTAGGCCGGGTGGCCCGCGATGACCTTCGCGGTGGTCGATTTGCCCGACCCGTTCGGCCCCATCAGTGCGTGGATCTCGCCCGATTCGACTTCGAGGCTCACGCCATCGAGGATCTTCTCGCCGCCCTCAGCGACCTCTGCATGGAGGTCGTTCAGTTCTAAACGTGCCATCGTCCTATCGCTCGTCTCTTGCGTCGTGAACCCCATAATGGTTTCCATTCACCCGTAACGATTTTCGATGAGGGAAAATCATTTTCTCGTGTGCGAAAGCCACGTATGTCACTAGAAAACCCCGCTCGTGGACGCCGTCCGCCGTGCTCTGTCACGGGTCGCCCCGGAACGTGTGCTCCGCAACCCTTTTTCCCGACGGCACTGAGCCGGGCGTATGGACTCCTCCGGCGTGTCGGCGAGCGCTGCGCGGCTCGGCCAGCTCGCCACGCCGGACGGAAACGGAACGAACGACACGAACGGGACGAACAGCAGTATCCAGGAGGGGTCGAAAGAAGCCGTCCAGACCGCCAGCCGCCTCCTTCCCGAGTGGGTGCCGGAGTGGTGGGTGCGAACGGTACTGGCCATACTGGTGCTCGCGCTCGCGTGGTACGGCGGCAAACTGCTCGTCAGGCTGGTCGGTCGCCGCGTCGCCCGCCGCTTCCGCCGGCCGAGCGTCAGCCGGGCGGTGCTGCGCTCGATGCGCGTCGCAGTCATGTTCCTCGCGGTACTCACGGCGGCGGCGCTCGTCGGCGTCGGTCTCGACGACATCCTCCTGTCGGTGACGGTGCTCACGGCCGCGGCCGCCGTCGTGATCTCGCCCATCCTCGGCAGCATCATCAGTGGCCTGTTCGTCCTCTCGGACCAATCCTACGAGATCGGCGATATGATAGAGGTCGTCGACGCCGGCGACGGGACACGGGGTTTCGTCGAGGACATCACCTTCCAGTACACCAAGATATTCACGCTCGACAACACCTTTCTCGTGATCCCCAACGGCACGATCCGAGAGCGCGACGTCATCAACTACTCGGCCGAGGACCTCCGGACGCGGCTCACTCTCGACGTGTTGGTGCCCTACGAGTGCGACCTCGACGAGGCACGGGGCCTCATCGAGCGGGCCGCCCGCGAGGAGGACGTCGTCATCCGCGGCGGGCCCTCGATCCGTATCGGCAGCGCGCGCTATCCGGCCGCCCCGACCTGTTACATCGACGAATACGCCGACGACGGCGTATCGTTGCGGCTTCGCTACTGGGTGAAGGAACCCTACAAACTCCTCGCGGTGCGCTCGCGCGTCCAAGAACGTATCTGGGAGGCGTTCGCGGACGCCGACATCGGGTTTCCGTACCCCCATCGACACGTGGTCTTCGACGAGCCGAGCGACGCCGACGCCCCCGAGCGCCCGCGCTGACTCACTCGGTCGGCGAGGCGGTGACGACCCGACAGTCGAGCTGTTCGCGCAGGAAGTCCGCCACGTCCGGCTCGTCGATGATCCGGTGGACCATCCGCCGCCAGCGACTGGCCTGCTTGCGGCCGATGACGACGATGTCCGCGTCTTCGAGCGCGATCTCGTCGAGGATGGTCTCCTCGACGAGGAACCCGGGGCGGACGGCGTAGCGCGTGTTCGACAGCGGGCCGAAGGCGTCCTCGACGGCGTTTTTCAGCGCCGACTGCGTGACGCGCTGGCCCGACTGATAGAGATCGACGTGCAGCACGCTGAGCGCGGCGTCGTGTTCGTCGGCGACGTCGATCGCGGTTTCGAGGGTTCGTCGTGAGTGCTCGCTCAGTGGATACCGGACGGGCACGACGACCAGCGTCATTCCTCGAAGGCAAACGTCGAGGATGCCTGAACGTTTCCATTTCCCGCCGCACCCAGCAGCCACTTGCCCCTGGAGTACCCAGCCACGATATGGATGCGAGGACGGCCGACGGGCGAACCCTCTACGTCGACCACGAAGAGGCAGAGCGCGGCTCGAAAGGCCCGTTTTTCGTCGTCTATGCCGACGAGCGCGCCGAGCGGCGCTGGGGCTACTTCTGTGGCAACTGTCGGACCTTCGACAACGCGATGGACGCGATGGGACGCATCAAGTGCAACGACTGTGCGAACATCAAGAAGGCCGACGAGTGGGATGCCGCCCACGAATAGCGCCACGAATACGGCCGCGCATGAGAGGCACTCGGTTTCGTAACCGGCACGAACGTTTATTGTGAACGACCGAGTAACAGTCGGTACATGGGGACTGTTAGCACGACCCCGTCCGAGGAAGCACGGTCGATATTCGCCGAGCTCGGCTACACGGTATCGGGCAGCGGCTGTGAACTCAGAGCCGAGCGCAAGTGGCGCGTCGTCCGCGTCACGGCCGCCGACGAGGCGACCGAACTCCCCGATTCGGGCGAGCTTCGCTGTTTCGTCGCGTGGATGGATGCGGCCGAGGACCTCCGCGAGCGCCTGCTCGATGCCAAACCCGACTACGACTGGGCGGTCATCGGCGTCGACGGCTCCGAGGAGTACGAGGTGCTCCATCCCTCGGTCGGGCCGTCGCTGCTCGCCTAGAGCCGCTCCCGTGCCGCCGCGAGACCCGCGTCGGCGTCGATTTCCTCCCCTTCGAGCACGTTGCCGAGCGCCGCGAGTAGTGCGAGGACGTTCGCCGGGCGTGCCGAATGACCCATACAGCCGACCCGGAGCACTTCGCCCGAGAGGTCGCCCAGCCCGCCCGCGACCTCGATGTCGTAGCCGTCGAGCAATCCCTCGATGACCGCTCCATCGTCGACGCCCGCGGGTAGACGAACGGTGTTCAGACTCGGCAGCCAGCTCGTGCTCGCGAGATCGAGACCCATCGCCTCGACGCCCGCTCTGAGCGCGCCCGCGACGTGTTCGTGGCGCTCCCAGCGCGCCTCGATGCCCTCCTCGGCGGCGAGTCGGAGCGCCTCCCGCAGCGCGTAGACGTTCGTGATGGGCGCGGTGTGGTGGTAGGCACGCTCCTCGCCCCAGTAGTCGGCCAGTTTCGAGAGGTCGAGATACCACGACCGAACCGTCGCGTCGCGCTCCTCGATCTTCGCCATCGCCCGCTCGTTGAGTGTGAGCGGGCTCGCACCCGGCGGCGCGGAGAGACACTTCTGGGCGGCCGAGTACGCCACGTCGACGTCCCAGTCGTCCACTCGGAGTTCGACGCCGCCGAAGGTCGTCACCGCGTCGACGATGGTGAGTGCGTCGTTGTCGTGAGCGAGGTCGGTAAGTTCCGAGACGTCGGGCTGGAGCACGCCCGTACTCGTCTCGCCGTGGACGAACGCCAGCAGGTCGGGGTCGTGAGAATCGAAGGCCGCACGCACGTCGTCGACGTCGAGCGGTTCGCCCCACGGGGCGTCGACCGTCACGGTCTCGCCGCCCGCTCGCTCGACCATCGACGCCATCCGCCCGCCGAAGTAGCCGTTGCCGGGGACTAAGACTGTATCGTCCGGCTCGACGAGATTTCCGATGGCGGCCTCCATCGCGGCCGAACCGGTCCCGCTGATGGGAATCGTCCACTCGTTGTCCGTCCGGAAGGCGTACCGCAGGAGTTCTTGCACCTCGTCCATCAGGTCGACGAACGCGGGGTCGAGATGGCCCACCAGCGGTGTGGTCATCGCACGGCGAACGCGCGGGTGCACGTCGCTCGGCCCGGGACCCATCAGCGTTCGGTCGGGTGGCGTGAGTTCTCCTACCTCGGGGCGCTGCATACCGGGGGCGACTCGGTCTGTGTTGAAATGACGTTCGTTTCGTGACGGGACCCGGTGTGCGAGCGCACGCCACGAGCAGTTTATGTCCGATGGGCACGTCGTCACGCCCATGTTCGTCGGCCACGCACTGGGCGCGTTCGCGGTCGTCGCGGGTGGCGCGCGCCTCCTGGGACAGCCGCGCGGGCGCTCGCTGGCCCTCGGCGCGTCCGCGGGCGCGTTCGCCGCCGCTCCCGACGTCGACATCCTCTACGCCCCCGTGGGGTTGGCCGAGGCGGGCGGCGTCGCCGACGCGGCCGAGAGCTTCTGGTCGGCCGGCAACCTCGTCCACAGGGCAGTAACGCATTCGCTGGTCGTCGGCACCGTCGCGGCACTCGCCCTGTGGCTCTGGAGTCACGCGCGAAGCGAGAACTCGAACGGCGAACGTGCTGGCTCGCTGCTCGTCCTCGGCGGTCTCGTCGGCGTCGCCGGCGTCGTGAGCGGGCCGCTCGGCGCGCTCGTGATGGGCGCGTTCGCGCTCACGAGCCTCGCCATCGCCGAACTCGCCGCGCGCTACGGCGACCTCGGCCCCAAGGCAGTGTTCCTCACCGCGCTCTTCGGCCTGCTCAGCCATCCCTTCGGCGACCTGTTCACGGGCGAACCGCCCCAGTTCCTCTACCCGTTCGATGCACAGCTCGTGAGCGAGCGCCTCGTCTTCCTTACTGACCCGACGTTGCATCTCTTGGGCACGTTCTGGCTCGAACTCGGCACTATCTGGCTCGCGGCGCTCGTCTACTGCGAACTCACCGACCGCAGCCTCGCCAGCCACGTTCACGGGCGCGCGGCGCTCGGGGTCGCCTACGCGGCGGCCGCGCTCGCACTGCCCGCGCCGACGGTCGATTCGTCCTACGAGTTCGTCTTCAGTGTGCTCGCGGTCGGCGCGGTCGGGCCGGCCCCGTTCGTCCGTCACGCCCATCGGCCCCGCCGCGCGCTCGACGGGGAGCGCCTGCTGACGGCCGGACTCACCGGGTTGGCGGCCGTCTCGCTGGCGTCGGTCGCCTACGCCGTCGTCTATCTCGTTTTCTGAAGGGAGGGATGAAGTTCCCCGGCAAGAAAGGGGAGCTATGTCACGCGCGGACCTCGACCGACTCGTTGAAAGCGAACGGGCGAACGCCCTGCTCGCATGGACGTTCGTCGCGTTCGTCGCCGTCGTCGCGGTGGTGTCACTGCTCCGCGGCAATCTGCTTTGGGCCGTCTTCACCGCCGGCGTCGTCGCCCTCTCGGTAGTGCCGCCCATCGCCGTCCGGTCGCCACGGGCGATGGTGCCGTGGGAGGTGCTCGCCCTCGCCGCCCTCCCGACGCTCGCCCGCGCGTTCGCGCCGCCCGTCGCCGAGGTCGCCACGTATCTCGCGGTGGCAGCGCTCGCGCTCGTCGTCGCGGTCGAACTCCACCTCTTTACGAGCGTGGAGATGAGCTATCGCTTCGCCGTGGTCTTCGTCGTCATCACGACGATGGCGACCGCGGGCGCGTGGGCGGTCACGCGCTGGGTCGCCGACCTCTATCTCGGCACCGGCTTTCTGGCCTCCGAGGACCAACTGATGTGGGAGTTCGTCGCCTCGACGGTCGCCGGCGTCGGTGCCGGACTGTTCTTCGAGGGCTACGTCCGCCGACGGCTCCCCCCCGAACGCCTGCCGGAGGCGATCCGATGAGGATCCGCGACCGGCTCGGTCTCTCCGAACGCCGCCAGCGCCAGCTCACGTGGGCGATGGAGGTCGGTCTCGTCGGAATGTTCCTCGTCGGACTGTTCGAGGGCAACACGACGGTCATCGTCAACACGCTGCTCGCGCTCGCGGTGACGCGACTGCCCAGTGTCCTCGAACGCGATTACGGGATTCCGATGGACGCCGGCCTGACGCTGTGGATAACCAGTGCAGTGTTCCTCCACGCCTTCGGCGGCGTCGGCCTGCCGTGGACACCATTATCACCCTATCAATCGCTCTGGTGGTACGACCACCTCACACACGGCCTGTCGGCGTCGGTCGTCGCGGCCGTCGGCTACGCTGCGGCCCGCGCGCTCGACGTCCACAGCACGGACGTCACCTTTCCGTCGGAGTTCATGGTCGTGTTCATCTTCCTGTTCGTGCTCGCCTTCGGCGTGCTCTGGGAGGTCATCGAGTTCACCACCAGCGCCCTCTCGATGCTCGTGCTCGCCGAACCCGTCCTCACCCAGTACGGGCTCGAAGACACGATGCTGGATCTGATATTCGATACGGTCGGCGCGGCGGTCGTCGCCGTCTGGGGTGGTGCACGCCTGAGCGGCGTCGTCGATGCCCTCGCCGCGCGCCTCGACACTCGCGAGCGCGAGACCGGGTGAGCCATCCGTAGGGGGCAAGCGCAGTTTTATGTCCTCGCCGGTCGAAGCGCGTCCTGCGATGGTTTACAAGAAAATCACGATGATCGGTACGAGCGACGAGAGCTTCGAGGCGGCCGTCGACAACGCCGTCGACCGCGCCGAGGACACGCTCAACAACGTCAAATGGGCCACCGCCGAGAGCTTCGGCGTCGAACTCGCCGAGGTGGATGGCCGCGAATATCAGGCCGAAGTCGAGATCGCCTTCGAACTCGACTGATAGGACTTTTCAGGCGAGGCTCGCGCCGTCGAACTCGCCGCGGTCGTGGTCGATCTCCATGAGGTCGAGCAGCGTCGGCGCGATGTCGAAGAGGTCAGTGTCGTTTCCGATCGTGGCGTTCGTGTCGTCGACGAGCAGCGTCGCGTTGTCGAAGCTGTGCATGCCGTTGCGGGGACCGGTATCGAAGACCTCGTCGTGACCCCCAAAGCCCGCCTTCAGGTCGAAACCGTGGTTCGGGATCGCCACGAGGTCGGGGGCGATGTCGTCGTGCGCACCTCTGAAAGCGTCCTCTTTCTCGACGACGCGCTCGCAGACTTTCTTCCCATCCGGGCCTTCGAGCGTTTCGAGTGCCTTCTTCAACTCGGTGCGCTTGTCCTCGTAGTCCTCCTCGGGGACCGCGCCACGTGGCTCGCGCCCTTCGAGGTTGATATAAAAGCGCCCGGGGATGAAGGCGTAGGCCTCGGTGTCGTCCGAGATGTCCGCGAGGCTGTCGTGGTCGTCATCGCCGTACGAGAGCCAGCCCTCCTGTTCGAGCCACGTGTTGAAGTGAACTTCGTAGTCGAGGCTCGTGAAGCCGTGGTCGGAGGCGACGACCATCGTGACGTCCTCGGGAAGCATCTCACGCAGTTGACCGAGGTAGTCGTCGACCGTGCTGTAGAAGTCGAGGAATTCGTCCTTGTATTCGCCGTCCTCCTCGTAGTGTTTGAACAGGAAGTGGTTCACCCGATCGGTGGTCATGAACACGCCGAAGAAGAGGTCCCAGTCGTCCTGCTCGATGTACTGTGAGAAGCCCTCGAAGCGGCCGTCGAGGGTCGCGTGGGCGTCCTCGATGAACTCGGTCTTGTCGTCGTCGTGGCCGAGTTTCGCGTTGTTGTCGATGCGATACCCAGTGTCGTTGAGCGTGTTGCGCATCTCGTCGGGGTAGGCGGCCTCGTCGACGCCCGGCGAGAGGAAGCCAGACACCATCCGCTGGACGTCGCGCTGGGGCGGAAAGGTTACGGGGACGTTCATCACGGTGGCGTCGCGGCCTTCGTTCTCGACGCGGTCCCAGACGCGGGTCGCTTGCACGTCGCGGCCCATCGGAACGTAGGTCTCGTAGGAGCCGATCTCGCGGTCCTGAAAGCCGTACACACCGGTTTCGCCGGGATTCACGCCGGTCGTCAGCGAGGGCCAGCACGCGCTTGACTCCGGGGGCACGATCGAGTCGATCGGTCCCGCGCTCCCCTCCTCGGCGATCGCGGTGAGGTTTTCGAATACATCCGGATTGTCCTCGATGAGGCTATACGGAACCCCGTCGATGCCGAAGAAGGCAACACGAGGCGCGTCGTCGCCGGTGAGGCGGTCGAACAGTCCCATGAGTGGGCCAGTTCGGGCGCGCACAAAGAAGGTTCGTTTCGCTCGTCCTACTCGTGGTCGGCGAGCGGCCGTCCGCAGGCCGGACAGCGCACGACGTGGTGTTCGCGCTCGTCGTCGGCGCTGTCGGGGACCACCGTGGGATGATCCAGGGCGACCGTGGTTCGTTCCGCTGCCATCACACCCTCATTACCGCCCATGGACGCAAAAGACTACCCATAATTCCAACACATTCGGAGCGCGCGCCGGATAACTGTGAGATATATCTGGGTCTATGATCGGAAACTGGCGACGAACGAGAGTCGAGGCTACGAGTCCCTCGTGAGCGAACACGGCGTTCGGAAAGATGCGACCGACCGATTCAGCCGAACTGTTCGGCGTAGAGGTCCTGTGCGTGTTCGATGGCGTCGTAGGCGGCCTGTCGGTCCTCCCACCCCTGCGTCTCGACTTCTTTGCCCTTTTCGAGGTTCTTGTAGGTCTCGAAGAACTCGTCGATCTCGTCAAGTTGCTGTTGGGGAATGTCTTCGAGGTCTTCGATGTGGTCGAAGCGGGGGTCCTCGGTGGGGACGGCGATGACCTTGTCGTCCTGCTCGCCGTCGTCGTCCATCCGCATCAGTGCGACGGGACGGGCCTCGACGATGCAGCCCGGGAAGGTCGCGTCCTCGACGAGCACCATCACGTCGAAGGGGTCCTCGTCGTCGTAGTACGATTGGGGAATGAACCCGTAGTCATGGGGATAGTGGACGTTCGAATGGAGCACGCGGTCGAGGACGACGCCCGGAACGTCCTTGTCGTACTCGTACTTGTTGCGCTCGCCTTTGAGACACTCGACGACGGCATGGATCGTCTCGGGTGGGTTCGGGCCGGTTTCGAGGTCTTCCCAGAGGTTCGTCATCACCCCGCCGTCCGGAGAGGCGAGAAAAAACGTTTACCATCGGTGCTCGTCACCGACGCCGTCGGACTCGCGGACGACTTTCACGATCGATATCAGCCGGTTATGGCAGGTATTGCGGCCATCGCGGCCGATGGCCCGGTATGGTTGCGAAGCATTAAATATACGGGTGACATCTTTCTGGCTTGATGCCAGAGGCACAAGCGGTCCAAGAACGGGGTATCGCGCGAGACCTGACGGCTTTCCAACAGAATATCCTCGCGATCCTCTCCGACGAACCGATGTACGGGTTGGCCATCAAGCGCCAGCTCGAATCGTACTACGATTCGGAGGTCAACCACGGCCGGCTCTACCCGAACCTCGACGACCTCGTGGAGGCGGGGCTGGTCGAGAAGTCGGAACGCGACAAGCGCACCAACGATTACGCGCTCACCGACGACGGCTACGAGGCGGTCGTCGACAAGCTCGACTGGACGCTCGGGAAGTTCGTCACCGACGACGAGCGTGCCGAGACGGTCCGGGATCTCGTCGACAGCCAGCGATAGAACACCATCCGATTTTATTCGTCCGCAGCGTCGAGAGCGGCGGCTTCCTCGAAGACGAGCGAGAGCGAACGCTCGATGGCTGCGCGCTGTTCGTCGGTCGGCCATGCGTTGCGCACGAAATACTCAGTCCGGAATTCCTCTCGCTCCTCGTCGGTGGCCGACTCGACGGCGCGCGCGTAGTGGTTGCTCATGAAATCCGCGAAGGCCCGCGCGTTCGCGCCGTGGACTGCTCCACGAGCGGCGACGCGCTCGACGACCCTATCGTTGTGTCTCGCGATGGCCGCCCAGTCGTCGGGGTCGTCGGCTCCCGAAAGCGAGCGCTCGGCGGCACGACCCGTGTCCTCGACGCGCTCCACTTTGACCTCTCCATCCTCGATCCATTCGGCCGGATGGCAGACGAGCGTGTCGTCAGTCTCGCGGACTCGCGCCGTGAAACTGTAGTCGGCGAGGATTTCGTCACGCTGTTCGCGGTAGGCTTCGCGTTCGTCTTCGCTCGGTACCGAGCGCACGAGCCGCGTGAGCCGTTCGGCCTCGTCGGCGATCTCCTCGGGGAGGTCACTCATCGAAGGCCTCGTTCGCGCGGGCGTCGGCCCGCTCGTTCACTTCCCGCGGGACGTGCTCGATGGACCAGTCGTCGAACCGGTCGAGCAGTTCCCGCACCCGCACCCGGCGCTCGCGCAGCGCGGGATTGTTCGTCTTCCATGCACCACGGACCTGCTCGACGACGAGTTGAGAGTCGCCACGGACCGCGACCACGGAGAACCCGTAGTCGGCAGCGCATTCGAGCACTCGGACGAGCGCATCGTACTCGGCACGGTTGTTCGTCGTCTCGCCGACGCGCTCGCCACCCTCGGCGACGATCCCGCTACCGTCGACGATGACCCAGCCGATGGCCGCCGGGCCGGGGTTGCCCCGCGACGCGCCGTCGAAATAGCAGTGTGCGCGCCCGCCCTCCTCCCGGAGCACTCCTTCGAGGCGAGCCGGCTCCGCGCCCTGTATCACGACCTTTCCCTCGTAGGCGACGGCGGTCGCTTCTTCACTAACTGCCCGCCAGCGCTCGTGGTCGGTGTTGCCCGTCTCGACCGCGATTCCGGCGGCTTCGAGGCGCTCGCGGGCAGTCTCGACGTCACACTCGATGACCGGCATCGTCTCCACTCCTCACAGCGTTCGCATAGCGGTTGCGATACGGCTCGTCGGAAACCCTCTCGTTCGATCGGTCCGAGAGCGACTGTCACCCAGTCCAGCACGAATCCGACGAAAAACGACGATATACCCCCAAGAGTTTATACACTCTGAGGATACTACTATAAAAGTGCAATGACACGGTCCACTCGTCAGCGGGAGCGTCAGACCGAAACGGAGCAGGTGGACGACGAACGCGAGGGGGTGCGGCGCTGTCCCGAGTGTGAATCGGACAACCTCGTCAAGAGCGCCGACCGTGGCGAGCTGGTCTGTGAGGACTGCGGGCTGGTCGTCGAGGAGGAGAACATCGACCCTGGTCCCGAGTGGCGGGCGTTCAACCACGCCGAACGCCAGCAGAAATCCCGTGTGGGTGCGCCGACCACCCAGACGATGCACGACAAGGGTCTCACTACTACTATCGACTGGAAAGACAAGGACGCCTATGGGCGGTCGATCTCCTCGAAGAAACGCAGCCAGATGCACCGCCTCCGCAAGTGGCAGGAGCGCATCCGGACGAAGGACGCCGGCGAGCGCAACCTCCAGTTCGCTCTTTCCGAAATCGACCGGATGGCGAGCGCGCTGGGCGTCCCGCGCTCCGTTCGAGAAGTGGCCTCGGTCATCTATCGGCGCTCGCTCGCCGAGGACCTGATTCGGGGGCGCTCCATCGAGGGCGTCGCCACCTCGGCACTCTATGCGGCCTGTCGCAAGGAAGGCATTCCCCGCTCGCTGGAGGAGATTTCCGAAGTATCACGGGTCGAACGCAAGGAGATCGGCCGCACCTATCGCTACGTCTCCCAGGAACTCGCCCTCGAAATGCGCCCCGTCGACCCCAAGAAGTACGTTCCCCGCTTTTGCTCGGAACTCACCCTCTCGGAGGAGGTGCAGGCGAAGGCCAACGACATCATCGAGACGACCGCCGAGGAGGGCCTGCTCTCGGGGAAGTCCCCAACTGGATACGCCGCCGCCGCCATCTACGCCGCTTCTTTGCTCTGTAACGAGAAGAAGACCCAGCGCGAGGTCGCCGACGTCGCCCAAGTCACGGAAGTCACGATTCGAAATCGGTATCAAGAGCAGATCGAGGCGATGGGCATCCACGGCTGAGGTTTTTCGTCACCTAATTTTCACGTGGTCTACGTATCCGATTCGCTCGTTCGCCGACCGGTTGGAAAGCCAATGGTGAACTGGATTCCGGCGAAGACGGCAGCGAACCCGAGTGTAGCGACGCCGAACCCCTGGAATATCGTCGTGTAGGCCAGCCCCGCATCGAGCAGCGCGCCGACGACGACGCTGCCGAGCGCGCTGAGGAAGATGATGCCCGCGCTGAACACCGCGTAGGCGCTCGCGCGGTGGGCATCGGGCAGCGAGTCGAGCACGTAGGTGTCCATCGCCGGAAAGAGGCTGTGAATGGCCAGCCCGAGCGCGACGCTCACGGCGGCGAGTTGCAGGGTACCCGAAACTACTGTCAGCCCGAGCAGCGAGGCGGCGAAGGCGGTGATGATGGCGAGCACCAGCGGGACGTAGGGCAGGCGGTCGGCGAGGCGACCGGCGAGCGTGAAGGCGGGCACGCCGGCGGCGAAGACGACCGCGAGCAGTGTCCGGGCGGTGCCCTCCGAGACGGTCTTTTCGCTGACGAGGTAGGACACGTAGAAGTTGAACACCCCGTTCCACGCGAGGTCGGCAAAGCCCGCGAGGACGATGGCTCCGACCACGAGTTTCCACTGTTTGCGGACCGCGCCGAGGAAGTTCCGGCTCTCGCGTTCGCCGTCCGGCACAGTATTATTGCGGGCGATGAGGAAGAACGCGATCGTCGCGGCCGCGGCAGCCCCGCTCATCAGGACGAAGACCGTGCGCCACTCGCTCACGAACAGGACGGCGGTGACGAACAGCGGCGCGCCCGCCGCGGCGAGCTGGCTCGCGGTGCCGTGGACGCCGACGGCGGTGCCGATGCGACTCGGAAAGAGGTCGCTCAACAGCGGTTTGGCCGCGATGAAATACATCCCACTGGAGAGTCCCATCAGGAAGGCGCTCGCCCAGAGCACCGGGAGCGAGGTGGCGATTGCGGCGAGCAGCGGCGAGAGCGAAAGCGTCGTGCCGGCCGCGAGGATCACCCGATGGCGCGGGACGCGCGTGAGCAGGTAGCCCGTCGGCAGGCGCGGCGAGGCGCTGCCGAGCCACGCGAGCGTCGCCAGCAGGCCGACGCCTGTGGCCGACGCGCCGAAATCCGCCCGTACGGGTTCGAGCAGCGGCGCGAAGACCACCCGTGCGAGGTTCACCAGCAGCACCATCGAACACAGCGACCCGAACAGCCGTCGTCGTGACACTCCCCAATGCGATGTGTGGGGTCGGTTCAAATCTTTCGACTCTCACGGCCGCTAGCACCGATTCCGGCCGGTAGCGGAGGGTTCAAACCCTCGAGACCCCTTCTTCGAATGATGCGGCTCGACGAATACTTCGAGGAAATCGAGCGCGACGAGCGCGCCGAGCGCCGGCAGTTGGTTCAGGAGAAATCCTACGCCATCACCGACTACCTCGACGACGTCGAAACCAACTTCGAGCGACGAGTGTCGGACGACGCGCTGCTCGGCAGCACCTCGCCCACCATCTTCGTCGGTCGGTCGTCCTATCCGAACGTCTCGACGGGCGTCCTCTCGCCCGTGGGCCACGAGGAGCGCGCCGCCGACTTCGAAACTGGAGGACATTGGTACGACCGGGACTTCTCCATCGAGGACGTCTTTCAGCACCGCACGGGGCTGGTGAACACCGCGAAAACGACCAGTGTGAAAAACGTCGCCGAGGCGTGGACCGGCTTTGTGGGAACTCAACGCGAGGTCGCCATCGCCGACAGGCCCGTGGACGTCGAGATCGGTCTCGACAGTTCGCTGGACGTGGATTTCTCCGTGTCGGAGCGAGACATCTCCTCGCCGACCGGGCCGCGCGCCCGAGCAGAGAGCGCGACGCTGACCGAGAACCCGCACGTGCCGCGGCCAGTGAAGAAGACCCTCGAAGACGACGACTGGCGCGCCGAGGGCGCGATGAACTATCTCTACAACCGGGGCTTCGACGTCTACGACATCAACACCATCCTCTCGGCGGGTGCGCTCGGCGAGGGCGAGAACCGACGGCTCGTGCCCACACGTTGGTCGATCACCGCCGTCGACGACACGGTGGGGAAGTTTCTCAGGGGGCAGATCCGCAACGCGACGAGCGTCGACAAAACTGAACTGTTCTACAACGAGTATCTGGGGAACAAGTTCTGGATCCTGCTCGCACCCGGCCAGTGGGAGTTCGAGTTGGTGGAGTGCAAAGCGCCCGGCAGCGTCTGGAACCCCGACCCGGACAGGGGAATGTGGCTCGCCGCCGACCGCGAGGGCCACGAGGGCCGGACCGGGTACGTCGAGGAGACCGCCGGAGCCTACTACGCGGCCCGATTGGGCGTGCTCGAACACCTCGCGGCACGCGACCGACAGGCCTCGGTGCTCGTGATACGCCACGTGACGCCCGATTACTGGGGACCCACTGGAGTGTGGCAGGTCCGCGAAACGGTGCGGAACGCCTTCGACGGCGAATCGGGCGTAGCCGAATCGTTCGGGGACGCGCTCCGTCAGCTCGAACCCCAGCTTCCGGTCTCGCTCGCGCGCCTGCGCCGGAAGTCGTCGCTCGCGGCGGGCGTCCAGTCGAGTCTGTCGGCCTTCGGCGACTGAAGCCGGAATCCTTTCGCCCACGCCCGCATCATACTCGCTATGAGTGATACGGACACGGGTCGCCTGCGCGCGCTCGGCGTCGCGCTCGCCGTCGGCGTTCTCGGTCTCGTCGTCGCCGCCCTCCTCGGTGCCGCGGTCATCCTCCCGCTGGTTTTCGTCGGCATCGAACTCGGCGCACT
This sequence comes from Halococcus sediminicola, assembly GCF_000755245.1. Taxonomy (NCBI): domain Archaea; kingdom Methanobacteriati; phylum Methanobacteriota; class Halobacteria; order Halobacteriales; family Halococcaceae; genus Halococcus; species Halococcus sediminicola. The sequence goes on along the minus strand of NZ_BBMP01000022.1, from coordinate 96,679 downwards.
GGCGCTCCTGGTCGTTGGACTGATTACCGGACAGGGCATCGCCTTCGGCGGCGTCGCGCTCCTGTACTTACGACTCAGGGGACTCGGATTCGCGTACATCGGTGCCCGACTCCCGTCGTTGCGGGACGCCATCGCGGCCGTGAGCGGCTATCTACTCGCGTTCGTCGGCCTGTTCGTCGGGACGGCGCTCGTCACACTCACGCAGGTCGAGACCGCCCAAAATCAGGTCGGCCAGCTCGCCATCGACAACCCCGAAGTCCTCCTGTTTTTGATTCCCGCTTCCTTCCTCCTCATCGGGCCCGGCGAGGAGCTGCTCTTCCGCGGTATCGTGCAGGGCCGACTCAGGGAGGCGTTCGGACCGGTTTCGGGGGTGGTGCTCGCAAGCGCTATCTTCGCCGCGATACACTTCACGGCACTCACCGGCGGCGTCGGCGGGCGGCTGGCGACCATCGGCGTGCTCTTCTTCCCGAGCCTCGTCTTCGGCGCGGCCTACGAGTTCACCGACAACCTCGTGGTTCCGGCGTTCATCCACGGCGCGTACAACGCGACGCTGTTCACGCTGCTCTATCTCTTCCTCCAAGCCGGCGGCATGCCAGCCGGGGCGGCCTGATTCACGCCCCTCAGAGCGGAATCGGCAGCCACCGCAGCCATCGTACCACTCGTTCGGGTGCGAGTAGCGGCGGGTGGAGCACGAGCCAATCGAGCAGCGTCAGCCCCAATCCATGGGCGACGACTGAGGGCAGAATCGACCGACTCTGATAGTCAACCGCGCCGAAGAGCACGTCGGTCGGTCCCGAAAGCAGCAGTTCGATCGGCGGTTTCCCCGCGTGCTGGAGCGCATAGACGACGGGACTGATGAACACGCTCTTGAAGCCGATCTCGCGCACGCCGACACAGAGCAACCCTCGAAAGTACGTCTCGGCGGCGAGCACGACCACGAACTGCCCGACGGCGTGGGGGAGAAACGACGATAGGGCGAGTCCGGTTCCCCACATCGGGTAGTATGCCCTGACGGTGGGCAGCGACGAACCGACGAGATAGAAGGGAAGGACGAAGAGCGCGAGCAAGAGGGTGTTCCGCAGCGCGCGCCGGTCGACGCGCCACCCGAGCCGCCGGCCGTACCGCGATGCGAGCACCGCCGGTCCGACGAGATAGAGCGCCCCGTCGCGGACGACGCGCGCCCGGAGACCGCTGCCCGCCCCGCCGCGTTCGAGCGCCATCCACGCGGCCGCGAGCACCGCTCCCCAGCCCAGCGCGAGCGCGACCCACCGCCGGCCCGACGGCTCGGCCACTACTCCTCGGTCGGTACGGGACCCGTCCCGACCACCTCGCGCACGCTCGCCTCGAACTCCTGGCGGCGCTCGAAGTACGGTTCGTCGACCTCGGCGAGCACGTCACTCAGGCTGGTCGGCCCGTCGGGCGTCCGGATCTCGACGTCGCCCACACGCCGTTCGAGTTCTGACCGCTCCATGCCCCACGTCAGCCGCGAGGTGACGCGCGCGAGCGGCACGCCCTCAACAGCCGCTCCCTCGCCCAGCTCGACGACTGGTCCCTCGTCTTCCTCGTCGGCTTCGTCATCGGCCATATGGACACCCCGTGGCGACCCGCTTTGGGTTTTACGAACCACTTTTTTACTCCTCGGGTGCGCTCGCCTGCGGCTCGCGTCGTTCGAAACGGCGGAGCCGTTTCGTGATGACGGGAGAGCTTTGCTCTCCCGAACCACACCGCTCGTCGCAAAAACCTGGACTAAAAACTCCCGCTCACTCCCTTCGGTCGTTCGCGGTGAACCCCACTCGCTGCGCTCGCGCGGATATAACCACTCACCGCAATCGCACAGCACCGCCGAAGCCCTCGGCGCGTTCCCTTCGGTCGTGGTGTTCGCTTCGCTCACACCGGTGCGCCTCGCCCTTCATCCGCCAGGAACCGCTACCGCACCGCCGCGGCCGCGCCGCGACCGCGGTCGCACGAGCCGAACGAGTTTTCGCCCGCTCGGGCCGATGGCGAGCATGAACTTCGATTCGTGCGTGCTCGCGGCGGCCACCGCCGACCTGCGTGACGAACCCGCCGCCCGCACCCACGCCGACGCCGTCGAGTTCCGCATGGACTTCACCGACGACCCGCTTGACGCGCTCGCGGCCTACGATGGAGACCTGCCCCTGATCGCGACCAACCGAACGGTCGACGAGGGCGGCGACGCGCCCGAAACCCCCGACCGGCTCGCCGCGCTCGAACGCGCTGCCGAATGTTCGACCGTGGAGGCGATCGACATCGAACTGGCGACCGTCGAGGACGAGAACTGGCTTGCCGAGCACGCCCGCGAGCACGACACGGCCTGCATCGTCTCGACACACGATTTCGAGGGGACACCCTCGCGCACCGCGATGGAGAAGACTCTGGAGCACGCGAGCGAGCACGGCACGGTCGCAAAACTCGCCGTCACGGCTCACACGCCCGCGGACGTCCTCGACCTGCTCGCGGCCACGCACACCCTCCACAGGGGCGGAGAACGGGTGGCGACGATGGCAATGGGCGCGGTTGGCGGCCACTCGCGGGCTATCGCGCCCCTCTACGGCTCACGGATCGCCTACGCGCCGCTCGACCCCGAGCGCGCGACCGCTCCCGGCCAGTACGACCTCGCCACGCTCGCCGACCTGCTCGACACGCTGGATTAATCGAGGCTCTCGGTGTGCTCGTCGGGCGCGCGCTCGCCCATCCGCGCCGCGACGCCGACGCCGAGCAGACTCACGAGCACCCCGGCGACCACGAACGCCACGAGCCGGGCATCGCCGCCGACGACGAATCCACGCACCGAGACGACGCCGAGACCCGTCGCCGGCATTCTCAATGGACCGATGACGCCGGCGCGTTCGAGGAAGTAGGCCCCGAATCCACGAATCACGAGACCGACCGCGACCACCACGAACGGAAGGTTGAGCGCGGCGTTGCCGACCCGGCCGCTGTGGAGCCACTCGTCGGCGACCCGGCCGGCGCTCGCGGTCAACGCCGCCGTCGCCAGCCACGGCACGCTGTCGAACAGGAAGGACATTACGGTGACGAGCGCGCTCGCCTCGCCGGCCAGCGGCGTGGCGCTGATCGCACCCGCCACGAGACCCACGAGCGCTAGCCCCGCGGCGATGACGCCCGTGACGACCGAGAGTCGTCCGGTGTAGAGTCCGTCGCGCACGCCGCCCGTCAGCGCCCCGAGCGCGTCGCCGACGCCCAACCCCTTGTAGAGCACGAACAGCCCGGTGACGCCGGCGACGGCGGCGAGTGCACTCCGCAGGCTCCGGGCGAACAGCACGAACATCGGGATCGCGAGCAGCGCGACGCCGATCGGTACCAACACCGTCTGCCGGAGGTCCTCGTCGGCGAGGAACTGCTTCAGCAGGTAGTACGTCGATTCGAGGTCGCGGGCCTGCCGGACGACGACCCGCGAGACGCCGTCGACGCGCACCCGGCTCTCGACGACGTGAACGACGCGTTCTTCGGTCGTGCTGTCGGTGACGACGACCGCCGACTCGATGGCGCGGTCGGCGAGCAGCCCCTCTAATTGGCGGGCGAGGTCGCGGTCGGCATCGACCGACTCGTCCACTCCGGAGACGACCGCCACCACCGGTTCCTCGCCCGCGTCTCGCAGTTCGCGAGCGAGGCGCAGCCCTTCGAGTAGACAGTTGACGCGGCTGCTCTCGGGGTCCGCGATACCGACGTCGGTGACCAGCGAGCGCACCGTCCGCTCGCCGACCACCGGTAGCTCCCCCGCGGCGTCGGCGACGATCTCGCCGCGGTCGATACAGACGACGAGCGTACTCACGCCTACTGTTCACGACCGCGCCATGAAAACACCCGCGATGGTGCCGGTTGGCGAACGTCTATGCCTCCGGCGGGCGTTTCTCGTTCGTGTCCCAAAGCGTAGATCCCGAGTTCGTCGACCGCACGCTGGCAATCGCCCGCGAGAACGTCGAAGACGGCGGCCGACCCTTCTCCTGTCTCGTCGTCCGCGATGGAGAAATCCTCGCCGAGAGCCCGAACCTCGTCGCCCAGACCAACAATCTCGTCGCCCACGCCGAGACGGTGGCCATCGAACAGGCCTGCAAGCGCGTCGGCAGCGAGGACCTCTCGGGCTGTGACGTCTACGTGATGGCCCATCCCTGCCCGATGTGTCTCGGCGCGCTCTACTACTGTAGCCCGGACAACGTCTTCTTCCTCACCCAGCGCGAGCGGTACGAAGAATACTACACGGATAGCCGAAAATACTTCGAGTTCGGCGAGTTCTACGACGAATATCAAAAAGACTGGGACGAGCGCAACCTCCCATTGATTCACGCCGACGAGGCCGACGACGAGGCTCTCTCGGTCTACGAGCACTGGCAGGAACTCAACGGATAATCGAGCGCTATCGCAGTTCGAGACCGAACTCCTCGTCCACGCCGAGCGAGTCCGCGACACCGGCCCCGAAGGCGTAGGCCACACCCTGTGACTGGCCCCTGATTCGCTCCATCAGGTTCTGCTTCGGCGTGAACTCCTCGATCTCGACGTCGTGGCCGAGCCGTTCGGCGATGCGCTCTTCGACGTCCTCGCGGGTGCCGAGTTCGTCGACCAGTCCGTTCTCGGCGGCGTCGGTCCCCAAGTAAACCCGCGCCTCGGTCTCTCGAACCGTCTCCTCGTCGAGACCGCGTCCCTCGGCGACCCGCTCGACGAACGTCTCGTAGTAGTCGTCGACGATTCCCTGGAGGTATTCTTGATCATCTTCGTCGGGTTCTTTCAGCGGGTAGCCCGCGTCCTTGTACTCGCCGGCGTTGAGCGGCTGGTAGTCGAGTCCCAGTTTGTCCGCGAGTCCCTTCGCGTTGACCGACGAGCCACGAACTCCGATCGAGCCGACGATGCTCGCCTCGCGTGCCCAGAGTTCGTCACAGCCGCTGGCGATCCAGTACCCGCCGCTCGCACAGGTGTCGGTCGCGTAGGCGATCGTGGGGCCGTCGAAGCGCTCGGCGGCCAGCCGGATGTCTTCACTGGGGAGAACCTCCCCGCCGGGCGTGTTGAGTTTCACCACTAAGGCTTCGGCGTTCGGGTCCTCGTCGGCGCGCTCGATCTGGTCGACGATCTTGTCGGCCGGAATCGAGCGCCGCCGGTTGCCCGGCAGGCGGCTTCCCTCGCGCGTGATGGGGCCCTCGACGGCGACCTCGACGGTATTGTACCCGTTCTCGGCTCGTGCGCGCAGCCGTTTGATCGTCCCCCAGACGCCGGCCCCGGCGCTCGCGCCGACGGCCGCGCTCATGAATGCGGTTCGTGATTCGATGGGCATGGCTACTCACGGGGCGGGCGGCGGATGAATGGTTCGCTCGCGGCAGTCGGCTTCGGGTTCGGTGGTGTTAGAGCTTGCCCGCTTTCTGCAACTTCATCAGGTCCTCGGTATCGAGGGTCTCGCCCTGTTTGAACTGCTCGTAGATCTCCTCGGCTTCGGCTTCTGCTTCCTCGCGGCGCTGGTCACGTGCGGATTTGCGCTCCTGCTCTTCCTCTTTGTCCATCTCGCGCAGGCGCTTTTGCACCTCGACGAAGTCCTCGTGGTGGCGGTCGGCGGCCTCCTGGGCGTCGACGAACTTCTCGTGCCACTCGTCGGCCTCGTCGCGGACGTCGTCGGCCTCGCGGTAGGCCTCGATCATGTTGTTGTGGTGCTCTTGGGCCTCGTCGGCGAGTTCGGTCACCTTCTCGTGGTGCTCGGAGGCTTCGGCGCGGATCTCCTCGGCTTCGGCCTTGACTTCTTCGAGCCCGTCGGTGTCGTCGAGCGCCTCCTTTCGCTCGCGGTACTGTTCGCGCTTGTTCTCGATCTTCTCGATGAGTTCGCGCTCGTCCTCCGTCGAGAGCACCTCGGTCTGCTGGCGGAACTCGAGTTTCTCGATTTCCTCTTCGAGTTCGTCGAGGTCCTTGCCCTCGTCGAGTTCGAGGTCGCCTTTCAGTTCGTCGACCTCGTCGAACAGCTCGTTGGCCTCGGCGTTGAGTTCGTTGCGCTGCTGTTTGTGTTCCTGTACCTTCTCGTTGAGTTCGTCGCGTTTCTCGCGGTGTTCCTGGGCGAGATCGACTTGCTCTCGAGTCTTCGCGTTGAGGTCGTCGCGTTTCGATGCGCGCTCCGAGGCCTGTTGGTTCAGTTCGTTGCGCCGGTCACGGAGTTTGCCGGCGAGTTTGATCAACTGTCCTTTCGAGTCGCTTTCGAGGTCGTCGTCGGTGAGTTCGACGTTCGCTGATTGGTCGATTGTGCTCATAGTTCTGTTGCGATCCCAGCCGCGCCAGCGCGTGGTCGCCACTCCCGGTCGGTCGCTGTCGGTCCTGAGGAGTGGTCCGTATCATTCTGTGTGCGATACCACGGTGGACGCCGGCGGCGTTCTGGCATGTACTGATACTGCCAGAATCGATTTAAACGTTGTGGTCGTGTGAGGGGTTGACTGCCGATACGGCCATCAGCGCTCGTACTCGTTCGTCGCCCGTCGCTCGTCGGTCGAAAGTATCAGTTCGATCCGTTCGGCATCACCCGGCCAGTCGATCCCGTCGACCACCGTCCGTGAGAGCGGGTCGACGGCGACCGACAGCGTTGCGCTCTCCGTACTGGTCGTCCAATCGAGGTCGCCGGCGACCGGTTCGGGCGTGTCGTTGACGACGACGACCCGTGGCTCCGCGGCCGTGGGGTCGTCGAGAAATATTCCTACTGGCGCGAACGCCGTCTCGACGGCGTCGCCGACCGCTCCCGGCGGGCCGAAGGCCGTAACGATCGATTCGTTCGACAGCCGCAGTGCCTCGATCGCCCGTTCGGCGCGAGCGGTCGCCGCGTCATCGGTCCCCGGAACCACGTAGCGCGTCCGCGCGCCGTTCGCCGAGCAGCCGTCGAGCACCCACGCCGTCCCGACCTCCACCGTGTCGCCATCGAGACCCGGCGTCGAAATCGTGGGGACGTCCCCCGGAAGCGCCGCCGCGGCCGCCGTCGCCGTGGCCCCACCCCCATTACCCGTCGAGCGGAGCACGCGCCACTCGTCTTCGTCGGTCGTGACGTCGAACCCATGCGAGTCGTCGTGAACCCCGAAGGCGGCGAGGCTCGGTCGACGACCGACCGCGCCGGCGAGCGTGCGCGCGACCAGTCGGGCGCGTTCGGCGTCGAGCGCGCCCGGACTCATCGGGACGTCCTGCATGAGGAGCACGCCCGCCGCGCCGGCGGCTTCGTAGCACGATTTCGGGGGCACGTGGCCGTACGGGCGAACGAGAGTGGCGTTCGCCTCGACCGCCCGCTCGATGGGGTCGGGGTCGGTTTCGCGCTCATCGGGCAGCACGACGAGACCACGAACCGGGACGCGAGTCCCGTTGACCGACAGCCCCTCGGCATTGTACTCGACCGTGCGAAAGCCGGTCGTCGCCGTTCGTTCGTGCTCGCCGAGGGCCGCCCGGACGACGTACCGGTTCTGGGGACCGAACCCGCGCGGCCACCACCGCTCGGGGTCGCGCACGGAGAGTCGGCCCTGTACCGTGACGCGCTCGCCCGCCGCCGCACTCACGCCCACCTGACTCAGCGCGCTCGCACCCGCCGACCCCGCCGGACCGAGCGAGAGCCGTACGCGACCGTCGATATCGGTGCCGGCATCGATGGTCACGATGGCGTTGACGCCCGCCTCGTCGCCACTTTCGTCGGTGCCGATCGTGAGGTCGGTGATGACGGTCTCGGGGACGCCCTCGACGCGAGCGCTCCATCGGATGCCGGGTACGCTCCGGGATTCGGGGATCAACCCGGTTTCGAAGACACCGCCGAAACGGTCCTCGGGCGCGCGACACTCGACGAGGAGTTCGTTTTCGTCTTGGGGGTCGAACACCGTTCGAAAGGGCGTGAAATAGGTGTCGTGACTCCCGACGAACGCGCCGTTCAGCCAGATACGTGCGTGGGCGTAGAGTCCGCGGAGGGTGAGCAGCACGCGCCCGTCGCCGCCGTCGCGCGGGTCAGCGAATCGCGTGCGGTAGGCGACGGCGCGTTCGCCCGCAAATCCCTCTGGGCTGACGGGATCTTCGATGGACTGCCAGCCGTCGGCTTCGGGCGGGCCGTCGCCGGGGGTGACCGCCGCGGCCGTCCACTCGCACAGCTCCATGCCTGTAGGGTGTGCGCCGCGGTCATAGCCCTTCTGTCCCCATCGCGTGTTCCGGCCGGCTTCACTTTCGCTCCGGGGATGGCTCCGGTTCATCCCTGTTGCGGGCGTCGTTCGGCCGTGTTCGACGAACTCACGCCTACGTGTGAAGCGACCGACTGCGACCACGAACTCGCCGCTCCGGCGCTCGTCTTTCGGGACAGGTACGGTGAACGTCGTGCCTACGAGTGTGCCTGCGGCGCGATCACGGTGACGGTCGCAAAGACACACGCCTAAATGCCGCCCCGGCCGAGGGCGGTCATGGAAGAGGTCGTCCGTGCGCGCGGTCACGAGAACGTCAGCGCGCGCCACGCGAGCACGCTCGAACTCACGAGCGACGACTACCTGACGCCCGCGGGCGACTGCATTCTGGCCGTCGAGGCCGATCGTACGCCCGCCGACTTCGATCCGGGATTCGTCGCTGCCTGTCGCGACGCCGACGCGACCATTACCCTGACACTCGACGCCGGCGACCAGACCGAACTCGTCACCGGTCGCGGCCACCCGGACCTCGCCTTCGAGAACGCGCGCAGTCTCGTCTGCCGGACGAGCGAGTACGTCGACGATCGGACCGTGATGGTCGGGACCGACAAGGCCGCCGCCGATCTCGACAGGGCGTTCGTCGATGCGCTCGCAGAGGAGGCTGAACTCACGGGAATCCTTCGGGTCGAATAGCGTTTTGTGGCCGGCGCTCTAGCATTGCTCATGAGCGATGACGAACCGGCCGAGAACATCAGCGGCGGTTCAGCGGGCGGCGGTCTCGCAGCCGAATTCGACGAGCACGAGGCCGAAACCCGCGCCGAGGCCGTCGTGGACCGTCTCGGGGAACGCTACTGGCAGAAGGCGTATGGGGGTCAGGACGCCTTCGAGTGTCTCGTGCGGACGATCTTGAGCCAGAACACCTCCGACAAAGCGAGCCAACCGGCTCACGACGCGCTGATGGACCGCTACGGCGACGGCACGGACCTCGCGGTCGCGCTCGCCGACGCCGAACAGTCCGCACTCGCCGAAACCATCGAATCGGCGGGTCTCTATAACCAGAAATCGAAGACGATGATCGCCATCGCCGAGCGCGTCGTCGACGAGTACGGGAGCGTCGACGCGTCCGGTGAGGACGCGTCGGACAGCGAGACGGAGTCTCGCCCGGCCGAGGAGTTCGACGCGTTCGTCACCGAAGAGGACCCCGCGACGGTGCGCGAGACGCTGCTCGATTTCTCGGGGGTGGGTCCCAAGACGGCCGACTGCGTACTGCTCTTTTCCGGCGGGCGCGCGGGCGTCTTTCCGGTCGATACCCACGTCCACCGCATCTACCGCCGGCTCGGTATCGCCGCACCTGATGCGGACCACGAGGGGGTTCGAGAGGTGCTCGAAGCGCAGGTTCCGGCCGAGAAGTGTGGCTTCGGCCACACGGCGAGCATCCAGTTCGGGCGCGAATACTGCACCGCGCGCAAGCCGGCGTGTCTCGACGATCCCGAGGCATGTCCGATGGCCGATTTATGTGAGCAGGTGGGTGTCTATCCCGCGACTGGAGAGGTGACCGATCCGGCCGAAGCGGACTGAGGGCGACGAGCAGGTCGGGTTCGTTCGCCGCGAGTTCTCAGACAACCATCAAGCGTCGCATCGACCCGTCGTTTGCTGTCGGCTCGATGGCCGCTTTTCGTCTCCGATCGGTCACAGCGTCAGGACCTGTGGGCCGGTGATGAGAACCACACCCGAGATCACCAAGAGAGCGCCCACGACCAGTCGAGGAGTGATCGATTCGACCGTGCGGAAGAACAGGGCCGTCACGAGGATCGCAAACAGGGAGGTCGGACTCGAAAGCGGGTCGACGACGGTCACCTGCCCCCGTTCCAGGGCGGCGAACAGTCCGAACAGCGCGAGCGCGCTGAAGACCCCGCAGCCGACGAAATACGCGTACGCTTCCCGCGGAATCCGGAAAAACGAGCGCAACTGCCCGCGTTTCGAGTAGAGGATGAACGAAGCCAACCCGACGAGACCGGCGAGTTCGTTGAGCGCGACCGCATCGAGCGGTGTCGCGCCCGTGGTGGTGAACAGGAATCGTCGGGCGACGTTCCCAAATGCGAACGTGAGCGCCGCCCCGAGCGGAAAGAGCAGATCGCGTTTGTTCCAGCCGGTGATGTCGCCCCCACCCGAGAACGCGACGAGTCCCAGTCCGCTCACGACACAGACGATTCCCAGCACTCCCTGGGCCGTGATCGATTCACCGAGAAACGCGATCGCGAGGATCGTCGCCCATAGCGGGCGCGTGTTGACCGTCGCGCTGTTGACGCTGGCTCCCGCGCGCTCGACGCCGACGTAGTTCAGCAGACGGGCGAGACCGGTCGAGACGAGTCCGATCCCGAAAAACGCACCCACGACCCAGAACGGCAGCGCGAACAGATCGAACCCCCTGAGAAACAACGACACCCAATAGCCGAGCACGCTCACGGTGACGACGACGATCGACGCCAGGAGTGGGGTGCCGCCGCGCTCCATGCCCGCTTTCGAGAGCGGGTCCGAGATGCCCCAACTCGTGGCAGTGAGCAGAGCAAGCCCCACGACGACAGTATCCATGCGGGAATTCCCATCGGTTTTCGGATAGGTATTGTGGTCGATCCATGCTCGATGCTCCTTGCGAACCCGTCTCCGATGTGTAGAGAGGACTGAGGTGAGGGTCGGCGATTGCGTCGCTATCGGTCGTCACGGACGATCGTCAGAGTCCTGTGGAGTGCGAGCGACGGGACGGTCACGCCGCATTCGATCGGGGCCGTACGCGCTGCAGCCGCAGAGTTCTTTCGGAACCGACGGGTTGACCCCCGTTGCGCTCCATGCGCTACCTATGGTCAAGGAGTTCGAGTGCGACGGCTGTGGGAAAACGAGCGAGGGGAGTCCCGAGAGCTATTTCCAGCACGACACGGAGGGAAGTTTCGCCGAGGGACCGAAAAAAGAGCTCTGCGAGGAGTGTACGGAGGAAATCCTGCACGATATCCGGTCGTAGCATCGCCCGATATCCGAATGATTCTGGGTGCGAATACGACGAGTATCGAACCGTTATCGCGTGTTCAGCCCTCCTCGGCCTCGTCCTCGGCTTCGTCGGCGGCCTCGCTACCCTCACTCTCCTCGCCCTCCTTTTCGGTCCAGATGGATTTCGCAACGAGATAGGTCGGCTGGAAGAGCACGTACAGCGTCACGACCGTGACGGTCACGCTGGAGCGGCCGAACACGGCGAGCGCGGGGACGAGGACGACGCCGACGGTGAACATCGCGGTAACGAGAGCGTCGGTTTCGAGCGGGACCTTCGCCGCTGGTTCGGGAATCACAGGTCGACACCCCGGTTGAGAAGCACCTGCCCAGCCACGACGATGGGGATGATCTCGATACGTCCGACCCACATCACGAGCACGAACACGCCTTTGACGAGCGGCGGCGAGGACGCGCCGATGACGTCGGTCGAGAGGCCGACGTTGCTCGCCGCGCTCGCCACCTCGAAGAGCACGTCGACGGGCGAGAAGCCGCTCGCGCTGATCGGGAGCGCGAGGAGACAGACGACGGTGGCGACCGCCAGCATGAGAAACCACAGGTGGGCGATCGCTGCCGCACCGCCGAATTCTGCGGAGGCCTCTCCTCGCATCTCGCTACCGACGTCGCGTTCGTGTTCGGCCACGTCGACCGCGTTGATGGGCGCTTCCTTGAGCAGCGAGCGCACGCGCACGACCTTGAGACCACCGGCGGTCGAGCCTGCCGCGCCGCCGCCGATCATCGCAATAATCAGAAGGAGTTTGCCGACCGCCGGCCAGCGGCTGCCGAGGTTCGAGGCGGTCTGAAAGCCCGTCGTCGATAGTGCGGAGACCAGCTGAAAGCCCCCATACCTGATGGCTCTCGGGATGGTTCGATAGATGTTCGTGCCGACCACGACGCCGACGACGGCGACGACGCCGACGCCGAACGCCCCGACCAACCACTTCGTCTGCGCGTCGCGGATGAGGTGCTCGCCGTCGCCCTGCAGCGCGAAAAAGAGGACGCTGAACGATGTCGCTCCGAGCATCATCACCGGTATCAGCGCGGCCTGCACCCGCGGACCGTAGTAGCCCATGCTGTCCGGCACGATGGAAAAGCCACCCGTCGTGAGACCCGTCATCGCGTGATTGATCGCTTCCCAGGGCGGCATGCCGGCGAGCCAGAGCAGCAGGATGGCGATAACGGTGAAGTACGCGAGCATCCACCAGATGGCGGCGGCCGTCCCGATGGTTGTCGAGCGAATGGTTTCCGTTGGCGCTTTATTGCCGTGTATCTCGGTGAACGATTCGTTCTCGGAGGTGCTCACGACGGCGGCCGCGAGCACGATGACGCCGATGCCGCCCAGCCACTGGCTCAGTGAGCGCCACCACTGAATCGTCGCGGGCAGCAGGTCCGGTCGGCTGGCCATCGAGAACCCACTTCCAGTCACGCCGCTCATGCCCTCGAACAGCGCGTTCATGGGGTTGAGGAACGTCGCCAGCGCGGGCGAGGCGGCGGGCACGTTGGGGAATCCGAACTGTGTGGCCCACGCGGCGAACAGTAGCGGCAGGGCGTTGACCACGCCCGCCAGTCCCCACGCGAGCAACACCACCAAAATCCCTTGAACCGTCTCGGCCTCGCCAGCCTCGCCGTAGCGCGACTGGAGGCTCCACCCGAACGCGAAGACGAGTGCCGCCGTGAGCAGCAGTACGGGTATCATGAACCATTCACGCCAGACCAGCGCAACGACTATCGAGAGCAACGGCAGGCCGGCGTAGTACGTGAACAGCTCGCCGATATCGGCGAGCACGCGGTGGTAGCCTTCGTGCATCGTCGTCGAAATCCAGCGACGGGTCCGACGACCGCCGCCGGGGACTAGAGCCGCTTCCCGGGGATGAACGTCGTGCCGGCCGTCGCAGGGGGACGCCCAGAACAACCTGAGCCGCGAATAGCCTACTCTCGATAACACAGGGATGACCGCTACGAGAAACACCGAGTTCGCCAGTCGCTCTTTGCGCGAGTGTTACTTGAACCGAAACGTCTCCAAGTTCTTCGGTGCGAACGTCCGCATATTATAATTGTGATAGAGCGCCGACGAGAAGTCCTGCACGCTCCGTTCGTCACCGTGGACGCAGAGTACCTTCTCGGGGCGGGGATTCATCGTCTTCACGAAGTTCTCCAGTCCCTGTCGGTCGGCGTGACCCGAGAACCCGTCGACGGTCTCGACGTCGAGTTCGAGATTCAGCGTGCCGGAGCGCCCGCGCCCGCCGTTCATCGGGATCTCGTCCCAGCCGTTCTGAATCCGTCGTCCGAGGGTCCCCTGGGCCTGATAGCCCACGAACGTCATCGTGCTGTCGGGGTCGCCGCCCAGATGTTCGAGCCACGACATGATCGGGCCGCCCGTGACCATCCCCGACGTCGAGAGGATTATCGAGGGGTCGCCAGCGGCGATTTCCTCGCGTTCGTCGTCGCCCTCGTCGATGTGGTTGAACTGCGGCGCGAGGAAGGGGTTCTCGTCGTCGTGGAAGATCCTGTCTCGGAGGTCGTCGCGGAGGTACTCGGGATAGGTCGAGTGGATGGCCGTCGCCTCCCAGATCATCCCGTCGAGGTGGACGGGCATCTCCGGGATTTTCCCGTTGCGCATCGCCTCTTCGAGCACGAGCATGATCTCCTGTGACCGGCCCACGGCGAAGGAGGGGATCAGGACCTTGCCGCCGCGGTCGGCGGTCTCGTTGACGACCTCGACGAGGCGCTTTTCGGAGTCCGCCTGGTCGGTCTTGTAGTCGTTGCGTCCACCATATGTGGATTCCATCACGAGCGTCTCGACACGCGGGAAGTCGTTGACCGCGCCGTTGAACAGGCGGGTGTCGTCGTAGTGGATGTCGCCCGAGAAGGCGACGTTGTAGTAGCCGTCACCGATGTGGAAGTGTGAGACCGCGCTCCCCAGAATGTGGCCGGCGTTGTGCATCGTGAGCTTCACGTCGGGCGCGATGTCGGTCACGTCGCCGTATTCCACAGGGATGGTGTGTTTGACCGCCTCGCGCACCATCGCGCTCTCGTAGGGCGGGCTCCGGCCCTCCTTGGCCGCCACATCCAAGTAATCCAGTTGGAGGAGCCCCATCAAGTCGCGGGTGGGTTCGGTGGTGTAGATGGGACCGTCGTAGCCGTATTTGAACAGTAGCGGGATGAGTGCCGAGTGGTCGAGGTGGGCGTGGGTCAGGACGACCGCATCGAGCGAGTTGAGCGGGTTGGCCTCTGGCACTTGGAGGTAGGGCGCGTCGTCCGACCCTGGTTTGTCGCCACAGTCGATGAGCACTCTGGTCTCGGGCGTCGAGAGGATGAAGCTCGCCCGCCCCACTTCACGACAGCAGCCGAGCGTGGTGATGCGCACCCACTGGTCGTCGGACATCTCCTCGCGGTGGATCTGACGGCCCACTCGTTCGAGGATGTCGCGGCGCTCCTCGCGCTCCTGTTTGAGGAAGTTTCTGACATTGGAGACCGTCGAGGACTCGATGGGTGGCGTGCGGACGACTTCCGGCGTCCAGCCGACCTCCTGTGTAATCTCTCGAAGGGTCGAGCCGTGGCGGCCGATGACCATCCCCGGCTTCGCGGCCTCGATGACGACCTCGCCGGTATCCTCGTGGAAGTCGACGTCAGAGACGTCCGCCGCCTCGGGAATCACTTCGCGCACCGTCTCGCGGGCGCTCTCGGGCGGCGTGAGCGCGTCGGGTTCCGGGCGCACGGTGATGCGCTTTCTGAGCTGGCCGGCGAGGTCGCGGATGAGGTTTCCGTTGCGCGCGAACTTCTTCGGATCGCGCGTGTAGATGACCAGTTCCGGCCCCTCGTAGGTCACGTCCGACACCGAGATGTCGTCCGGCAGTTCGTCCGTTATCGTCGCCGCTATCTCGTCGAGTTGCTTGTCTACCGTGCTCATACTGAGATTCGGTCCATGTGAGATGGGTATCCGACGGGACCCAGCGACCGCCGGTCGGAAACGTCTCATCGCTCATCGTCTCGATGCGACGGATATCCTATGCGGTACGCTCTGGAGGGTTTCGACCCATCGGGGGTTCGGGTTCGGACCCCGCGTTCGGCGCTGAGAGTCCGGAAAACCCGTGTGTATTCGGAGATATAGGATGGCGATTATAAAACCTTTCGCAAAGACGTAACCCGCTCGCTCCCCTCGACCGGTCATGCGCGTGACGCCCGAGACCGTGGCCGCGGCCCACGAGCGAACCAGCGAACGCGCGCCGATGGTCGTGGCGCTCATCAACGAGGTCCGCGCCGACCTCGGCGAGGCTTTCGACACCGAGGTAGCGACCGTCACCGTCGAGGAGTACCGCGACGAGGTCGATACCGTCTTCGCCGACGGCGACCGCGCGGTGAACGTCGCTGCGCTGCTCGACCTCCTTTCGGATCTCGACGTCGAGGACGACTACCCGGGCTTCGTCGTTGACGAACTGCTCGGCCGCGAACTCGCCGGGATGATCGCGGGCCCCCAACCGCTCAGGCTGCTCGGCGAGGCAACCTTCCACTACGCAGACGTGAGCACCCATATCGACGGCCCGGCCGGCGCGGACGACGCGCTCGCGGCGCTCGCGGCGGGCTTTCAGACGCGACTGCCCGGGTGGGAATGGAAACGAGAAGCGAGTCCGTTCGCGGTCGATTAGGCGTCGGCCGACGTCTCGTCGGTCTGCTCCGCGCGCTCAGTCTCGGGACCCATCCGTCGACGGTTGGCGAGCGCGAGCGCCGTGAACAGCGCACCGCCGATGGCGCGCAGCGCGAGGTCGAAGGTGAGCGCGTTGAACGAGACGGCCATGCCGAGCGCCGTGAGGATGCTCTCGACGCTGTTGAACAGCAATCCGGGAGCCATCAGCAGGATGGCGGCGAGCGCGAACGCCGCCCGTTCGGCCCACGACACCTTGCTGTAGAGGAAGCCGATGACCGTCGCGCCGAGCGCGACCACGCCGAGGAACACGCCCGCGATCGGGATCAGTACCTCGGGCACGAAGTAGCCGACATCGAGCACGTCGGCGACGTTAATGACGCGATAGGTCTGGTCGGCGTCGGCCGGCACGCCCGGAATCCGGCGCAGCAAGACGACACCCGGTACGAGGACGAACGCGAACGGGACGATGGCCTTGTTGAGCGAGAGCGAGAACGCCTCCACACCGGTCTGGAAGGGGTCGGATTTCGCCACGCCCGAGGCCGCGTACGCCGCGACCGCTACCGGCGGCGTGATGTCGGCGATCACGCCGAAGTAGAGGATGAACAGGTGGGCGGCCAGCAGCGGCACGTCGAACTGGGCGATGGCCGTGCCGAGCAGCGAGACGAGGATGATGTAGGTCACCGTCGTCGGCATCCCCATCCCGAGGATGATCGAGGAGATGGCGGTGATCACGAGGAGCAGGACGAGCGAACCGCCAGCGACGTTGAGGATCAGCGTCGTGAGGTTCGGGCCCAATCCAGTGGTACTGATAACGCCGGGGATGATGCCGGCGGCGGCGACCGCGATGACGACGGGAGTGGCGGTGCGCGCGCCCGATTCCATCGCCTTCTCGATGAACGCGAGGAAGCCGACCGCCCGGTTGTCGGCCAGTTGCGGGCGGTCGAGCGCGCCGGTCACGGTGCCGACGGCGTCGTCGACCTGTTCGTCGTAGTCCAAGAGCGGCGAGTCGTCGCGTGGCCGGAGCAGCAATGTAATGACACAGACCGCGATGACGAGCCATCCCATCTTTCCCGCGACCGCCGCCGCGGCCGCGCCGGGGGCCATCCCCGCCCCGCCCGCGCCGGTAAGCGCCGCGATGACGCCCACGCCGGCGACCAGGTGGGCGACGAACTCCGCCACCCCGATCGCCGCGATGACGCCGACCAGCGGCCAGCGCGTGCGGTCGTTGTAGGCCGCGACGAACGCGATGAGTGCGGCGATAGCTAATACTGTGTACCACGCCGAGCGTGCGACGGTCAGCCGCGCGACGATGAGGTAGTAGAGCAGGAGGAGGATGGGCACGAGATAGAACCAGCCACGCTGCAGATGTGAGCGAAACGCGACGAGTTCGGCGGGGTCGACGCCGCCGATACCCGCCTTCGTGGCTTCGAGGTGGACCATCACCCAGACGCCGAAGAAGAAGACGACCGCGGGGACCGCTGCCGCGACGATGACGTTCGCAAAGGGCGTCTGGGTGTACTCGACGATGAGGAAGGCCGCCGCACCCATCACTGGCGGGAGGATCTGCCCGCCCGAGGAGGCCGACGCCTCGACCGCGCCGGCGAACTCCGAGCGATAGCCCGTCTTCTTCATCAGCGGAATGGTAAAGGCCCCGGTGGTGACGGTGTTGGCGATCGACGACCCGGAGATGGTGCCCATGAAGCCCGACGCGAGAATGGACGCCTTCGCCGGGCCGCCCTTCCGTCTCCCGGTGGCGGAGTAGGCGAGGTCGATGAACCACTTGCCCGCGCCGCTCATCTCCAGGAAGGCCCCGAAGAGGATGAAGATGTAGATGAACTGGACGCTCACCCGGACTGGGACGCCGAAGACGCCGTTGGCGGTGTTGTACCAGAGGTTCTGGATGATCGAACTCCACTCGCTCTGGGGGATGTCGAGCACGCCGACGAACGCGGCGTCGGGCGGGATCAGGTAGCCAAAGCGCGCGTAGACGATGAACAGCGCGACGATGGTCATGAGATAGAAGCCGAGCGTCCGCCGGGTGGCTTCGAGCACGAGCAGGACGCCGAGCGCGCCGAGGACGAACGCGTACGAGGACTCGTCGAGCGGGATCCCGAGCGCCGAGAGTGCCTGGACGGGAGCAGCAAGTATCGGCAGCACTTCGGCGGTCGTCCGACCCGAACTGAGACCGAGCGAGCGGAGCTGTTGGACCTCGTCGAAATCGAGCAGGATGTAGAGCGTGCTCAAAGCCGCCAGGATCATCAACACGATGTCGACGGGCGTGACGCGCTCGCGGTCGGGGTCGAGCAACAGCCAGCGGATCGCCCCGCGAACGCCGCGCCCGGCGCGCGTCACGGGGTTCGATTCGCCCAGCCGTGTTTCGAGCGCCGGCACGACCCGCGCGAGCCGCCGCGAGAGGAAGCCGTCGCCCTGCGTGGCCGGAAAGAGCAGGAAGGTGAGCAACAGTCCGAACGTGACGTGGATGCTGTTGACCTGGAGGGACTGGAGCGCGCCGAGGTTGACCTCGCCGTAGAGCGGCAGCGAGAACTGGAAGATGAACCCGCGGGCGGCGAGCCACAGCTGGAAGGCCGAGAACGCGACCGCGACGACGATGACCGCGAGCGCGGCCACCCCGCCGAGCGAGCGCCGGCGCTCGAGTTCGTCGATGAGTTCGTCGGTGTCCTCGGTGGTCGTCTCCTCTGTGACGCCTGCCGTCTCGTCGGTCGGTGTGTCAGTGCTCATTGAAGGTATCGAGTGTGTTCTGCAGAACGGAGCGTTCGGTGATGGCGAGGCGAACGCCCTCGGCGTTCGAGAGCGCCACGAGGTCGTAGCTGCGATTACCCACCCGAAGCCGGTGGCCGGCGGTCCGACCCGGCTTCACGTACAGCTCCTCGTAGCTCCCCTGTGGATCGAAGGTGAACGACCCGTTCTCGCGGGTGACGTTCGCGCGCGCCGGCAACCCCCAGCCGTAGGACTGAAACTCCATGCGCGTCATCACGAGCGAGCCGTTCCGAACCACGTAGACGTCGTGGATGGGCGTCTTCTCGACGCTGTGATTGTAGCTGAGAACGACCGGCGTTCCCTCAGAGACAGGGGTGGAAAGCAGCCGTTCGCCGCTGTCGGCGTCCTCGACGACGAGCGCGCTGCCGGCCGGCGTGGCCGCGGCGACGGCGGTGAGCACGACCGCGATGGCCACGACTACGAGGAGAAGGCGAGCGAGTCGTGTGAGACGTCGGTCGGTCATCGACAATCGTGTGCGGTCGGCCGCAGCGTTCGGCGTCCGATGCGCGGGGTCGGAGTCGACGGGTTAGGACGAGGTCGTGCCGCCGCCCATCGTCGTCTCCTCACCCATCGTGGTCTCTCCGCCCATCGCCGTCCCTTCGCCCATCGTGGTCTCTCCGCCTGCCCCGGTCGTGCCGCCGCCCGCCGAGTCGAAGTACGCCGCCGCACCGGGATGGAGTTCGATGGACATCCCCTCCTGTGCGGAGCCGGCGGTGATGAACTCCTTTTTGATGGTCAGATCGGAGACGTTGTCGAAGAGCGCGGCCGTCACGGTTTGGACAACCTCCTCGGAAACCTGGGTCGTCGTGGCGATCATCGCCTGCACGGCGACCGTGGGCTTGGCCTCGCCGATGCCCTGATAGGTTCCACCGGGGATCTCGTCGTCGGCGAAGAAGTCCGCGGCCTGTTTGACCTGCTGGCGCTCCTGGCCCTCGATGGCGACGATGCCGATCGAACTCGTCTCGGCGAGTTCGGCGATCGCACCGACCGGCCAGCCGCCGACGACGAACGCGGCGTCGATGTCGCCGTTCTGGATCTGCTCGGCGGCCTGCGAGAAGTCGGTGTTCTGCTCGGTATAGTCCGAAACCCCGACCGCATCGAGGATCATCTTCGCGTCGACCTGTGTGCCGCTGCCGAGGTCACCGGTGTTGACGGTCTTGCCGCTCAGGTCCGCCACTTTCTGGATGTCGGTGTTGCCGGGCGTGACGATGGTGATCGTCTCGGGATAGAGCGTGCCGACGCCGCGCAGGCTCTTGACCGCGTTGCCCTCGAACGCGTCGATGCCCGTGCCGTTTTTCGCAAAGGAGGCGATGTCGTTCTGTATCAGCGCGAAGTCGGCCGACCCGTCCGCGAGGCTGCCGACGTTCTCGACCGATGCACCCGTCGAGCGTACCTGGAGGCTGTAGTCGGTGTTCGACTGGACGACCTGTTTGATCTCGTTCGAGAGCGGGAAGTACGTCCCGCCGGTGCCGCCGGCGTCCCAGACGAGGTTGCCGGAGCCGCCCCCGCCGCCACCGCCACCGGAGCCGGAGCCGTTGCCGCCCCCGCCACCGCTCGTCCCGCCACCGCTCGTGCCGCCGCCACCGGAGCCGTTGTCGCCACCGCCCCCGGAACAGCCCGCGAGACCGGTCGCGCCGACGATACCGATCGCGCCGGCCGTCCGCAGGAACGCCCGCCGGGAGCTGTCCGTGGAGGTCGTCTTCGCTTCACGGCTAGCGTCAGTTTTTGCCATGCCATACCGAGTTTGCTCCGGCAGCATTAATCTACCGGAGGCGAGCGTTCGATACAGTCACGCCGTGGCGCGATTTTTTCACCAACCTCGTGGCGAAGCGATAATTCGGACCTCCGGCTGATGTCGTTGTCGTGGGCGTGTGGCTCGTTCTCTACTGGCAGTCCTGGACGGCGGCAGCCGCCTGGCGGATAGTTGCAGCCTCCTCGCCGTAGCCGACGAGGCGTACGTCGGCTAACGATTCCGGCTCGTACGCCGTGAGTTCCTCGCAGATGAGCCGTGCGCCCTCCCGGAGATCGAACCCGGCGACGCCACAGCCCAGTGCGGGGAGTACGAGCGACTCACAGCCGAGGTCGTCGGCGCGTGCGAGGCTGTTTCGCGTCGCATCACGGATGCTCTCGGCGGTCGCCTGCCCATCTCCATAGTGGGGCATGGCGGCGGCGTGGATCACCCACTCAGCGTCGAGGTCGTAGGCGTCGGTGACCGCCACCGCTCCGAGATCGATGGGTCCCTGCGCGACGGCTGCCTCGTCGATCCCCTCGCCCGCGCCGCGTCTGAGCGCCCCGGCGACGCCCGATCCCATCTTCAGACTGGTACCGGCGGCGTTTACGAGTGCGTCGGCCCGCTGGGCGGCGATGTCGCCCCGAATCACCTCGTAGTCCATATCGGTCGTCGCGCCGCCAGCGGTTAAAACCTCACTCCAGTCCCGACCTCTCGGCTCGCCATCGATAGGCGACGTAACCGACCACCGAGAGGGGCAGACCGAAGACGAGCAGGTACGGCGCGAGATAGGCGAGACCGACCACGAGCGCCCGCAGTGCCGTGACGACGCCCCCGACCGACGAGAGAAAGGCCCCGATCACGCCGACGTCGTACCACTGCTCGTTCGGCTGTTCGGGTACGGATTCGGCGAGGTCGACAGTAATAGTCGAGTAGGCCACCTGCCCTCGAAGCGATTGTAATTGCCCCTCGAGGCGTTCGATTCTCGACTGCACGGTCGAGAGACGCTTTTGCACTTCGAGAGTCGCTTGGGTGTCGCTGGCGTTCGCATAGAGGCTCCGCAGTCGGTTGCGCTGTGCCCGCGAGTTGTTCAGGCGCGCCCTGAGGTCGACCAACTGCCTGCTGACGTCGGTCGTGTTGCTATCCGAGTTCTGGACGGCTCCGGCGGCTTTGACGCGCCCGAAGAGCGCCGAGAAGTTCCGACGTGGGACTCTGAGCACCAGTCGTCCGGTCGTGCGGTTCTCCCCGTCGATCTCCTGAGTGGTCGCGCTCGACGCGCTGACGTAGCCACCTAGCCGCCGCGTGGCCCGCGTCAAGTTTTCGCTGGCCGTGCTGACGTTTCCGACCTCCAACTGCGCGCGACCGGTCTTGATGCGCACCGGTCTGGACTGAAGCGCCTCCCCGCTACCGATCTGTCCGCTGTCTGCCCGTCCGTCGCTAGCCCCAGCACCCTCGTCGGCCGCTCCGCCATCCCCGCCGGATGCTCCGGCACCGCCACCGTTGGAGGCGACCTCTCCGCCACCCGCACCGCCACCCCCGGAACAGCCGGCGAGCACGACGAGGACGACGAGTGCGAGCGCGGTCACGGCACGGGTGTGGGAGGACATGGCGGAGACGCTCGCGGCGGACGGCATATGTTTTCTGGCCCATCATCGCGCTACGAAAGGCCGAGCAGCGCGATTCCATCGAACGTGAAGAGGAAGAGGTAGAGCTGTGCGAGACCTGCGAGGACGAGCAGTACGCCGGCGACCCGCGAGATCCGGCCGGGATCGGGCAACCGGCGGAGCAGTGCCCCACGCCCGAGCGCCGATAAAACTGTGAGCACGACCATCAGAGCGCTCATCCCGGCCGCGTACGCGCCGAGGGTGGCGAGCGCCGTCGTGGGGCCGCCCGCGAGCGCCGAGAGCGCGACGGCGACGAACAGCGGCGCGGTACAGCCGGCGGCCGCGGCGGCGTAGACGACGCCGAAACCCACGAACGCCACCGGCGAACGCCGCCGCTCGGGCAGCGTGACGTGGACGGTGGGGGTACGTCCGAGCGCCATCAGCACTCCGAGAACGACGAGCAGCGCCCCGACGACGAGTTCGAGCAGCGCGACGTCCGCGAGCGCTCGGGTACCGACCGCGAGCACGACACCGGCGAGCACACCATAGACCAGAACGAAACCGAGGCTCACGAGTACGCCGACCAGCGCCGCGCGACGCACCGCCCGTCCGGTCGCCGGTTCCGTCCCTCCCACCCGTTTCGTTTCTCCCGTCCCTTTGACCGGGACTTCGACGTCGCTCCCGAGGTAGTAGGCGACGTAGCCCGGCAGCAGCGGATACGCACACGGCGCGAAGAACGTCGCCACGCCGGCGCTGAAGGCGAACCCGAGCCGAAAGCCCTCGAACGCCATTAGCTGCCAGCTCCGTCCGCACTCCCGTCCATCGCCGCCGTGACCGCTTCGGTAATGGCATCGGTCCCGGCGAGACCGGTGTGTCGCCACGTCTCCGTGCCATCCGGTGCGAACACGATCAGCGTCGGGATGCGCCTCACGCCGTAGCGCTCGCCCGTCCGCACGTCGGGGTCGAGCGCGACCGGCCACGCTCCTCGATATTCCTTCCAGAACGCCCGCACGGCCGCGGCATCGTCCTCCCACGTGATCGAGAGCAGGTGAAGGTCGGGAAAGCGCTCGCCGACCGCGCGGAGGTTCGTCATCTCAGGTTTGCAGGGCGCACACCACGTCGCAAAGAAATCGAGCAGTGCGACGCGACCGGGCGGCCGAATCGGGACGGTTTTTCCGGAGGACCCGGCGACGTCAAGCGTGTGGAGGCTGCCCGCAGCCGCCTCTCCCGTGCGGCCGAGTACGCCCGAACAGCCGGTGAGCACACCTGCGCCAGCGACCCCGCTCGCCCCGAGCAGTCGCCGACGTGTCCATCCCATAGCTCCCACTACGGCCGCCGGACGAAAACGCTGTAGCGTGTGTGAGCTGTTCACGCACAAGCCCGCGTTCGTTAACCCCGGTGGCCGGCATTCGGGAGTATGGACCGACGACGCTGTCTCGCGGCGCTCGCGACGGGAGTGCCCGCCTTTGCGGGCTGTGCGGGTCTCGTCGGTCGGCCGGACGCGGGCCGCGCGTCGCCGACGGCAGCGGCCGCTCGGGGCGAGGGGAACACCACGGGAACCAGTGCGAACCAAGGAGAAGTCTCGCTGCCGGTCCCGAAGAGCGACCTCCAGCGCGGTGCGGCGAAGGACGGCATCCCGGCGATAGTCGACCCGCGATTCGGCACCGACTGGAGCGACTTCTCGACGACGGCCAGCAATCGGGAGGGCGTCGAGTACCGATCGGACCCGACGCTCGACCCGGAGGAACGGGTCGTCGGCGTCGAGCGCGGTGGCCGAGCGCGCGCCTACCCGCTCGCCGTCCTCAACTGGCACGAGATCGTCAACGACGACTTCGGTGGTCCGCTGTTGGTCACCTACTGTCCGCTCTGTGGGAGCGGCCTGACCGCCGAGCGAACGGTCGACGGCGAGGAGATCGTCTTCGGGGTGTCGGGCTACCTCTGGAACTCCGATTTAGTGATGTACGACCGCGCGACCGACAGTCTGTGGAGTCAGATCATGGCGACCGCCATTCGCGGGCCGAAAACGGGACAAACGCTCTCGCTCGTGCCGTCGACGCTGACGACGTGGGGTGCGTGGACCGATAGCCACCCTGATACAGAAGTGTTGCTCCCGCCGCCGGTCTCGGGAACCATCGGTGGTCCGACGTCGCGCGATTACGAGTCGAACCCCTACGTGGGCTACGACGAGTCCCGGCGCATCGGTATCGGCGGCGAGAGCTACGCCGGGGAACGCCACCCGAAGACGGAGGTCATCGGCATCAGCACAGGGACGGCGGTGCGGGCCTATCCGTTCGACGCCGTGCGAGGGGCGGGCGTCGTCAACGACCGCGTCGGCGACCTGCCCGTAGTGATTACGGTCGCGCCGGGCGCGAGTCTCGTCGCCTACGAGCGGCGAGTCGACGGCGAACTCATGGAATTCGGGCCGGCCGGCGACGGCCATCTGCGTGCCGGCGGGTCGCGCTGGGAGCGCACGACGGGTCGGGCAGTCGATGGACCCCACGGAGGCACACGGCTGGAGCGGGCCAACGACGCCTCGCCGATGTTCCTGTTCGCGTGGCGTGACTTCCATCCCGACACGGAACTCTACGGCGCGTGAGTCACTCGAGCAGCGCGGCGAAGCGGTTGACGTCCGCGTCGATGCCGACGACGACGAGTTCGTCGCTCGCCCGGATTTCGAAGTCGGGACCGACGTCCGTGACGGTCGTCCCGTCGCGCTCGACCGCGATGACGGTACAACCGGTGCGTGCGCGGACGTCGGCCTCGCGGAGGGTGCGCCCGTCGAGGCGCGGACAGCGGGTCTTGATCACCTCGATCTGCTTGTCGAAGCTCATCACCTCCTCGTCCAAGATGGTGGAGGCGAGCATCCGGCCGCTGACGACCGGCAGCGCGAGAACGTAGTCCGCGCCGGCGCGGTAGAGTTTGCGGACGCTCGCGGTCTCCTTGACGCGCGCGAGCACCTCCACGTCGGGCGCGAGTTCGCGGATGACCAGCGTCGCAAAGACGGTCTGTGTGTCGTTCGGCAGCGCGAGGATCACGGCGCTCGCCCCGTCGATGCCCGCCTCTCTCAGGGTACTCTCTTCGGTGGCGTCGCCACGGACATCGGTACCCGGCACGTCCTCGATGTCGACGCCGACCGTTTCGAGGCCGTCGTCTTCGACCGCCTCCTTTACCGTGGAACCGACTTCGCCGAGACCGGCGACGATGACGCGACCGCGCCGGTGTGGGCGGGTTTCGAGCAGCGTCATCTCCTTCAGCCGTTCGAGCTGGGATTCGCGGCCGGCTACCAGCAGTAAGGAGTGTTCGTCGAGGCGAGCCTCGGGACCGGGCGGGCTGACGAACTCGCCGCGCAGCCACGCGCCGATGACGTTCGCGCCCGTCTGCTCGCCGATGGCGCTGTCGGCGATGGTGGCCCCCGCGAGGTCGCTGCCGGGCTGGACCGGCAGTTCGGCGACCTCGAAGTCCGCACCGATCTCGATGACGTCGCCGAGTTCGGCCGAGACCGCCGTCGTGACCTTGTCCGCGAGGCTCTCGCCGACGAGCCGGCGCGGCGAGAACACGTCGTCGGCACCCGCATAGCGGTGGTAGTCGGCGACAGCGGTGTCCTCGACGAACGTGATCACCCTGGTGTCGGCCCAGTCGGCGGCCGCGAGCGCGATCGAGGCGTTCACCTCGTCGCTCGCGTCGGCGACGAGCGCCCGCGCGTCGGCGAGGTTCACTCGCGCGAGCGCGTCGGGTACCTCGGGGTCGCCGTGCACCACTCGGAGACCGTCCTCGTGGAGGTCGTCGGCGCGCTCGCGGTCGGCTTCGAGCACGACGTAGGGGATTTCCCGACTGTCGAGTTCCTCGATGAGCGTCTCGCCGCGCGGGGTGTACGCACAGATGACGACGTGGTCCGTGAGGTCCACGCTGGAGGGTGCGCTCGTCGAGAGCGTCTCTTCGAGCAGCGGGAAGACGACCACCGGGAGCGCGAGGAAGATGAGTGCGACGCCCGTGAGGTCCATCGCGATGACCAGCAGGTTCATCGCCGGACTCGTCCACGGCGCGTCGGAACCGAAGCCCGTCGTGGTGAACGCCTCGACGACGACCTGCAGCGAGTGGAGGAACGTCTCGGGTTCGCCCTCGAAGGCGCTCATGCCGTAGTCGTAGACGAGCGCGTAGACGACTATCATGGCCGCGAGCACGACCAGCGAGCGCACGGTGCGGCGCTGCCACGTGTTCATCGTGGCCGCCCCGCGCTCGGCCGGTCGAGGAGTCCACTTCGGACGGTCGGCATCGGCGGCGCTCCTCTTCGGACGGCCATGAGCGGTTCGGTTCCACTGTCGAAAATCACGTGATCACACTCGCTGAGGTCGGCTGGCAAACTTATTCGCTACCGAAACATTGTCTATTGAACACTAATCGGTGCTTTTTTTTAGAAAGACGACGCCTAATGCAGTGATGCAACGCAGCGATGGGAACGGTGGCGGTGATGCCACCGAAGGGAGTGGGTCGTTTTCGGTCGACCGACGGTCGTATCTGAAACTCGCGGGCGTCGCGGCCGGTTCGGTGCCGATGCTGTCGGGGGCCGCGAGCGCGGCGTTCACGCGACGGGGGATCAGATTCGAGCGCTCGGTCGATATGGTTCGGGATGCGGGTTGTGACCCCAGCGGGAACGAACCGTGTGACCAACAGATACGGGATGCGGCGGACAGCTTTACGCTGTTGCGATTTCCGCCCGGCGAATACCTGATCACCGAGAAAAACGTGATTCTCGACGAGACCAACGTGGGATTTCTCGGCGAGGGTGACGTTCGGTTCACGGTCCCGAAGAACTACAACGAAAAGATGTTGATCGTCGACCGTGGGACGGGCGTGCTCTTCGAGAACATCGACGTCGACCTGCGGGCGGCGGGTGCGACGCCGGGCCTCCTCTTCGGGGCCGACGACGACCTCGAAGTCCACGACGTCGAGTACATCGGGCAGGGTATCCATCCCGACAGCGACCCGCGGGGACAGGGCAACGGCAATCCCGCAGTCACCTACGCATTTTATCCGATAATTCGCTCGTCCGACGGGACGGGAACGGTCTCGAACGTCGTGGCGAAAAACGCCGGGCTGATGGGTGCGTACAACGGCGGCAACGGTCGCGTCGGCGTCTGGATCGGTCTCAGCCACAAGGGAACGGTCACACTCGAAAGCTGTCGGTTCGAGGGCTTTCCCAACAACGGACTCTACTGCAGTCGGACGGGCGGTGCCGTACAGGTCGAGGGTGGTGTCTTCCGGAACAACGATATTACGCAGGTTCGCCTCAGCAATACGGATAGCCACGTGAAGGACGCGGTCATCAGTGCGGACTTCGACAACAGCGACAGCCCGAATCCCGGAGACACGCTCAACTCTCGTGGAGTGCGCTTCGAGGCCGGCCGGTACGGCTATGGCGGCGCACACGTCGAGAACTGCGACATCGGCATCATCTCGACGCCCAATTCGAGTGGCGGCGTCGTGGTCGGCAGCGACGGGGCCGACCACTCGGTGCTGAACACACGAATCACCGTCGAGGAAGACTCGATTCGTGGCTTCTACGCGAAGGCACCAACCGGTTACGGGAGCCGCGACCCGCCGCCGAAGCCACACGATGCGGAGCTCCGCGACGTCAGCGTCACCGGCGGGGCGAACAATACGAGCGCGATTCGCATCGACCAACGGGACGACTCGGTGGTCTCGGGCTGTTGTGTCGACCAGCCCGGTGCGGATCGCGACGGGGTCGTCGTGAGCGACTCGAACGGTGGCGTCGTGACGGACAGCACCATCGATGTCGTGGGCCGGACGGTAGTCGAGGACAACAGCCGCGTCTCGACGAGCGGCATCTCGACGAGCGGGTCCTGTCCGGTGGCCAACTTCGGGGCGGGCGACAGCCTGCCCCGCAAGCTGACGTTTGAGGGAGGCAGCGGACGGTTCGACTATCGATTCACGGTGGGCGGCGACCTCGGAAAGAGCACCGCGCGTGGCGCGACTATCGACTCCAACGATTCCGTTTCGGGGAGTTCGGCGAGCGGCCAGGGCGGCAGCGGTGGCGTCGACAGTTACGGGTTCTCGGGGGCGCTTCTCACGCTCGACGTGAGTGGTGATGCCGCCGTGTATCTCGACGGCGAGCGGATCGATCCCGACGAGTATCCGAACAACGTGCTGACCATCGAAGGGGACGGTTCCCGAGCCGACTACACGCTCGCAACGAGCGACACGCTCGCATACACACGTGCCAACGACGCCACAATCGACGCCGATAGCGACCGCTGGGAATCGACTGCCACTGGTCGGGTCAGCAGTGGGGATACGGACAGCTACAAGTTCTCGGGCGCACTCGTCGTCTTCGACATCGACGGCGATGCCACGGCCTATCTCAACGGCGAGCGGATCGATCCCGACGACTACCTCGACAACGTGTTGACGATCGAAGGAAGTGGTTCCGTCGACGAGTACACGCTCGCAAGCAGTGGGACGCTCAAGTCAACGGGAGCGAACGGCGCGAGCATCGACCCAAACGACGAGCAGTGGGGATCGACCGTCACCGGACAAGTCGGGGGTGGCGGCCGCGACAGCTACAAGTTCTCGGGTGCACTCGTCGCACTCGATGTGAGTGGTGACACTACAGCCTATCTCAACGGCGAACGCATCGATCCCGACGAATATTTCGACAACGTACTGACCATCGAGGGGGGCGGTTCCGTAGCGGAGTACACGCTCGCAAGCAGCGGGATGCTCAACTCCACGGGAGCGAACGGCGCGAGCATCGACTCCAACGACGAGCAGTGGGGGTCGACCGCCACCGGACAGGTCGGACGTGGCGGTCGTGACAGCTACAAGTTCTCGGGCGCGCTCGTTGTTTTGGATCTCGAAAGGGGTGCCACGGCCTATCTCAACGGCGAGCGGATCGACCCCGACGACTACCTCGACAACGTCGTGACTATCGAGGGGGGTGGTTCCGGAGCGGAGTACACGCTTGCAAGCAGCGGGACGCTCAAATCGACAGGTGCCAACGATGCATCGATCAACTCCAGCGACGAACAGTGGGAGTCGACGGCGACGGGGCGGGTCGGCGACGGTGGCCGCGACAGTTACAAGTTCTCGGGCGTCCTCGTCGTTTTGGGCGTGAGTGGCGACGCTACTGTATATCTCAATGGTGAGCGCATCGACCCCGACGAGTATTTGGACAACGTGCTAACCATCGTGGGAACTGGCTCCATGGCCGAGTACTCGCTTTCGACGAGCGGGACGCTCAAACGGACGGGAGCGAACGGTGCGACCATCGACTCCACCGACGAGATGCGAGGATCGACCGCCACTGGGCAAGTCGGTTACGGCGGCCGCGACAGCTACAAGTTCTCGGGTGAACTCACGGACAGTAGCCTGAGCGGTCCTGCAACCACCTATCTCAACGGGGACGAAATAAAACTCTGACCCGGCTGTTGAATCGTCTCGATAGTACGACTGATTTTCGAATCCGGAGCACGCTCTGTGCTGCGGTGCTGGTCTCTCATCATTGTGACTGTGCGAGCCCCCCAGCCAATTGTTATTCCCGATATCCAAGCGCTCGCAGAGTCTCGTCCACGTCCCGCTCGGCTGCCTCAGTCGGCTCGAACTGCGGCGTGTAGGTTCCTGAATCGGTTCCGGTCGTTTTCGTCCACGGAACGTATCGAATTGCTGGATGGAGACTTCCGATAGGGTGACCGTAGACCCCGTGCTCGCCGAACGCTTCGCCGTGGTCGGCGGATATCACGACGTCCTCTGCATCGATGTTCGAAAGCAGTATCTCGACGTCATCGAGTACGTAACGAAGGTCGTCCAGATACGCTTTCAGGACACGTTTGCGTTCGCCGCCGGATTCGAGGTACTCGAACGGGGTGCGTTCGTACTCGTGCAACTCCCGC
Source organism: Halococcus sediminicola (assembly GCF_000755245.1). NCBI lineage: Archaea > Methanobacteriati > Methanobacteriota > Halobacteria > Halobacteriales > Halococcaceae > Halococcus > Halococcus sediminicola. Next base: position 66,842 of record NZ_BBMP01000022.1, on the reverse strand, counting down.
TCCTCTTCGAGCGCGTTCGAGACGTACGGACTGTGGGGCTGCGAGTAGTGAACGATGAGTCGGTCGAAGTCGGACTCTCGGCCAACCGCTATCGTCCGGTCGGTCACGTATCGAGGCGGTGTGTGTCCCTCGTCGTGACCCAGCCGGCTTTCTTCTTCCTCCCGCTCGTACTGCCAGATGTGTTCGAGCCGTCCGAGGTCGCTCGCACGAGCGAAGTTCCAGTTCCCCTGCTGGAAGTAGTCGGGCGGTGCCGGACCGATGAACTGCTCGGGCGACCCTCCCGCTTCGAGGATGAAGTCGGCGTAGCCATTGCACGCGAGATACGCGGTGTTTCGCAGTTCATCCGCCCACTCCCGGTCGAAGGTCGCCCCGATCCACTCCGCCGAACTCGCTCCGACCGAGCAGATGCGGTCTCCGTCCCCCAAGAACGAATATTCGTCCGCGACCGCCCGAAGCGCATCGACACGACAGGTATCGAGGAGGACGAGAACGTCCCACTCCCGTGTGAGGACGTGCGTCCCGAGGTAGCCACGGGAGGAGGCCTGGATACCGGCTCGCCGAGTCACGTACTGCATCGCTCGACGGGGCTTCCTGAGGCCCGTCCCGATCTGTCGCCATGACACCATGCCCCTGACGTTCACCGTCGTGAGTATAGTCGTTCTGTTTCGTGTGTTTCGATGGGGTGTGTGAGTAACAATCACAAGACGCCGCTGGGATGGAAAGGCTCATGGCCGATTCGGGACGAGCGTGGTTCGAATGACAGACGAAACCGACTCGGGAGTCCCTGCGGCGCTTCGATCCGTTGCACGCGGTGCAGGGGCGCAGGCCCTTGGTTTGGGCACCAGCCGGGTCCTCGGATTCGTCACGACGTTCTTGCTGACCACCAGTCTGGGCGCGAGTCTCTATGGTATCTTCTCATTTTCGAAAACGTTGATTTCGATAGCCGGGACTATCACCAACCTCGGGACAGATCAGTCGATATACCGATTCATTCCGGAATATGAGGATCAAGAAACGCGAAACCGCGTCCTCGGATTAGCAACTCTCACGTCGTTTGTCGGAAGCGTCGTCGTTGGGCTGACGCTATACTTCTCTGCACCAGTGCTGACGGAACTAACGCTGGACCAACCACTGCTCACGAACGCTCTACGCTTGTTTGCGATTGCCCTGCCGTTCATGACACTGACTGGCTGTATTGCGAGCGTTTTCCGTGGTTTGGAACTTCCAGGCTACCAGATCATGACGGGGAGCGTCGGACGGCAGGTGTTCCGTCTCGTCACCGTCGGAATCGTTGTAGCGGTCGGTGCTACACTCGTCGGTATCGTCGCAGCAGCGGTCGTGGCGTGGGTTCTCGCGTTCCTCTTTGGAGTCGGATTGTTGACTCGGCGAACGAACTTTTGGCCGAGTCTCAGCGGCTCTCAGCCTAGTGTTCGAAGGTTCTACAATTATTCGGTGCCGCTCACGATGGGTGATATTGGTCGGATGGTGCAGAACAAAGTCGACATACTGATGGTTGGGGTTTTCCTCCCCGGAGCTGCAGTCGGCATCTACAATCTGTCGACAGTACTGACACAGGCCCTTACGGTTCCGAGCATTGCGCTCAACACGATATATCCTCCGATCGCTGCTCGGATGTACAGCAATGACGAAATAGATGATCTCGAATCGCTGTTCACGCAAGTGACGCGGTGGTCGTTTACCCTGTCGCTCCTCCCGGCTATCGGGTTGATCGCATACTCGGAACAGCTGCTCGCGGTTTTCGGCGAAGGATTCGGTAGGGGAGAGATGGTTCTCGTACTCTTCGCTGTCGGGTACTTCGCAGATGCCGCAAATGGTCCCACTAATTACACACTGATGATGACTGACCACCAGTATCTCCTGATGATCGACAGGTGGACAGTTGGTATATCCAATGCGGTTCTCAATTTTATATTTATCAATAGATACGGTCTCATCGGTGCGGCGTTCGCTACTGGCCTCATATTGACCACAATAAGTATCGTCCGCCTCGTAGAGATCTGGTATACCGAGGGACTGGTTCCGTATTCGTGGAAATTCCTCAAGCCCATCACCGCAGGAGCTGCTTGCGGAGTGGTTCTGACGGGGCTGGAGGTACTCTCACCGCTCACAGGGATTGCACTGATGGTCGTTGGAGGCCTTATTGGAACAGCAACGTACGTTCTCATTCTCGTTGCACTTGGAATCGAACCTGAAGACCGTGAATTTTTTGCGGATGTCGGTTCACGACTCACGTGAATACTGCGTTCACAAATGCCAATTCACACGGCTAGTTCGCTATTTTGATTCACATCACGATATAGAACCACCGGTGAACCTCTGGTTTTATAAGAGTATCTCCCCGAGCACCGTTCAGTCAATGTATTCGCTCGAACAGATCGGAAAAGGACTGCGGCGGCCAGCGATGGCCAAGCGCGAGATTCGACAGCAGTACCAACAAATGCAGACGGTTCTCCCGCATGATGTCGGTATTCAGGGAAGCTACCGGACAGGGAACATCGGCGACCGAGCGCTCGGACGCACGTTTTCCGGCCAGCTCACTGCGATGGGCTACCGCCCCCGAACGTTCGGAAAGAACATCGAGTACAGTCGCGCGCCAGTCCACGTTCTCGGCGGCGGTGGTGTGCTCCACGACTGGTACGGCACCGATCATCTGCGCCGTCGGCTGAACTTCGTTTCGGAGGGTGATGCGGTGATCGGTGTCGGCGTCCCGGGCTTCAAGACCGACGAGGGCCGCGAGTTGATCCGCTCCGGTCTCGCGAACGTCGAGTTAGTCACTGTCCGCGACGAGTGGTCGCGCGACCGTCTCGCACCCCACTACGACGGCGATATTCACGTCACCGCCTGCCCGACGCTGATCCGTCACGACCCGGACGTGCCCTCGACCGGACGAACGGGCGTCAACTTCAGGCGGTGGTTCCATCTGGATCCGGACGTCATGTCGTATTACTTTGATTACGACGATGTGACGGATTTCGACAATGCACGGGAGCGATATCTGGAAACCATCACCCGACTCTGTGAGGAACTCGATGACCCGGTGTTCATCCCGTTTCACGAGAAGGACGAGACCTTCGCACACGAGCATCTCGACATCGAGGTCCTGCCGTACGAGTTCTCCGTGAAAAAGACACTCGAACGGGTGAGCGCCGTCGACCGGATGGTCGCAACGCGGTATCACTCACTGGTGTTCGCAGTCATCTGTGAGACGCCGGCGTTGGCAATCGCCTACGAACCCAAGGTGTCGTCGCTCGCCGATCGCGTTGGCGTTCCCTCATATCGACCACACACGTCCATCCCCGTCGAATTCGGCTCGATAGCGAACCGCGATGAACTCCGGCGGACCGCCGAGAGGAACTTCCGACTCCTCGATGACGCCTGTCTGAGCGATTGAGCATAGTGACGGTCGGATGGTATGAACGGATAGGCTTGAGTTCGTGTTCTCCAGCCACAGCAAGCCCGATACAACAATACAGCAGACTGAAGTGTATCGGACGGAACTGCCTTGCCAATGAGAATCGGAATAATGACGAACTCCTTTCCAAAAATATCAGAGACATTCGTTCTAGATCATATCACGGGCATGGTCGACAGGGACCACGACGTGTCCGTTTTCTCGCTGCTGCCGGCCAGCGGCTCGGTGCAACATCCCGCAATTCAGGAGTACGGCATTCTCGACCGGACTACGTACGTGGACACCCCCGATTCGCTTCCGATTGCTCTGTTCAAAACGGCCGCGAACACGGCTGCGCTTGCTGTGAATTCACCGGAGAATCTCGGTATCATCGTCCAAATCGCCCGAGAACGTGGTGTGCTGGAGGCAGGGCGATTCGCCTATCGGGCGCACCGTATCTCACAGGCCGACTTGGACGTGTTGCACGCCCACTTCGGACCAGTGGGACGACGAGCCGCACGGTTCGCTCAGGTCGGAGCGTGTGATGCGTTCGTTGTGAGTTTTCACGGCTGGGGCATCAGGCAGGCCGACGAGCACGGAGAACAGATATATACCCATCTCTTCGACCGTGCCGATTGCATTTTGGCGAACACCCAGTACACGCGGGAGCGACTCATTGAGTTCGGTGCCGACCCTGATATCGTTCGCGTTCACCACGTGGGTATCGACCCTGATCGGTTTCAACCGGACGACCGGACGCACGATTCGGATGTACTCACGATTCTCACGGTTGCCCGGCTCCACGAGGCGAAGGGACTCGAATACGGTGTTTTAGCGGCCAACGAACTCTCGAAGCGTCTCAAGAACGTCGACGTTCGGTATCGAATCGTCGGTGGCGGCTCGCTGGAAGACGAGTTACGAGAACTGATTCGGGAGAACGATGTCGGCGACGTCGTTACGCTTTGCGGGCCGATGGACCAGACGGGCGTCATCGACGAACTGCACTCCGCCGACGTGTTTTTGCTCCCGAGTCTGGAGGAGGGATTCGGGCGGGTCCTCCTCGAAGCCCAAGCGAGCGAACTCCCGATTGTGGCCTCGAACGTCGGTGGCATCCCGGAAGCAGTCTCTCCCGACGACTCCGCCCTGCTCGTGCCGCCACGGGACACGCAGACGATAATCGACCGACTGGAACAACTGGCAAACGATCCCTCCGCACGCGCCACACTCGGTGCTGCCGGACGGTCGTACGTCCGTGATAACTTCGACATCGAGGACCTCAATGACCGTCTGGAGGCGCTATACGCGGAACTGGTATAGTGCGACTGGCGGATCTCAAGCGAATCGCACGAACTGTCGCCGCGTCGTTCGGCGAGGGGGACTCGGCTGCCAATCGACGGTTTTAGGCGAGCGGGTGGCGCTCCTCTATGAAAGTGAGCCACACAGACCACGCAACAGCGCGCGAGCCGACCCTTTCGGTCATTATTCCGGTGTACAACGACCCCGAGGGCATTCGGCTGACACTCGAATCCGTCACCGGACAGACCTATCCGACCGACGAGTACGAGGTCCTCGCCGTGGACAACGGCTCTACCGACAGCACCCGCGACGTCATCGAGACCTACTGCGAGCGCTATCCAGATCTCGTCACGCTGCTCGTCGAGAACGAGGTGCAAGGTTCCTACGCCGCCCGCAACGAGGGGATTCGCAACGCACGCGGGTCGCTCATCGCGTTCATCGACGCCGACATGACCGTGCGCGCCGATTGGCTCGAATCGCTCGCGGCCTCACACCGCGAGCACGGCTGGGACTACGCCGGCTGTGAGATGGCGACCTATACGGAGTGTGTGACGTGGACCGCCCGGTACGACAGCCTCCTGCGTGGGTTCCCCGTCGAGCGCTACCTCCGCGAGCGGAACTTCGTGCAGACTGGCTGTCTGACGACCACACAGGAGGTCTTCGATGCCGTCGGCCTCTTCGATGCCCGAATCAGCTCACAGGCCGATGGGGAGTTCGGCAAGCGCGTCCACGAGGCCGGATTCGATCAACACTTCGAGCCGGAAATCACGATGTACCATCCGGCGCGCGAGACGCTGCGGCCGTGGCTGAAAAAGCAGTTCCGCATCGGCCGGGGTGCCGTCGAACTCCGGCGCTATCACCCCGAACACGCCGAGAGCGCACACCCGCTCCATCCGAGACAATTCCTCCCATTGCGACCACAGGGCTTCTATGCGCGACTCACCGACGCCACCGACCCGACGCCCCACGAGACGGCCGCGTTCTACGCGTTCGATTACGCCAGCAAACTCGCGCGCGCCGCGGGCGGCCTCTACGAACAGTACTGTGTCAGCCCCTCGGCCGACTGAGCCGACAAGCGGACGACGAGGATGAACGTCGGGGCCACAGGTAGAGGCTATTGCTGGTGGCTATTCGGCGTAGCCGAGGTCGCGGAGTCGGTCGCGGACCACCGCCTCGTCGGCGTCGGTCGCCGCGATGTCGTCGGGTCGCTCGAGGCTCGGTTCATGTGTCCCCCTATCGACCGCGCTGGCTTCGACCCACGGGACCTCCCGCACACACGGCAGGAGTAAATCGGATGGATGGCCCCACAGACCGAGTTCGCCGGCGGCGTGGCCGTGGTCGGCCGTGATGACTACCCGCTCGGCGTCGAGGTTCTCCAACAGCAATGCGACATCGTCGAGGACGTATCGCAGGTTGTCGCGGTAGGCCTGCCAGACCCGCTCGCGTGGGACCGTATAGCCCGTCAGTGACCAAAGGTTCCCGAATCCCTCCCGGCCGAACGAATCGACGCCGCCGTACGTGCCGAGTTCCGCGTCCGGCACGAACGGGTCGTGTGGCTGCATGTAGTGGACGACCATCCGGTCCATTTCCTCGCTGCGCCCTCGCCACGTCTCAACCGCACGGTCGGTGAGTGCGCGGGCCGGAATGGTGTCGAGGTCCTCGTCCCATGCATACCGCCAGACCTCATCGAAGAACGCGAATTCCGAGCCATCGAACATCCGCGAATGAGGATTGCCGGTCACGTAGGCTGTTCGGGCCGTCTCCTTCGGGTGGTCGTCGTCGAAGTTTCGCTCCATCCAGTCGGGAGATTTGCTTCCGAGCGAGCGGAACGTATCGATTCCTGTGATGAAGTCGTACTCGTCGGCGACCTCGTGCATGATGTCGACGCGCGTGTCGTCGAGGACGAGCATTACGTCCCAGTCGCGGCTGTAGATCGAATCACCGGGATTTCCGCGCCGCTGGACGTACTGGCGGTTCATCTGGACGAAGAAATCCTGCCACGCGTTCGTCAATCCGTGGCTAGCACCGGCAAGACCGTTCTTTTGGTACTCTCGCCACGTCTCTTCAGCCGACTCGCGGAGCCAGCGCCTCGGTGGGGTTTCCATACAACGCGACTCAGTTCTGTCGTTGAATACTCTTTCGATGCTCCTATACTGTTACTTCCGATACTCATCAGAAGATGGCTCTCACGAGAGGTCCTGACGGGTCGGCGGACAATGGCTGGCTATCGAGACTACTCCTGTGGTTGCGGGCGGGACACTCGTACGTTCGAACCGCCGGAACGTTCCTCTTCTTCGGGGTGCTGTTCGTCTGCTCGCTGGTCTGGCCGCGGGACGAACGGCTGTGGGTGTTCGGCGCGCGCGGTGGCGAAGCGTTCCTCGACAACTCGAAACACCTCTATCTCCACGTCCTCGAATCGTGTCCGAACGTGCGGCCGGTCTGGCTCGCAAAGGACAACGAACTGGTCGCGGAACTCGACTCACACGGCTACGAGGCCTATCACGCCCACTCGGCCCGCGGAACTTACCTCAATCTCCGGGCCGAACTCGTGTTCGTCAGCCACGGCGTCGCGGACGTGAACAGGTGGTGCTGTGGTGGGGCCACTGTCGTGGGACTCTGGCACGGCGTCGCGCTGAAACAGCTCGGTTGGGACCACGGTTACGGAACCGGTTCGCTCCCATGGCGACTACTTCAGCGCTGCAAGCGCGCCATCACGGACCGGTATAGCTACTTCACGGTAACGAGCGAGGCGATGATCGAGCCGTTCGTCTCGGCTTTCCGGTTCGACCCCGAACGAGTCGTCGTTACCGGCTACCCACGGAACGACGCGCTCGTGGACGGTGAAGCGGTGCCTGGTCTCGCGGCCGACGAGCGCGTGCGTGAGATGCTCGCTTCGCTCCCTTCAGAAAGCGACGTACTCCTCTATCTGCCTACGTACCATGCCGCCACAGAGGAGTACGTCCTTGACCACCTCGACCTCTCGATGCTCGACGAATTCCTCCGAAGAATCGACGCTTACTTGCTGGTGAAGCTCCACCCGAGTGAACGTTTAGACACCGATTTCACGGCGTTCGACAGGCTCGTGCCGCTACCGGGGACGGCGGACGCCTACTCGATTCTGCCCGAGACCGACGCACTGATCACCGACTACTCCTCGGTATATTTCGATTACCTGCTTCTCGACAAACCCATCGTGTTCTACCCGTTCGATCTGGACGATTATCGCTCGGAGCGCGGGTTCTATCTCGACTACGAGACGGTCACGCCCGGCCCAATCGCCAGCGATTTCGAGGAACTGTGTTCGTCCCTCGAAGCCGTCCTCACTGACGACGAGTATGCCGCCGAGCGCGAAGCGGTGCGAAACCGATTCATGCAGTTGCCGGACGTAAATCGATCGGCAACCGTCTGCCGACAATTCGCTTCGTCCGAACCAAGCGATACATCCGTCGCCGAGCATGATCGGATACCGTGAGTATTGGTGACAAGATAGAGTGCGCCCGTAACGCCGTTTTTGACCGCTGTCCTCGCTGTAAACGGCTTTGATACAAGAATTAGCAGTGGTCACCGGAATTTCTACGTTACATATACCCGACTTGTTGAAAATCGGTGTGCGAGATACAGGGAACATCTTGCACAGGTATCTTTGCTGATTCAGACCAATCTACACGTTGGATGATGTATAGAACGAGAATTCACAGATACTCAAACTCGGAATCGCCACCGGCTTCAAAGCCGAGCCGCTCGTGAGTCCAGTCAAAGACCCGGTCATTGTTGTGGGTTTTGAGGAACTCGACGATGCGTTCGCCCACGTTGCTACCGTAGAGCTTCTCGCCCGAGTGCATGCGTTCACGTACTGCGTCCGTCTCGGCGATGTGGGTGATCATGTCGGTAACGAACTCACCATCGGTTGGCGGAACAAGGAGGTTCGTGTTTGCGTTGAAAACTGTTTCCGGGCGGTCGGTGTTGAAGCGGGCAGTGAGGCAAAGTGCCTCCTCGATATGGTTGAGTTCTTCCTGCATGCTCCCGGAGTCAGTGAACTCGGCGAGACATTGCCCAGAGGTGAGAAATTCGTAGACATGGGCGTGCTTCTTCCAAAGCCCAGTGAAAAGGAAGTTTTCGCGCTCATCAGCCAATCGCTGAAGGCGATCGCGGTATCCGTAGTTGCGCAGGGCTTGCTCGGTGGCGGTCAACTCGACGAAGTTGACGTTGTAGCCGCGCTCGACGAGGCCGATTACGCCCTCGACGATAGCAGTGAATCGCTCGGGTAGAAGGTTCGCCCGACGGTGGATGTCAACGCGAATCCAGTCGTCGCGCGCCTCCAGTGCGGGGTAAACGTCGAAGACGCTTTCCCCATCCTGGGTGCTTTTCATCTCAATGGCATCAACCACCGAATTGCCAACCACCGGAATGCGCTCTTGACCGTCCACCTCGTTGGGGTAGCCCTCGCGTTCGAGATGCTCGCGGTTCAATTCGATGGGCGCGAATTGGTAGATCGAGGCCGCGGAGCCGATGAAGGTATCGTACTGTTCGGGGAATGGCTCGGTCCGCTCGACATGCCATTCGCCGTCCCACTGTTCCCTGATGACCGCTTCGGGGTCGGCAGTCGTCTCGTAGGCTGGCGCCATTCCACGGAGACCGGCCTCGTTGTGCGCGACCTGCTGATTTGTGGCGAACATCCATGCCTGTGGGAAAATGGCCGCGGCGTGGGTGTCTCCGTGGACCATCGGGAGAACGGTCGTATTGGACCATTCGTTGAGCTTCACTGCCAGTTTCTTGACCGCAAGCATCATCTCGGCGGTCTTCTGGCTCAGATCACCCCGGATGCCGAAGTCGGCCGCGATGTAGGGTTCGAGACCATATTCTTCGAGACCGTGGCCGAGTACGTCGTCGTAGTGCTGACCGGTGTGGATCACGAAGCAGGGGAGGTTGTTGGCGTCGGCGGCGGCGACGACCGGCGCCTGTTTGTAGAAGTCTGGCTTCGTCGCTGTCACAACCGCGAGAACGAAATCGTCACGATCCATCTGCGTGGCGAGGCGATCTTCGTAGATCGTCGGGGACGCATCCATAGTGCTGACTTTCGAGGAACCGGGTAATATATTTCGTTATTGCAAAATATCCGATTACCCAGCCCTGAGTCTATATGAACACTTTGCTGAATACAGCCTCTGTATCTCCCAACTACTGGAGGGATTCGCGAAAAACTATGGATTGTTCTGGTAACCCCCTATAGAAATCCCTATCCGGCAGGCCTCGTTTGTGGACGCATGGAAGCGATAGTGCTGGCTGCCGGTGAGGGGTCGAGGATGGGTGAACGAACCGCTGAACTGCCGAAACTCTTCCTGGAAGTCAGCGGACGCCCGCTCTACGAACACCAACTCACTCGTCTCGCCCCGCATTGCGATCGAATCACGGTCGTACTCGGACACGGCTTCGACGACGACACTGCGCCGGAATCGGCCTTCGACACGGGTGATATCGCTGCGGACACCGACGTGGAGTTCGTAGTCATCGACGAGTGGGCGACGACCGAGAACAGCTACACGGCGCGCACGGCGCTCGAACGCATCGACGACGAGGACGTACTGCTGGTGTGTGGCGACGTGGTGTTCACAGAGTCGATTATCGATGATATTGTGCAGACCTACGAGAACGACCTCCGTGACGACGGCTTCAGCGGCGTCGGCGTGGTGGAGGGCATCCAAGACGAGATGACCGCCGTGCGCTGGAACGACGAGGATGTCATCACCGAGTACGGGGCCATCGAAGGCCATCAGGAGGTCGGTCTGTTCGTGCTCAACGCCGCCCACCGCGAGCGAGCCATCGAAATCCTCGACGGCGAGGAGAACGACTGGTTCCCGATAATCTTCGAGAACGTGCCCTCGAAACCGATTCGTGTCGATGACGACGAGCGCCACGAGATAAACACGCCGGCTCACCTCCGCGCTGCACGGGAGAAGTGGAGTGAGCGAGCCGAACAGTCGGCTCCGGAGCGATAGCCCTTTCTCTCGATTTCGCTGGATGGGCCCGAGTGGCGTCGTGAACCTATCGCATTATTCGGCGTAGCCGAGCTGGCGCAGGCGGTCGGCGACTACCTCATCGGTTACCTGCTCGGACTGGACTTCGGCGTCGTCGGCCCGTATCTCTCGGCGCGGGCCGGATTCGTGGACCAGCCACGGCACCGACACCAGTTCCGGAGTGTAGATACCACGGGGATGGCCCCACTCGCGGATCGGCAATGGGAACGCGCGCTCACCCACCATGTTGCCGTGGTCGGCCGTGACGACCGTCTTCCCCTCGAGATTCCTTAGCAGTGTTTCGACGTGTGGCAGCGCGCGCTCCAGGTTCGCCTCGTAGATGCGCCAGACATCCTCGCGCTCGGCGGCGAGCGTTCCCAGCAGCAACTGGTTCCAGACGTTCTCCTGTCGCGCACCGGTGAGGTGGCCCTTGTCGAAGTCGGTCTCCGAGTCGATGAACGGGTAGTGGGGCTGCATGTAGTGGACTACGAGGCGCTTGTCCGGATACTTTTCCGCCGCACGCAGCGCGTACTCGGTGACGGTCTCAGGGAGCACGGTACCATATTCCTCGTCCCAGCCCTCCTCGCGCCAGACGTGAATCACGTCGTGGAAGTCGACGGCTATCGACTCCCGATTCTGGTAGAGCTGTGGGTTGGCAGTCACGTACACGGTGTCCGTGAGGTCACGGCCGTCGAGGTTCGCTGTGAGGAACTCAGTGGTCGCTGACCCTCTCGACTGTCGGCGTTCGAGTTGGCCCGGTAGTTTCGAACAGCGCGCGAACATATCGTACCGACAGGCGTCGAGGATACAGAGAGTGTCCCAGTCCTCCGCGAAGATATCGATACCGTCGGTGTTGTGGCCGCGGCGGCCGAACCGTCGGTGGTAGAGTCGGTTTATCTGACGGAGAAAGAGCATCGGATTGTCGAGCGCCCGGCGCAACCGTGTACGAGTGTTCATGCTGCTGAATTACATGGGAATGAAATGAGGGTTGTGGTCGGTTCATCGGCCGTGCTGAGACTTCAACCGAGAAAATGAAATAGTATAAAACTGTGTGCTGACAACCGTGGCTATCGAATCTGCTATGTCACGATCCGTTCTCATCGATGCGAGCCCTCTCGGCGGAGGAGTCTCCGGAGCGGGTCGATACGCCTATGAACTCCTGGATGCGTTGCTACCGATGGCTGAACGGCTTCGATTCGAGATCATCGCTCCACCAGCAGACAAGCGGAACTGGAACATCTCTCACTGGTCGAACCAGGAGAACGTCACCATAACCCCGGCCGACATCAGGGGTGTCGGACCTCGACGACAGTTATACTTCCTCAGACATTCGTTCGAGTACGACCTGTTTCATGCGCTGTCATCGTATCTGCCGCTGTTCGTTCGCGGACAGTCACTTGTCACTGTTCACGATTTGAAATACGTCCACTTCCCCTCGTACTTTCGCGGTCTGGGGACTCTCAAACATCGATACATCACCTCCATGATCCGCCGGAGCGTGCGTTCCGCGGATCACATTCTTGCTGTCTCGGATCATGCTCGTTCTGATATCGTCTCGGAGTTCGGCATCGACGGCGGGAAAATCACGGTCGTTCCGCACGGTCCCGGTGGCATACAGACTGCTACCGACGAGTCGCCGCCAATCGACGGTCCGTATCTGTTCTTCGTTGGTTCGCTGCGCCCGCACAAAAACCTCGAAACACTCGTGGACGCCTATATCGAACTCCGTTCTCGAACCGGCGAAACGGCCGCGAAACTGGCTATCGCCGGGGCAGAGTACGGCAACAGCCTCACGGAACTGCGGGAGCGAATACCCGAACCATACCGAAACGATGTCGAATTTCTTGGTCGAGTCGACGACGAGACGCTGGCGGCGCTGTACGCACACGCTACTGCGTTCGTGTATCCCTCACTCTACGAGGGATTCGGGTTGCCGCCGCTCGAAGCGATGGCTCATGGAACGCCTGTCATCGCCTCCGACCGGACCTCGATTCCCGAGGTCGTCGGCGACGCCGGCGTTTATATTGATCCAACGAACAGAAACGACCTCGCCGATGCACTAGAGCGCGTACTGACCTCGCAATCGCTGCGCGAGTGTCTACGTGAGCGTGGCCAGCAGCGCTATCAGGAGTTCTCGTGGGAGCGAACGGCGCGTGAAACGTTGGCAGTTTATGAACAACTACTATGGAATTGAACACGAAAAACACGGTTGACAATAATGTTCTTTGGACGTTGTTAATCATACTCGCAGCGTCGCTTACCCTCTCTTCGCTCGTACCAAGCATGATCGGCTACATCGTCGTTCTCGCCGTGTACGTGCTGTTCGTCGGCGCGCTCGTCGTCACAGACCGCTTCGCGGTTATCTATCACTGGGCAGTTGTCCCGATGGTGCTGTTGATTTGGGCGGTGTTCGCGCTCACGACGGCGCTCGACCCGACCAGAGCGGGCCTGCTTCGTCTCGGGGCGTTCACCGTGATTACCGGCATCAACCTCTTCGTCGTTCCGGCGACTGTCGACCGGGCTACTTTTCATGATGTTCTCGCCTACACCGCGGGGGCGTTCGTCCTGATTGCTCTCCCGACGGTGTTGGTTGGTAGCTACGGAATTGTCGGAGTTATGATTTCACCGTGGCACACGAACCTCGAACTGCTCGGCGTCGTGTTAAATACCCCGACATCGGTGTTCAAGAACCCGAATCACCTCTCGGGTCTCGCTGCAATGGGGGCGATCGCCGCTGGGGCGAGATACACTCGCTCGTACACGCCGCTGGCTGCCGGGTTGGTCGGTCTGAACGCCCTCGGTGCGGTCCTCGCCGGTGGGCGGGCGGCGCTGCTTGCACTCGTCGTTGCCGCTGGATTGTATGTCGTCTACCGCCTCTTTGGTCCGGCCGCGATGGCCCTGCTCGTGGCAGTCGGTGCGCTCGCCGTCGTCGTCAGTTTTGGAATGATGTTTGGTGTCGTTCCTGGTCCGCGCGCCATTACAAACGTCGACCTCAGCGGCCGTCGCGCACTCTGGACCGCAGCATACGAAGCCATACGTGACCGACCGGTGATCGGATGGGGTCCCGGACGCGATGTCGCCGTGCTGGACAACTACATGGAAAGTTCGGTGAACGCAACTCACAATAGCTACCTCCGTATGTTTCTGATAAGTGGCGTTCTCGGTGGTGGGGCGTATCTCGCCCTCACTACCATCGTTGTTGTCATTGGGTTTCCAACCGTTCAACGCGAAACGTTGTTCGGATTTCTACTGCTTTCAGTATTTCTCACCTTGGAATTATTCGCAGGAATGACGATTTTCGGACTCAGTTTGCTTTCGATACTTGGGGCACTGCTCGTTGGGTATACGCAGTTGTCGACCGAAAGCCGACAGGTGGAGTTTAGCTTTCGATAAATTATTTCCGGGCACAAATATGTCAACTGTGTGCATTGCTGGTTTCAAACACCGAGCCACATTTCGGAACCATTTTGATGAATCCAATGCTGCCAATTACTATGAAATCGCTGACACGACCTCCACGAGCGCTTTGGGCGATTCTCGTTGTTGGATTGGTTTTTCGAATTGCAATCATATTTTTCGATAATTCGTTGGGGCTGTTCGCTCAGGTGGCCATTGCACCCGACTTCCACGCTCGTGCGACCGTTCTCGCGGATGCGTGGCGTGGCGGTCAGTTTCTCACGCCGATGCCCGATCTTGCACCCGAGATGAGCAAACATAACGAAATGCGAACGCTCGTCGCCTATCTCCTCGCGCCGTTTTACGTCCTTCTTGGCGATAGTCCGATCGCCGGTAGAATCGCTATCGCCACTTATGCCACCGGACTCGGCTATGTGACGTGGCTTCTCGCCCGTGAAATCGGTCTCGATACGCCGTGGTCGCTCCTTGCGGTCGCCGTCACGACGTTCTGGCCGTCCGTGATCTATCGGTCCGTCGTCCTCATGCGCGAGATACTCGTCGTGGTGCCAGTCCTCATTGCCATCTGGATTGCGGTGTGGTGGGCGGAATCTCCCACAGACATGCGCCGACTTGCAGGTGGGGGTATGCTCCTTCTCGTCGTCGCACGGCTGCTGTGGGCGCTCCGCCCGGAGACACTCCTCATTATCGGTATCGCGTTCGTGGTGGCAACAGGGGTTCGCTACCACGAGTACACCCGTGCGCTCGCTGCCGTAGCTGTTGTGGGAGTCGTTGGTGTGATTGGAGCGGTCACGCAACTCGGAGCGTTCATCGGCCCTCGAAACGACGATGGATTGTCCCCGGCTACGCTTGATGCCTATGCTCACGTTCGCGCACACGGCGGATCGGCATATCTGACGTGGTTGCACTATGATACATGGATCGATGTCGTCCTGTTTGCGCCGCTCAAAGTGCTCTATTTTCTCGCCGCGCCGATGCCGTGGGATGTCAACAGCGTGATCGACCTGCTGGCCGGGATGAGCGGCTGGCTCCTGCTTAGCGTCTGCCTGCTCGCTGCCTACGGTGCATGGCGGCTGTTCAGGGCCCATCCACACAGCCTCCCTCCCTCAGCGAGTGTTCTCGTTGCGTTTCTCACCGCGGGTATCCTAGCCTATTCAATCATCGAAATGAACGGCGGTGCGGCCTTTCGCCGTCGTATCCAGTTCGTACCTGTCATCATCCTTCTTGCAGTTGTCGGCCTCTCTGCCGTTCGACGACGATTGAGTACCGGCAACGCCCCATCAACGACCGATATCGCTTGATACACATGAGTGGTCAGCCATTCGCACAACTTACTTGGAAACCTCGTTTGACTCAGCAAGTCCTATAACTACGGACTTGGAGTAGTGCCCATGAACCAGTCTCCGAACGTGCTGTTCTTGGTCGTGGATTCGCTGCGCTGCGATGCCGTGCTCGGCGACGAATCGTACGACACGCCAACGCTCGACCGCCTCGCCGACGATGGCATCGTCTTCGAGAACTGCTATTCACAGGGTATCAGTACTGCCCCCTCAATGACAGCGATGCTCACTGGTCGCTACCCGCTCGAATACGGCGGGCATCGGTATATCGAGGAGAACCAGCCGACGTTCGCCGAACAGTTCAAACGGAACGGTTACACTACCGGGGCAATACACTCGAACCCATACGTTTCGCGGCTCTGGAACTTCGACAAGGGCTTCGACACCTTCGAGGAAAACATCCTGCCGTTCGAGAGCGACGGCCTGCTCGAATACGCACCTGATGACTTCCTCAGATATGCCAACAAGTTCGTTCGGTTACTCCGGCGGACTCCCTACATGCCCAGCCCGCAGACGAACGAACGGCTCGACGCATGGACCGAGGCAGCGCCGGAACCGTGGTTCCTCTGGACACAGTACATGGACGTTCATGGCCCCTATCTGCCAGGCGGCGAGTTCACCTACCGGAACAAGTTCCGCGCCGAGCGCCTCTGGCGAAAGGCAGCCGTCACCTCTCCACACGAGATTACCGACGCCGAACATCGAGAACTACGAACGAACTATCGAAAGGAAGTCGAATATTTTGACGCCGAACTCGGGAAATTCCTCGGGCGACTCGACTGGCGTGGCCATCTCGACAACACGCTCATCGTCGTCGTTGGCGACCACGGTGATGAGTTCTACGAACACGACGACTACGGCCATAGCAATCTCCCTCACGACGAACTCACGCACGTCCCGCTCTTAATGTCCTTCCCGGATGGAGCGGACATCGACCAGCCTCGACGGATTGACGACCTCGTTCGCTGTGTGGATATCCTCCCAACAGCACTCGACCTCGCCGGTGCATCCCTCTCCAAGGAGATGGAACACCGCATGGTTGGCGAGTCACTACTTCCGCTGCTCCGAAACGACGAATCGCCCTCGTTCGATGCGGTCGTCACCGAAAAACAGGTTCGTGGCGAATCGGCGCTTCGCTTCGGATTCAGAACCGAGGGCTGGAAGTTCCTCTACGATGGCATGACTGACCAAAAACTACTGTACGATCTCGATAGCGACCCCGGAGAAACCGAGGACGTCGCCGACACCAATCCGGACACGGTCGAGGAGTTCGAGCGCCAACTCGACGCGCGCTTCGAGGCAATCGAGCGCACCTCGGCGGACATCACTATCCCCGACATCAAAGCCCAACCCGGTGTCGAGGAGCGACTTCAGGCCCTCGGCTATCGAGACTGAATCGTCGGGACAACCTTTGACCCAGTAATCGGACTGTGTGGCCTGTCGTCGGTACCCATCCAGTTCTGACGTTCACGAACACGCCACTTGTTTCTGATCTGTTAATTACAGCAACACAAAGATTTATTGTGCAAAGATATCTGCTTGAACTATGCCTGATACGCCATCGTTCGACAGACGAGAGTTCTTGAAAGTTGCGGGGGCGATCGGGGTGCTTTCCGGCTCGGCGGAGACCGCAACCGCCCAGCGAGGGAGGCGAGAGGAAATCCTCGTTGGTGTCGCTTCGTCCGTGAACGCGGAGCAGACGGCCCAGCGCGCGTTGCCGTCCGACGCCCGAATCATCGGGAAGAACGATACACTCGGCTACGTCAGAGCCGAGCTACCCGAGCGTGCTTCGGCGACCGCGACGGTCAACGTCGCCAGCACCGTCGCCTCCCGTCCGGGCGTCGAGTACGCCGAACCGAATGCCATCTACGAGACCCTCACCGTTCCGAACGACCCGCGATTCGGCGACCAGTACGCCCCCGAGATGGTGAACGCACCGGCAGCGTGGGACACCACGTTCGGTGATGGTGACGTAACGATTGCGGTCGTCGACGAGGGTATCAAGTACGACCATCCCGATCTCGAAGCCACCGCTGCCGACGGCCGCGGACGTGACTTCGTCGATGATGATGACGAGCCGTATCCCGACTCGCTCGCGGACGAACAGCACGGAACGCACGTCGCCGGCATCGTGGCTGCCGGGACCGACAACGAAATCGGTATCGCCGGCATCAGCAACGCGACGCTGCTCGGTGTCCGCGTGCTCGACAAGAGTGGGTCGGGCTACACCGCCGATGTCGCCGACGGCATCCAGTGGGCCGCGGACAACGGTGCGGACGTCATCAACCTCTCGCTCGGCGGTGGATTCACCGAAACGCTCCAGACGGCGGTTTCCTATGCGCACGAACAGGGCGTGTTGCTCGTCGCCGCTGCGGGCAACGACTACGGCGGTTCGGTCGACTATCCTGCCGCCTACGACGAGTGCCTAGCCGTCTCAGCGCTTGACCCCGACGGCAGTCTCGCATCCTATTCCAATCGGGGCCCGGAAATAGATCTCGCCGCACCGGGGACGAACGTGCTCTCGACGTGGACCGACGACGGCTACGAGACGCTTTCCGGGACTTCGATGGCAGCGCCGGTCGTTTCGGGGGTCGCAGCGTTGGTGCTTTCGGAACAGGATCTCTCGAACACGGACCTGCGCGAACGATTGTTGAGTACTGCGGTGGACGTGAGGCTGTCGAGCGCCGAACAGGGAGTGGGCCGGGTCGATACGAGCGCTGTCGGCGGAGAACTCGGAAACACGGTATCAATTGAAGGCACTGGAAGGCGAGCACGCTATCTGCTCTCGGCATCCGGCCGGCTTCGAAGCCGTTCCGGCAAAACGACCTCAACTGACGATAACGATACTCGCTGGGAATCGGTCGCTGCTGGACTGGTTAGCGATGGAGACCGCGACAACTACGATTTTTCGGGTGAACTCGTCGCTTTGGATCTCGAAAGGAATGCCATCGCTACCCTTAATGGCGATCGCATCGATCCTGACGAATATCCGAACAACGTGCTGACCATTGAGGGGGATGGATCCGTCGACGAGTACACGCTCGCAACGAGCGGGACGCTCAAATATACCGGAGCGAACGGCGCCACAATCGACTTCGACAGCGACCGCTGGGGATCGACTGCGACCGGACGGGTCGACGGTGGGGATACAGATAGTTACAAGTTCTCGGGCGCACTCGTCGCCTTCGACATCGACGGCGACGCGACCGCCTACCTCAACGGCGAGCGGATCGACCCCGACGACTACCTCGACAACGTGTTGACAATCGAAGGAAGTGGCTCGGTCGACGAGTACACGCTCGCGAGCAGCGGAACGCTCAAATCAACGGGAGCCAACGGCGCGAGTATCGACTCCAACGACGAGCAGTGGGGGTCGACCGTGCGGGGGCAGGTCGGCGGTGGCGGTCGTGACAGCTACAAGTTCTCCGGTGCACTCGTCGCACTCGATGTGAGTGGTGATACTACTGCCTACCTCAACGGCGAACGCATCGATCCCGACGAATATTTCGATAATGTCGTGACGATCGAGGGGAGCGGTTCTGTAGCGGAGTACACACTCGCGAGCAGCGGGACGCTCAACTCCACGGGAGCGAACGGCGCGAGCATCGACTCCAACGACGAGCAGTGGGGGTCGACCGCCACCGGACAGGTCGGCGGTGGCGGCCGGGACAGCTACAAGTTTTCGGGCGCGCTCGTGGTGCTCGACGTCGACGGCGACGCTACTGTATATCTCAATGGCGAGCGGATCGATCCCGACGACTACCTCGACAACGTCGTGACTATCGAGGGGGGTGGCTCCGGGGCGGAGTACACGCTTGCAAGCAGCGGGACGCTCAAATCGACAGGTGCTAACGATGCGTCGATCAACTCCAGCGACGAGCAGTGGGGGTCGACCGCGACGGGGCGGGTCGGCGACGGTGGCCGCGATAGCTACAAGTTCTCGGGCGTCCTCGTGGTCTTCGACATCGACGGCGACGCCACGGCCTATCTCAACGGCGAGCGCATCGACCCCGACGACTACCTCGACAACGTCCTGACCATCGTGGGGACTGGCTCCATGGCCGAGTACTCGTTTTCGACGAGCGGGACGCTCAAACGTACCGGGGCCAACGGGGCTACCATCGACGCCACCGACGAGATGCGAGGATCGACCGCCACCGGACAGGTCGGACGTGGCGGTCGGGACAGCTACAAGTTCTCGGGTGAACTCGCGGATCTCGACATCGATGGTGAGGCGACCGCCTATCTCAATGGCAAACGAACAGGCACTACAGGAAATATGGATATTGGGGTTTACAGTGGACTCAGCGATGCGAACTTCGACACTATCGACCGTATGGAGGGCTGGCAGAACACCCCCTACGCCGTCCAGAACCTGTTCGTGCCGTGGAACCCCGACGAAGGCCACATGAACTGGCTGTTCGACCGAATCCTCCCGCGAATTTGGAACGCCGGCCGAACGCCGCTGATCACGTGGGAGCCGTACACGCCCGGCGCACGGACCGCCTCGGTCGACACGCAGTCGCTCGTCGAACGCAACGAGTACGATGCCTACATCGAGAGCCTCGCCAGCACCACGCCGAACGACATCGAGGTCCGAATTGGGAACGGCGAGCACGACCGATATATCGACCGCTGGGCGGGCCGATTGCGGGACGCCCTCGCCGGATCGAACGACCGACGGGCGTATCTCCGATTTGCCCACGAGATGAACGGCGACTGGTATCCGTGGGCACCGACCGTTGGCGATTCTAGCCCGCGAAGCTACATCGAGATGTGGCGTCGTGTCCACAACCGATTCGACCGACAGAGCGTCGGCGACGACCTCCAGTGGATGTGGTGTGTGAACGCCGAGGACATCGGCTCCTACACGGCCGAACAACTGTATCCGGGCAGCCGGTACGTCGACTGGTTGAGTCTCGACGGCTACAACTGGGGTCGCAGCAAAGACTGGTCGAGCTGGCAGTCGCCCGACAGCATCTACGGTGACATGCTCGACAGGCTCACCGGTTTCGGGGACAAACGAGTCTGTGTCGCGGAGTTCGCTTCCTCGTCGAAGGTGGGTGTCGGACACGACCCACAGCGCAAAGGTGAATGGATTCGGGACGCGATCACGTACTTCGAAAATCGAGGCGTCGACATGTGGTGTTGGTTCAACGAGGACAAAGAGACCGACTGGGCGGTCTTCAACGGTGTGCGTGGCACCGAGACGGTCGCCCACAACGGACGGCAGGCCAACGCCTACAGCGCCTACCGAACGACGGTCGATACGTACGCGAGCGCCGCCGGCACGGCGACAGAATCGGCCGCCGTTGAGCGGATCAGCGACGACTGAATCGGGTCCAAACGCCGAAATGGGGCATTCGAATCATCGACCGCCGACTGACGCGGTCGGCTCACCGATGGTTGTTCCCACAGAGTGCCTCCAGTCGGGCCGTCGTCCGTGCGACCGTGTCGCTCCATGCGTGTTCGGCGACCACCCGCTCGCGCCCGCGCTCGCCGCACGTCCTGCGGCGTTCTGGGGCCGAGGCCAGTTCGTCGAGCGCGTCGGCGAATCCCTTCCAATCTCCCACAGGCACGGTGGTGCCGGCCCCGTCGACGATCGGTCCTAACTGCGCGAGGTCGCTCGTCACGACCGGCGTCCCCGTCGAGAGCGCCTCTAATACTGTTCGCGGGAGTCCTTCCGCGCGGCTCGGAAGTACGAAGAGGTCCGCGCCACGATAGAGGCCCGGCATCTCCTCGTGGGGAACCTCGCCGAGGAACGCTACTGTGTCACCGAGTCCACGCTCGACGACGCGCCGTTTGAGATCCGCCCGCAACGGTCCTCGACCGGCGAAGTGAAGCCGCGCCCCGGGATGGGATTCTCGAACCCGCTCGATCGCCGCCAGCGCGTCACCCGGTCGTTTCCCCTCGACCAGTCGGCCGACGAACAGCACCGCGGGATCGCCCGTGACCCGGTCGCTTTCGGCTCCTTCGGGCGAGAAACGGTCAGTATCGATGCCATTCGGGACCACCTGAATCGGTGCTCCGACGCCGAACTCGCGGAGTCGGTCGGCGTCGGTCTCGGTATAGCAGAATACGGCGTCAGCGCTGTCGAAGGTCGCGCGGCCGAGCGTGCGGAGATACCAGCGAAAGACCCACTCGGGGGCCGACTGTGAGTAGAGTCCGTGGTTGGTGATCGCCAGTGGGGTCGAATCGAGCCGTCGTTTGAGCGCCGCGAGATTCGTCGAGAAATAGAGGTGTGAGTGGGCGTGTATCACGTCGTAGTCGTCGGCTTTTCGGAGGAATCGTGCGACCCCCGCGGAGATGCTGTTGCCGAGTGCTTCGGTGGTCGCTGGCCGCCGAAGGAGTGTGTAGCCGGCCCGTTCCTCACGGCGCTGGCCGTCGCCGATGGTGAGCACAGTTACATCGTGGCCCATCGCGGCCTGATCGCGGCTCATCGCGTGGACGTGGTAGGTGCCGCCGCCGACGACCTCCGGGTAGGTCTTCTGGGCGACTCTGAGGATGCGCATTGCCGTCGGTGGTCCCAGACGGCCCAAAAGCGATTCGATGAGCGAGCGCTCTCGCCGGAGATTCGGTACGCTTTAGCCGGTCGTCTGACTGGTTCGAGGAAATGATACTCGTCACCGGCGGCGCGGGCTTCATCGGCGGCCATCTCGCCGAATCGTTCGTCCGCGATGGTCACGATGTCGTCGTCCTCGACAGCCTTGAACCCTTCTACGACACCGACATCAAGCGCCGCACCATCGACGTCGCGCGCGAGGCGGCCACCGAGGGCGACGGCACCTACGAACTCGTCGAGGGTGACGTCCGTGATAGCGAACTCGTCGCCGACCTCGTGGCGGACGCCGAGTTCGTTTTTCATCAGGCCGCACAGGCCGGCGTCCGGGCCAGCGTCGCAAATCCTCGGCGCGTGGACGACATCAACGTCGAGGGAACGCTTAACGTGCTCGATGCCGCCCGTGATTCGTCCATCGAGCGTATCGTCTTCGCCAGTTCGTCGTCGGTCTACGGCAAACCCTCTTATCTCCCCTACGACGAGGAGCATCCCACCACCCCGGTGAGTCCGTACGGCGTCTCGAAACTCGCCGCCGAGAGCTACGTTCGTGTCTACGGCGACCTCTACGATATTCCTACTGTGGCGCTCCGATACTTCACCGTCTACGGCCCACGTATGCGCCCGAACATGGCCATCTCGAACTTCGTCTCGCGGTGCATGAACGACGAACCGCCCGTCGTCTACGGCGACGGCTCGCAAACCCGGGACTTCACCTACATCGACGACATCGTTCGCGCGAACGCCACACTCTTGGAGACCGACGCCGCCGATGGCGAGGTCATGAACATCGGCAGCACCGACAACGTGGACATCCAAACGCTCGCGGAGGTCATCCGCGACGCGATCGCCCCCGACCTCGACATTGAGTACGGCGAGCGCCAGGCCGGCGACGCCGAACACACCCACGCGGACGTCTCGAAGGCGGCGGACGTGCTCGGCTACGAACCGACCGAGGACATCCGCAGCGGCGTGGGGAAGTTCATCGAGTGGTATCGAGACAACTCCGAGTGGTACGAACCGCTCGTTCGTTCTTCGTAGCAACCATTTTGTTGTGGACAAGAAATACAGAAGCCAGCTAAAGATCTCCAACCCCTGTGACTTCTATACTTGTATAGGGACAGTCTAACACATACATTTTGATTGTGATTCGTGCAGATGTAAGAATACCCTCAAAATATCAAACCGGAACTAGGACAAGTGCAGTAGTTAAGCTACTCATCCAGTGCATCACGGCCCTTCTCAGTAATATTGTACAGATTTGGTGCGACTTCCGTTAGGAAACCGTGTTCGCGCATTCTTCGAATTCGATTGGCGGCATATGTACGGGATACACCGACCACCTCACCGATCAGTGTCGTCGTTGCTCGGCCATTATCTTGAATCTCACGGAGGATGGCCTGGTCGGTGTCATTCAACCGTGGCTCCATTGGTATTTGGTTAGCTAGTGCCACTACAAGAACATTCGTGCTACTACGACATGTGATTTATGAATTGACCGAACGAAACGTGGTTCACAAAACATTAAGTGCCCGCAGATTGAACTACCAGTGAGAAGTTCGCGGGGCCATAGAAATCATGGCCGGGCGATAGGAGCGCCCGACCGTGGGCTTCTAAACGATCTGTCGCAAGCCCATGTCCATAGAGACACACGGCAGCCTTGAAGCTGCCGACCAACGAGTTGCATCGATCACCGGCCAGCAAGCCAAGCGAATGCTCTATCTCGATACTGCGACGCCAGTCGTCTGTGCCGGCGCGACGGTGATCTTCTGTGAATGCTTCGAACAGACATCGGACAGCCAACGCTACGACGGCGATGTCCCACTGTTCATCCTTGACGTCGCCAACGAGGACGCTGTTCGCTCGCAGCTCGCCGACGCGAACTACCATGACGCCGATATCGAGCGTGCGTTCGAGAACGGTCGCTGGCTCTCTCGCAAAAGTCCGGAACGAGCGCGGACAGCCGTTTCGTATGCTGAACATCACGAGGGCCAGGAATGACTCTCTGGTGTACGTGTGGTTCGTCTGTCTTCGCGATCACCGATCGTTCCTACGGCGAGAGCGGCACTCCCGATGGGAGCCGCGAGCATGGTATCTGTAGGCGGATTGGATCATCTACAGATACCCCAACGACCGCCCGAACCACGCGTTCCAGTTCACTCTGGGGTGATGGCGAATGAGTGCTGATGGGACCGCTGCGGTCGAACAGGCTCTCACCGGCTGGAGCGTCGGTACCGGCGAAACTGCGCTCTGTCAACAGTGTAAGACTGCACTCGGCGAAGGAAGTACGGTGACCGTCTACGCTTACCGCCGCGCTGGCGAGCAGCCGGTGTCCGTCACGCGCCTCTACTGTAGAGGGTGTGACCGTCGAACAGTCGAACACGCTACCTGCGGATATTATGAGTGGCTGGCCGAGGCGCGGCTCGCACTCACCGCCGATGTTGCTCATCAGTCACACTATCTAACGCTGTGTGGCATCGGGATACTCGACGAGCGCGGTCCCAGGACGGGTGACAGTCGATGAATCGCGTGTCCGATACCACAGCGGTGAAAGTTGGATCTCTCCGCTGGCGATACCTCTGCTGAAATCGAGAGCCCATTTCGTTCATGACCTCTGATAGAGCCACCGGTACCGAACCAACCGGACCGACCGAGCACGCATCGTCTGACCTGATCGCCCACTGTTTATCCGC
The DNA here is from genome assembly GCF_000755245.1 of Halococcus sediminicola. Taxonomy (NCBI): domain Archaea; kingdom Methanobacteriati; phylum Methanobacteriota; class Halobacteria; order Halobacteriales; family Halococcaceae; genus Halococcus; species Halococcus sediminicola. Next base: position 42,117 of record NZ_BBMP01000022.1, on the reverse strand, counting down.
GTTGAAACACTTGAAGCTGAGGACGAACGACGCACCGGTCGGAGATTCACGAGGGAACGGACAAATTCGACTATTACGTACTGTTTCTTGCGGAGATTGTGATGGCGAGCGCGTAACCGATAAGAACACAACCGAATCCAATACGCATAGAGTCGTTCGAGCGCGAGAGCCGTGGTAACCAACTGTTATCAGGGCATCTCGCCCGCGAAATTCGAATTTGATTGGCCACTACGCATTAGTAAAAAAGAACATCAACTTGTCTGGCCGATTCGGATATCCGATCACACATCCGAGTGTCGCCCGCCCCGGAGTTGTTACTCGAGGAACTATCAAATTATAAATTTCTGGAATAAAATACTTAATCATATCTTAATTTTTGATTGTCACTGTAGCCACCAAAGTCACAGGATGGCTCGGAAGTTCTGGGCCCATGCTTGGTGTGTAGTGAACTATACATGAATGAATGGAGAGCTACTTCAAACCGAGATGGCCCGTCTGCAGCGGACTCGTTTCGAATTGCTCTTCGAATGTTTCTTTCATACTGTCATACCGATCCAATGCATATCGGTCGAGTGGGTTCTTCGGTAACTTCTCGGGCAGATCTTCCCTGGAGAGATCGAAATTATCACCCGAGATCTCGGGAAGGTCTTGGGATTCCGCTTCAAAATACTCTGATTCCGTTTCTAAGGTTTCCTCTACTACTGCCACCACTTGTTGCCCCGCGGGGCGACTCGCTAACCACGTCTCAAGATCTACTCCGACGATTTGACGTGCAAAGCGCTTGCAGGCGTAAAAGTTGATATAGAGGCTGATGAATAGTTCGGACGGAGACATCTCGTTTTCCGGGGATACATTGGGATGGATCGCGTCGTCATCCGAGGCCGTAAGAAGTACTTGAAGAGCGTGAGAAGTATTCTGACTCTTGACGAGTTCAAATTCGAGGAACGTCGTGTAGAGATTGGTGAATACTGTCTTTGCTATCATGTGTAGTAGTTGTGCTCGACGTTTGTATTCCGGGTCCTTCCCCCGGTATACGGTCGTCGGAATGGTTTCGAGTAACCGTTCTTCCCATCTATCGCGGTTGTCTTCTCTCGCTTTCAACAACAGGGCGACACGAGATTTAGCGTCTAGATCATCCAGCATGGCCTCGCTTAAGTCATCTAAGTCAGTCTCAACGCTTCGCTTGGTCATTGGTTTGCTTTTGATATCTGCTGGAGTAATTCTATATCCTCTTCCATCTCATCGATATCGGTATCTTTCATGAGTTTGCGGTATTGGCCTGCGAGATACCCAAGTGTTCGGGTCCACCTGATCTGTAATCGTTGTGCTTCTGTGTCATCGAGCTCAGGATCTAACTGATCAAGTCGATCGTCGATTTCGTGGATTCGGCCGGCTAGCGTATCAAGGATTACCTTGCGTTCGGATGGCGTTCCCTCGTCTTTCAAGGGAGTCATCTATGACTTCCTCCCGCGGTCGTTAATCTGGTTGCAAAACGATCCCCTGTCGATCCCACACGATTCCGCATGATAGTGCTATTGGAAGAAGGGAAGAAAGGCTTCGGTTACCGGAGTGAATGTGAACGTGCATCAGTATCCGCTAGACTCGGTACGCCAACATCTGTGTACACTCATACGATGATACCGTTATCGTCGTGGTCCATACGAGTGGTCTGAAATTCTTCCTGTCAGTGAATAACGGTGGCGGGTTGTCTCCACACGGTCGTCACGACTAGCGCGAGGGTTCATACTGCGTTATACGCACCGACTGTTGCTGAGTCATAGACAGCAGTGACGACCTTTCAGGTCGTTACTCTGTTTATTCCTAACTGGCAGCAAATTAGTGCATCAGGTTGCAATGAGTGAAGGAGCAGTTTTCCACTACGGTGCTCAATGGCACAGGATATCCGATCTCAAGCGTCCTCATTGACTTCACCCGCTGTACTCGCCGTGTACTGAGAAGAGGCTGCTCGTACCCACTTGGGGTCGAAGGCTGTCTCGATTTGCTTTACTCGCCCGCCGCGTCCGCGAGATTCAATCCATGTCTCGACCAGCCCCATCGTGTCTAAGTCGGTCACGAGTTCACGGATCGCTCGAGCACCGAACTGAAGCTCATCAGGTACCTGCTCATTCTGCAAAAACGCCTCGATCTGTGTCATTTCGATCGGTTGTACGATTTCATCCCCCCGTTTGGTTCCAGTGATCGCCACTAACACCAGAAAGTGATTTTGGGGGAGCAAGACCAGCTTCTCAAGAACGGCGTCCCGCTCGGTCGTATTTAAACTGGTCTTGAGGTCGGATTCGGTGACCCGTGTAGCCCCGCGTTCGTCGGCCGTCTCCCCAGCTTGTCGAAACAAGGTCAGTGCTTTCCGAGCGTCGCCCCAGCGGTTCGCTGCCAGCCGGCTTCCCTCAGTCAATACCGCATCGGTGAGGGCGCCGTCACGAAATGCTGTCTCTATCCGTGGTGGGAGAATTCTCATGAGGTCGTGATAGGAGTACGGCGGAAAGAACACCTCTTCGCCACCCATTGCGCTTCGAACCCGCGAGTCGAGCCGGAGATCGACGTTCAGGAGTTCGTTCGAGCAGGGCCACACTGAAAGTCGAATGTTCCGTTCGAGTTTGCCCTCGCCGCGCAACAGTCGGTAGAAAAAGTTGTTCGGATCGTAGTTCGAATCGTGTTTGATGTGATCGATCTCGTCTAAGATGAGAACCGTCCACTCGGGATAGTCTTCCAGAGCCGCCCAAATACCCTCGAAGACACCATCGAGACCCTCGTAGGCCTGCTTTTTCTCACCGGTGAGTTCGAGGTGGATCTCGTTGGCGACACTGAATAGGGTTCGACACTCTTTGAGATTCACGTACTCGGCGGCCACCATCTCCGTGCGAGCGGCAAACTCCGTACAGACCCGCCGGGTCGTAAGCGTCTTGCCCGTTCCGGGCGGCCCATAGACCGAAACCGTCGTTGGGAGGTATCCCTCATTTACGCCGTTCAGAAGCGTTGCCAACGTATGCTCTTGCTCTTCGCGCCCGATGACCGCATCGGGATCGGCGAGCGGGTCGAGTACACCCTTATCAGCAAAGACACTGTCATCGGGCGCTGTCTCCTCGAAGAGGTCGTCATATTTACCCATTTTTGAAATCATGCTGGAGGTGTGTCTCCAGCGGAACTACGAGTGTGTATGTTCCCTCGGACATAATACTTCGGGCAAGTTCCCTCGCTGCTGCCGACAATACGAAAGTACTTCAGCCAGTGCTGGTTGCTGACGAACCGCTCGTTCGCCCCTCGTGAGCCCAGTGGACGAAACGACGGGATTTACCCACCCTCGTCCGTAGTGAGCGCATGCCCTCTCGCGGCGCGATCGTCGACCTCGACGGGACAGTGTACCGCGGCGATTCGCCGGTGCCAGGCGCTCGCCGCGGCATCAAAGCGCTCCGCGACGCCGGATACGATGTCTGCTTTTTCTCGAACAACCCGACGAAGTCCCGGACGGAGTTCGCCGACCGCCTTCAGGGGATGGGCCTGTCGGTCGCTCCCGAGGAAATCGAGTCGGCCGCCACCGTCACCGTCGACTACCTCGCCGCCGAACACGCCGACGATCGGATCTTCCTCGTTGGCTCGTCGGGACTGCGCGCACAGTTTGAAAGAGCGGACCTCACGCTGACGGACGACCCCGAAGCGTGCGACGTGCTCGTCGCCTCCTACACGCGCGGGTTCGACTACGACGACATGACCGACGGCCTGCGTGCGCTCGAAGCGGACGCGACGTTCGTCGGCACCGACCCCGATGTGACGATTCCGACCGAAGGCGGAGCGGTGCCGGGGTCGGGAGCCATCATCAACGCCATCGCGGGCGTCGCCGAGCGCGAGCCGGACATCGTGGTCGGCAAACCCGGAGAACGGGCGCTTACGGCCGCGCTCTCGGGGTTCGATGCCGCGCCCGAGGACTGTCTCGTCGTCGGCGACCGTCTCGACACCGACATCGCGATGGGCGCACGCGGCGGGCTGGAGACCGCGCTCGTGCTCACCGGCACCACCAATAGAGCGCTGCTCGCCGCGAGCGACATCGAGCCGGACCACGTCCTCGATTCGCTCGGCGACGTCGAGCGGGTGCTCAACCGCTGACGCACGCCGGCTGTGCCGACAATCCTCGCCAACAGGTCGGCAGTTCCCGAACGTTTTTCCCAACAGTCCGTGAACAGCGGGAGTATGGCAGACGAAGCCGAACTCAGAGAGCAGATGATCGACGCCTTCGAGAACGCGGATTACCCGATTTCGAGTCCGATGGACCTCGTGCCCGCGCTGCCGAACGGCCCATCGACGAAATTCGAGTCCGGCGATTTCTCGATGACGGCGATGGAGCTCAACACGAAGCTCTCGGGCGGGAACTTCCCGTACGAAACCCCCGAGAGCTTCGTCGACGACGTCATCGAACAGCTCAACGAACAGGACGAGATCTAGTTCACGGTCGCCACGCGAAGGGTGGAGTTAACCCGTCGGCGTCCCACCTTCGTTCATGGATGGGTTGGCGGCGCTCGTCGAGACCCTCGTTCGAACCTTCGGGCCGTTCGTCATCCCCGCGACGATATTCGTCGTCGGACTCGTCGGCTACGGACTCCTCTTCGTGCTCAACCGCTGGCTCGACACGTGGTCGTAGGCGACTCGCGTCACCGGCCCCAAAGAGCTAAACCTCAGCCTGCCGCCCATCACCCATGAGCGAGCCGATGGGCGAGTTCCCGGTACCGGATGTCGAGGACCTCCCCGAGGACGTGCGCGACCGCATCGAGACGGAGACCGAGGACGCGGGTTTCACCCCCAACGTGTTCCCAGCCTTCGCCTACCGTCCCTCGCACTTCCGGGCCTTCTTCGCCTATCACGACGCGCTGGTCGAGAACACTGCGCTGGAACGCGAGGAGATCGAGATGATCATCGTCGCCGTCAGCGGCGCGAACGACTGTTATTACTGTATCGTCGCCCACGGCGCACTCCTCAGGATCTACGCCGACGATCCATACTTGGCCGACCAGCTCGCGGCCAACCACCGCACTGCGGACCTCTCGGAGACTCATCGGACGATGCTCGACGTCGCGGTCAAACTCACCGAATCGCCCGGGAAGGTCGATTCGAGCGACATCGAGCGCCTGCACGAGGTCGGTTTCTCCGAGAAGGCGGCGTGGGACATCGCCAGCGTCACGGCCTACTACAACCTCTCCAATCGGATGGCGAACTTCGCGGACATGCGCCCGAACGAGGAGTTCCACACGCTCGGGCGCTGACCGGTTCGGAAGCCGGCTCGAACAGGGAGGATTACTCCGTCGGCGCGCGGTCGTACTCCGGGCCGACACAGACCGACAGCGCCGCCGGCCGCACGGCGAGCGTGAGGCGGTCGCGGCTGTAGATCTCGCCGTCGAGGCTGAAGTCGACAGTACCAGTTCGGCTCTCGATGTCGATCCGCTCGGCTTTGAGCCGCGTCACGTGCTCGGTGTCGAGACCCAGTAGTTGTTGAGCGATGGCCTCGGCGACCGCCTCGCTCGGCGGCATCTGCTCGATGAGCGTCACGTCGAACAGCCCGTCTTCGACGTTGGCTTGCCCGAGTTCCTTGGCGAACCGGCGGGCGTTGCCGACGAGCACGCAGAGCGCCTCGCCCGACCACGTCTGCTCGCCCTCGGTCGTGTCGGCGTCGATATCGAGGGCAAGCCCCTCGAAGTTCGTCGCCTGCTGGACGCCCGTGATGACGAAGGCAAGGGGTCCGAAGCGCTCCTTCATGTCCGAGGTGGTCGCTGCGCTCGTGTCGGCGGTCAGCCCGGCGATGCAGGACTTGATGAACGGCACCCCGTCGGCGAAGCCGACGTCGATGTCGCGCACTTCTCCCTCTTCGAGCAGTTCGAAACCGTGCTCGATGCCTCGCACCCCGATGTCGCCCGCGAAGATGTTCGCCGTGCCGGCCGGAACGACGCCGAAACGCACGCTTTCGAGCGCGTCGGCCTCGACGAGTCCCTCCACGACCTCCTGGACGGTGCCGTCGCCGCCGCACGCCGCGAGCACCTCAACGCCGTCGGCCGCGGCCGCCCGCGCGAGGGTGGCCCCGTCGCCCGCCGCCTCGGTCTCGACAACCGAGTAGCCGTGTCGCTCGGCCAGTCGTCGGACCGTCGGGGCGTGGTCGCCGCCGCCGCTCACGGGGTTCATGACCACGCGTCGCTTCGCCTCCTCGGGTGTGCCATCCCCGCTTTCCGGGCGCTCACTCATCGTTTCGTGAGCCATCGTCCCCTGGGACGAATAGACTGTCGGACCGAACGACGGCTCGTGCCCTGCCGACGTGCGGTGTTGTGCGCATGGACCACATTCGTTATCCGTCTCGCGGCAGTACTAGTGAGTATATGGACGACAGCGCGGACTACGACGTGGCGGTCATCGGCGGCGGACCGGCGGGACTGACCGCAGCGCTCTATACCACCAGACTCGGCCACGATACGGTCGTGCTCAATCGTGGCGGCGGTCGCGCCGCGATGATGCGCGATACGCACAACGTCATCGGTGTCACCGAGAACGTGAGCGGCAACGAGTTCCTGCAAACCGCCATCGAACAGTTGGAGGGCTACGGCACCGACTATCGCCAGACGTTCGTGACCGACGCCGAGCGGGTGGACGACGAGCGCGCGTTCCGCCTCGAAACCAACGACTCCGAACTGTTCGCCGACCGCGTGGTGCTCGCCACCGGCTTTTCCGACACCCATCCCGACCCGCCGCTGCCCCGTACGGGCCGGGGTCTCCACTACTGTCTGCACTGCGATGCGTACATGTTCGTCGACGAATCGGTGTACGTGATGGGCCACGGCGAGTCAGCAGCTCATGTAGCGATGATCATGCTCAACTTCACCGACGACGTCGACCTCCTGCTGCGGGGCCACGACCCCGAGTGGTCCGACGAGACTGACCGCCAGCTTCGGGCGCACCCGGTCGATATCGTCGAAAGCGAGATCGATTCGAAATTTTCCGACGAGGAGGATTCGTCGTGGCTCGGCGGGTTCGAGTTCGAAAGTGGCGAGCGCCGCGAGTACAAGGGTGGATTCGCGATGTACGGCTCCGAGTACAACAACGGCCTCGCCCGCGGGTTGGGCTGTGAGGTCAACGACGACGGAACCGTGAACGTCGACGACCACGGCAACACCTCCGCTGCGGGCGTCTATGCGGTTGGCGACCTCGTGCCCGGCCACAACCAGATCCCGGTAGCGATGGGACAGGGAGCCAAGGCGGGCATCGACATCCACTACGACCTCCGCCGGTTCCCGATGAGTCTCGATGAGCTCGAAGCGGCGGGCGAGATCACGGCCGACGACGTGCCGGCGGTGTCCGATGAACTGCGCGAGCGATCGGCCTCGCGCGCCGCCGGCGACGACTGACTACCCTTCGATTCGAGTGACGACCGTCGACCGCGAGTGGTATGTATCGCCCGTCCAGTAGCCGGGGTATGCACGGAGCGTGGCGATAGATGGAGCGCATCAGGCTCGAAAATACCGTCTTCGAGGGGCTGAACAACGCCTACGTCTTCGGCGCGGATTCGGACGCGCCCACACTGGTCGATACCGGCGTGGCGACGCCCGAGACGCGTGAGCAACTGGAGGAGGGACTCGCCGACTGCGGTGTGGACATTCAGGACATCGACCAGATCCTCCTCACTCACTGGCACGGCGACCACGCGGGGCTGGCGGGCGAACTTCAGGATGCAAGCGGCGCGACGGTCCGCGCACACGCCGCCGACGCGCCGCTCATCGCCCGCGAGGACGGAGCGTGGGAGGCGATGGACGCACGCCAGCGCGAACTGCTCGACGAGTGGGGGATGCCAGCCGACCCGCGCGCGGAACTGCTCGATTTCTTGGAGGAGAGCACGCATGGAACGCCGCCGACCGTCGAACCGTTCGAAGGCGGCGATCGTTTCGACACGCCGGAGGGCGACCTCGAAGCGCTGTATCTACCGGGCCACGCCGCCGGTCTCACGGGCTACGTCTTCGACGGCACTGACGGCCGCGAACTGCTCTCGGGCGATGCGCTGTTGCCCCACTACACGCCGAACGTCGGCGGGGCTGACGTGCGCGTCGAGCGCCCGCTCGCCCGCTATCTCGACACGCTGGAGCGCATCGTCGACGCGGGATTCGCCCGTGCGTGGCCCGGTCACCGCGACCCCATCGACGACCCGGCGGGCCGCGCACGCGACATCATCGTCCACCACCGCGAGCGCACCGCGAACGTTCTGGACGTGCTCTCGGAGCATGGCCCGGCGAGCGCGTGGACCGTGAGCGCACACCTGTTCGGCGATCTTTCGGCGATTCACATCCTCCACGGGCCGGGCGAGGCCTACGCCCATCTGGAACATCTCACGTCCCATGGCGTCGCCGAGCGGACCGAAACCGAGTATCGACTGTTCGATACCGACCCCGACCTCGACGAGCTGTTTCCGGCGGTCGAGGCGTGAGGGCGCGGCCGCTGTGGCGGTCGCGGCGCGGTGGCGGTGCGGGAGCGGTTCCTCGGCGGATGAAGGGCGAACGAGCGGCGGGCGGCGCGAACGAAGTGAAGCGCCGCCATGCGAACGGCGAACACAGTGAGCCGTGAGCGCAGCGAGTGAGGGCTTCTGCGGTCGGTGCGATGGCGGCCGTGTCCGCGCGAGTGAAACGAGCGCGGTTCACCGCGAGCGTCGTAGGCGCGAGCGGGAGTTTTTAGCGTAGCTTTTTGCGAGGAGTGGTGCGCGAGTGAAACGAGCGCACCCGACGAAGTAAAAAGGTACTCGGGCGTGACGGGATTCGAACCCGCGGTCTAGAGGTTAGGAACCTCTCGCCCTGTCCGCTAGGCCACACGCCCCGGCGAGAGTAGCGAGGCGGGGCGGAAAAACCGTTGTGTTACTGGTTGCTCTCGACTTCGGTGTTGCGTTCCTCGACTTCGGGTGACTCGTACTCGACGTCGCCGGTCTGTGAGTCGCTGGCGGTCGTGGTGGTCGATTCGCTTGACGTGCCCGATTCGGCGTCGACGTTGCTCTCTTGCATGTCGTCGAGTTCCTCTTCGATTTCCTGACGGCCCTTGTCGAACTCGCCGCGAGCCTGACCGAGTGCGCCCGCGAGCTGTGGGATCTTGTTCGCGCCGAACAGGAGGACGATGATCACGAGGATGATCAACACCTCCGGCCCGCCGGGAATGCCCGGGATCTGCAGCAGCGATAGTCCAGTCATCGTGACTGTAGCTTACGATGTGTTCATTATAGTCTTTTTGCTCACCGAGACGGCCGTTTCGGACGGGCAGGCACGTGCTCGGCTCACTGACCGGGCCGCGATACGGCGAGCACAAGCGTCTTGATCGGTCGGGACCGACCGACGGGCACATGGTTTCAGACGGCGACTCAGCGCCCGACTTCACCGCACCGCTCGCAAACGGCGACCTCGGCGAGACGTTCGCGCTCTCCGAGCGCCTCGACGAGGCTCCGCTCGTGCTGGCCTTCTTCCCGGGAGCCTTTTCGAGCGTCTGTACCGGTGAGATGAACACCTTCCAGGAGCGTCTCGCGGACTTCCACGACGCCGGCGCGCGAATCTACGGCATCAGCGTCGACTCGCCGTTCGCGCTCAACGCCTTCCGTGAGGACAATAGTCTCGAATTCGACTTCATCAGTGACGCGAACCACGACATCGTCGATGCCTACGGCGCGACGATGGGCTTCGAGGAGTTGGGCATCGACGAGGTGGCACAGCGCGCGGTGTTCGTCGTCGACGGCGACGGTGACATCACCTACTCGTGGACCTCCGAGGACCCCGGCGTCGAACCCGACTACGACGAAATCGAGGAAGCCGCTCGCAACGCGGCCTGAGACCCAATCGGTTTTCCCCACGGCCACCCACCTCACCCCATGAGCGATGCCGACAACGCGAGTAACGGCCGAGTGTACGACCCGAACGCCGAGCACGCCTTTCCCGACGAGCGGCTCAACGAAGTGCTCGAAACGGTGGAATCGGACCCCGAGATTCAGGCGTACCTCGACGCCCAGAACGTGAATCCGGTCACCAGAAAGCGCTACAACGACCACGGCGCGAAACACGTCTCGATCGTTCGCAATCGCGCGCTCTGTCTCTACGATCTGCTCAAGGCCGGTGGCGTCACGTTCAACGGTGCGGCCGACCACGGACTCGCCGAGGCCGACGAACCGGTCATCATCGCGCTGGCCGCGACGCTGCACGACATCGGCCACGTCGTCCACCGAACGGACCATCCCTACTACTCGATCCCGCTCGCCGCCGACGTGCTCGACCGCCTCCTGCCCGACTTCGGCTGGTACGACGTCGCAGAGCGCGTCCGACTCAAGGGCGAGGTGCTCCACGCGATCCTCTGTCACCACACCCCCGAGAACCCGCTCACGCTCGAAGCCGGCGTCGTCAGGATCTCGGACGCCCTCGACATGGAACACGGCCGCTCGCGCCGCCCCTACGAGCAGGGTGGCCGCGGCATCAACACCGTCTCCAGTCAGGCCATCCGCGAGGTGACCCTCCGCTCCGGCGACGACATCCCCGTGGTGGTCGAAATCGAGATGACCGACGCCGCCGGCGTCTATCAGGTCGATTCCCTCCTCAAGGCGAAAATCACCGACTCCGGTCTCGAAGACGACGTGCGCATCGTCGCCGTCACCACCCGCGAGCCGAACGAGCGCCTCGTCGAACGGGTCGAGCTCTAACCAACCTCCACTTTTTTACTCCTCGGGTGCCCTCCCTGCGGTCGGCCACCACTCGTCGCAAAAACCTGGACTAAAAACTCCCGCTCACTCGCTTCGCTCGTTCGCGGTGAACCGCATTCACTCCGTTCGCGCGGACACTGATGCTACCGCACCGCAGAAGCCCTCGCACCCTAATGGGTGCTCGCCCTTCATCCACCGAGGAACCGCACCGCAACCGCAAACCGCACCGCGGCCGCCCGGCCGCGGCGGCGGGCCGCAATTACCAACGAATCCCTATTCGTTAGCGAGTTTCCATGTGTCTTATTCGCGTGAGAAAACCGTCCGAAGACGGGTCGAACGGATGGATTTTTGAACCTTCGACGGCGATTCCGTGGTAGTGTCGCAGTCCGCCGGAGGTTCGCTGAGCCTCTTCAGAAATCGCGAGTTCGTCGCCCTCGCCAGTACCGCTTTCGCCCGCTCGCAGGCGTTCTCGACCATCCTCATCGCGCTCGCGCTGTACGCCGACGTCTTCGGGACCTCCGGGACGATGGAGGGCCTGTTCGGCACGGCGTTCGCACTCGTCCAGTTGCTCATCGTCCTGCCGCTCGGTCGCGCCGTCGATACGCACAACGCCAAGCGCTTTCTCGTCGCCGGACTGGGAATCAACGTCCTCGCGTTCGTCGGGTTCGCGCTCGTCGGTAGCGCCACCGACGTCATCCTCGTCCGCATCGTGCAGGGTGCCGGCGCGAGCGTGCTCTGGATCACCGGCTCGGCGGTCGTGGGCGAACTCAGCCCCAGCACTGAGAGGGGGCGCTGGCTCGGTACCTACAATCAGGTGACGGCGTTTTCGAGCCTCGCTGGCGACCTCGTCGGGGGTTTTCTCCTCTTCGTCTACGGCTTCACGCTTACCTACGCGGTGCTCTCGCTGGTGACGATTCTGGCGACGCTCGCCGTGCTCGCCTTCCTCCGGGACAATCCAGGGGGAGCGACCGACCCCGAGGAGGCCACGGGTATCGAGACACTCAGAACGCTGCTCGACCGCGCGGCGGTCCGCGCGCTCGTGGTCTTTCGACTAGGTTTCGGCTTCGGCAAGATGGCGGTCATCATCTTCCTGCCCATCTACGCCCACACCGAGTTCGGCATGAACCCGCTGATGGTCGGCGGCATCCTCGCGGGTGGGAAACTCACGAAATCACTCCTCCAGGGAGTGGTGGGCAGCTACACTGACCGGGTGGGCCACAAACACCAGTTCGTCGTTGCCGGTGCGCTCACCTACGCGCTCGGGACGGCGATGGTTCCCTTTGCGGGGAGCGCCGGAGCGGTGCTTCCCAGCGTTTCGCTCGCAGCCTTCGGCCGATCGGTGACGCTCGCACCGGCCTTCTTCGTGCTCTTTGCGGCCTACGCGGTCATCGGCGTCGCCGACAGCCTCCGCCTGCCCGCGAGCATGGCGCTGTTCGTCGAGGAGGGCGAGGCGTTCGACGCCGTCGCCGCGAGCCTCTCGCTGCGCTCGGTCGCGTGGAAGGTCGGTGAAGTGGTCGGTCCCTTCACCGTCGGCGCACTCTGGGACGCCACCTCGGTGTTCACCGCCTTCTTCACCGCCGCCGGATTCATCGTGCTCTCCACAGGTGTGTTCGTTGTACTCTACACCGTCGAGCCGGCACCCACGGGCTGTCCCGCACCGAGCGACTGACTCCGAAGGTCGCATCCGAACGTTTATCCGGCTGACTAACCGAACAGTCAGTTATGATCGAACCGCCGGAGACAGCGAGTGTGATGGCCGACGTGGCGAGTGACGTGAGCGTGAACCCGTGAGCCTGTTCGACACGGACAGGCGGATATTCGCACTGGCGTTCGCCCGGATGGCCGACTCCATCGGCAACTCGTTTCTGATAATCGTCCTCCCGCTGTACATCAGCAGCGGCGTCATCTCCGGACAGACGTTCGGATTGAGCGTCGCGCTGATCACGGGTATCATCCTGTCGGCCTTTGGCTTCCTGAGTACCATCCTCCAGCCGATCGCGGGCTATCTCTCGGATCGAACGGCCAAGCGGCGGCTCTTCATCATCGCCGGACTGGTGATCCTCACGTTCGCAAACTTCGTCTACTCGCTGGCCGACAGTTACGCTGCCATGATCGTCATTCGCGGGTTACAGGGTATCGGGGTGGCGATCACGATTCCCGCGACGGTCGCGCTGGTGAACGAGTTCACCGACGACGCCTCGCGTGGCGGGGATATGGGGCTGTTCAACACCTTTCGGTTCGTCGGTTTCGCCGCCGGGCCGATTCTGGCCGGCGTCGTCGTCAACGGCGGTCCCTACACCGTGCTGGGGCTGGACATGACGGGCTTCGAGGCGGCCTTTTACATCGCGTCGCTCGGCGCGCTGGTCGGTGCCGTACTGCTGTTGGCTCTCGTCGAGGACCCCCATCCCGACGAACAGAACGCCGACGCATCGAAAGGCGACATCGGGGTCAGCATCTTCGACCACGACCACGACAGCCTGATCGACCCCGTGTTCGCGCTCGGGCTGGCACTGCTGTCGGTGGCGATCGGTATCGCCCTGCTCGAACCGCTCCAAGGCCGGATCAACGAGCACCTCGGACAGGGCGCACAGCTGTTCGGTATCGAGTTCTCGGTGTTCATCGTCGCACAGGTGTTCTTACAGACGCCCATCGGCAGGGCGAGCGACAAATACGGGCGCAAGCCGTTCATCGTCGGCGGGCTGGCCGTTCTCGTCCCGGCGACGCTCGCACAGGGGTTGGTGACGACGCCGCTAGCGATGATCGCGACACGCCTCGTCCAGGGTGCGGCGGCCGCGACGGCCTTCGCGCCCGGCTTCGCGCTCGCGGGCGATCTCGCCGATTCGAGCAACTCCGGGACGACGTTCTCGGTACTGACGATGGCGTTCACGCTCGGGACGGCCATCGGCCCGCTCATCGCGGGCTATCTCGTGAGCTTCGGGTACGTCGTGCCCTTCGCCTTCGGGGCCGTCCTCGCCGGTCTCGGTGCGCTACTGGTCTACTCGCAGGTCCAGGAGACGCTCACGACCGGTTCGAAACCAGCAAGCGGCCCGCAGGCGGCTGGACAGGACTAGAACAGGTCCGCGTCGGCGAGCCGCTCGACCGCTTCCCGAAGCCGTTCCTGGCTGTTCGCGTAGGAAAACCGGGCGTAGCCGGGCGTGCCGAACGCGCTTCCGGGTACCGTCGCGACGTGGGCCTCCTCGATGGCTTCCTCACACCACTGCTGGTCGTTTTCGTCGACGGGCACCATCATGTAGAACGCCCCCTCCGGCTTCGAGACGTCGATATCGTGCTCGCCCAGCAACCCGACCAGCAGGTCGCGGCGCTCCTCGAAGGCCTCAGTCATCTGGGCCACGGCACGAGAGGTGTTTTCGAGCGCCTCGACACCGGCGTGCTGGACGAAGTTCGTCGCCGACGAGACCGAGTGCGACTGGATCTTCCCGCTCTGGTCGATCATCTCTTCGGGCGCGGCGAGATAGCCGAGCCGCCAGCCGGTCATCGAGTAGGCCTTCGAGAAGCCGTTGATCGTGACCGTTCGCTCGCCCATCCCGTCGAGCGTTCCCAAACTCCGCGGCTCGACGCCGTACGTGATCTCCTTGTAGATCTCGTCGGAAATCACAGTGATGTCGTGCTCGACCGCAAGATCGCGGACGCCGTCGAGTGCCGCGTCCGAATAGACGGCACCGGTGGGGTTCGACGGCGAGTTCACCACGAGGAGTTCCGTGTCGTCCGAGACGTTCTCGGCGAGGTCGTCGAGTGCGGGTTCGAGCTGGAAGTCGTGGGCCGCGAGGTCCACCCGCGAGAGCGAGCCGCCGGCGAGTTTCGCCATCGCCTCGTAGGAGACCCAGGCAGGATCGAGCAGGCAGACCTCGTCGCCGTCGTCGATCAGCGTCTGGAACGTCTCGAACAGGGCCTGTTTGGCACCGGGCGTGACGATGATTTCATCCGCCGAGTAATCGAGTCCATCGTCGTCGAGCTTCGCGGCGATCGCCTTCCGGAGTTCGACGATGCCGTTGGAGGTAGTGTAGCCCGTGTGGCCGGCGTCCATCGCGTCCTTGCCCGCCTCGACGATGTTCTCGGGCGTGGGGAAGTCGGGTTCGCCGACGCTCAAATCGACCACGTCCGCGCCCTCGGCTTCGAGTTCGCCCGCTGCCTGGCTGATGGCGAGCGTCGCGCTCGGTTCGACGCGCTCGACGCGCCCGGCGAAGGTCATGCTCATGCCAGCGCCTCCAGTTGGTCGAGCGCGCTCTCGACGGCGCGCGCCCCGTACTCGACGCGCTCGCGGGCCTCCGCGCCGCTCATTCCCGGTCCGAGGACGCCGAAGGCCACGGGTTTGTCGCGGTCGAGACTCACAGATGTGAGTCCCTGTGCGGCTGCGTCGGCGATGACTTGGTCGTGGTCGGTGTCCCCAGAAACGATCGCGCCGAGGGCCGCCACGGCGTCGATACCATCTTTTCGGGCGAGGCGGTCGGCCGCCAGCGGCGTGTCGTACGCGCCGGGCACCGGGATCATCTCGGCTATCTCGGCCCCGCGCTCGGCGGCGGCCTCGCGCGCGTGCTGCTCCATTTCGGCCGCCAGTTCACCGTAGAACTGCGCGACCACCAATCCGATACTGGGCATACGTTCGGATGCAGAGCGCGCGCCAAAGGCCTACCGCTCCGGGAGCGCCGCCGCAAAATCGGCGTCAAACAGCGCCGGTTACGCCTCGATTCCCGGGTTCGCCGCGCCCGATGCCGTCGCGCTCGCGCCCTTGTTCCCGACGACGATCTCGAACGTGGCCGTCGCCGAGAGGGACGCCTTCGCGGCCGGGTCGGCCTTCTCGCCCGCGGCGTTCAAGAGCGTAATGCGCACGCGGACGGAGACGGGCGTCGATTTCTCCTCGCCGTCGGCGTCCTGTTCGAACCGATTTGCCTTTGCTCCCGAATAGAGCGTGATGCGGTCGGTCACGTCCTGATAGTCGAACTTCCCCGACTGCCCGCGTGTGTCGTCCCCCTTCGGGAGCGCGAGCGTCTCGTCGACCACGGTCTCGAACTGCCCGCCGTCGACCTTCGAATCGAAGCTGATGCGCAACCGCTCGACTGATTCGTCGAAGTTGTGCCACTCGACGGTCCCCGTCGGCGCGATGTACACCGAGGAGATGGTGCCGTCGCTGGTCGAAATCTCCGGGTTCGTCGCCGTGAAACTCGTGTCGCTTGCCGCGGCCGCCCTGTCGCCGAACAGTCCGACGCCGACCAGTGTGGCTGCCCCGCCGATACCTGCCGTCTTGACGAATGTTCGTCGGTTCATCGCTTCACTCATCACCATCCGGGGCATGGATTAAGATCTACACGCTAGACACATAGACAGTACTGTGATGACATGGCACGATAGATGTCCCATGTCTGAGCGTCGGTCTTCAACTACTGAGGACAACCGGAAGAAAAATAATTGATTGCCTGCCATCGATTGGCATGCCGACCGTTCGGACGAACGGGATTCGAACGTACTATGAGGAGTACGGAGAGGGGCCGCCAATCGTGTTTCTCCACGGTGCGACGAGCGACCATCGTCTCTGGGCTGAACAGGCCACACCGCTCGCCAGTGACTACCGAGTCATCACTTACGACATGCGAGGTCACGGCCGGACTGGTGGTTCCGAGCGCGCCTCGTACACGATAGGACTGTTTTCCGACGACCTTAGTGCGCTTATCGAAGCTCTCGACCTCGACCGGCCGGTGCTTTGTGGCCTCTCGATGGGTGGAATGGTCGCACAGATGTACGCGGCCGAATCGCCGGAAACCATCGCCGCTCTCTGCACCTTGGGAACCAGAACGCCGGAAATACTGCGCGGTGAATGGGTCGAACGCCGACTGTTTCCGAAACTTGCGGAGCTGTTGTCTCCCCTCGTCAATCCGGACCGTGTTATGGAGTCGCTGTATCGGTACTACGAGTGGAGAGATGACCCGGACGAAACCGGGACTCTCGAAAAAGCCGAGCGGATTCAGGGCGACCATGTCGCGAACTTTCCCGACATGGAAGACGAGGAGATGCGGAAAATACACGACGTGCTTCGGTCGTATCCGTTCGAATCGGTCGACCACTCCGAGATTACTGTTCCGTCACTTCTACTGTATGGCGAGCGTGAGAGCGAGGTCGCGGCTCCCCACGCGGAATACATGGCTGATGCGATTCCCGTCGCCGAAGTCCGTCGGATACCGAACGCTGGCCACAACTCACACGTCGACAACCCCGAGTTCGTCGTCGAGATCATTCGTGAGTTCCTTTCCATCGTCACGAACCCCTGCGAGTCGGACTGACTCCACACGAGCGACTCAAAGCCAGCCGAAGACGAATGGAAAGCCTCCTAACCGCGCCGCAACCCTCACCGGGTATGGAATCGACCGGCGGCAATGCTCGCGGCCGCCGCGTCACGCTCGCCGTCGTCGCCATCGCCTTCTTCGGATTCGTTGCCCGAATCGCCTTCCTCGGCGACCGCATCGCTCACTGGGACGAGGCGCGCGTCGCCTACTGGGTGCTGAACTATGCCGACACCGGTACCTTCGAGTACCAGCCCATCATCCACGGCCCGTTCCTCCAGCAGGTGAACCACCTCGTCTTCGAGTTGGTGGGGGCGAACGACTTCACGATGCGGCTGGTGGTCGCGCTGCTCGGCGCGGCGCTACCGCTCGCAGCGCTGCTCTTCCGCAAGCGGCTTTCGGGGGCCGAAACGGTCGCGTTCGCCCTGTTTCTCGCCGTGGACCCAATCCTGCTCTACTACTCGCGGTTCATGCGCAGCGACCTGCCGCTGGCGGTGTTCATGCTGTTCGCGCTCGGGTTTTTGATCCGCGCGCTTGACACCCACCGGCCGCGGTACGTCCATTTGGGCGTCGTCGCGCTCGCGCTCGCGTTCACCACCAAGGAGAACGTCCTCGTCTATCTCGTGACGTGGCTCGGCGCACTCGTTTTGTTGGTCGACCACCGGCTGCTCGTCGAGCGCGGGCTGTGGTTCGACCCACGAGCGGCGGCACGCAACCGCATCAAGACCCTCGGGCCGGCCCTGCGCGCGTGGATTCCTCACGTCCTGCTCGCGGTCGTCGAGTTCCTCGTCGTCGTGGTGTACTTCTACGCGCCGCGGACGGGCGCGGATGGCGGGCCGGGGTTCGACAAACTGCTCGCCGACCCCACGCTGCTGCCGGCGGTGGTCGGCGAGGCGACGGTCGGCTCGTGGAACGCCTTTTTCACCCAGTGGGTGAGCGGCGACAGCCAGGACCACGCCTACCTGCCCTATCTCGGCGACCTCGTCGAGACGCTCGTCGTCGGGTCGGGCGCACTTCTCGTGCTCGCGCTGGTCGGCTTCCTCGTCGACCGCTACTCGGAGAACCCCCGCGACCTCGTCGCCTTCGCCTTCTATTGGGGGTTCGTGAGCGTCCTCGGCTATCCCATCATCACCGACATCATGGCCCCGTGGGCGACCGTCCACGCGGTCGTTCCGCTCATGCTGCCGGCGGCGACCGGCGCTGCCGTGCTCTACGAACGGGGAACGACGGCGCTCGCCCACGACCACCGGCCGGCGGTCGCCGCGGCGCTCGTCATCGCCCTACTGGTCGTCGGCCAAATGGGCTATATCGGGGTGGAGAACGTCTATCTCGATGACCAGTCCGAGTCGAACGCACTCGTCCAGTACGCCCAACCGGCCGACGATCTTCGACCCACGATCGAGGACATGGCCGCCGTGAGCGCGACGAATCGAGGCACGGATGTCCTACTCTACGGCGATTTTCTCGTCTCGAACACCTCCGGGAGTCGGGAGCCGAAATGCTCGGAGTGGTTCAACCTCCTCCCGCTACCGTGGTACATGGACGCACACGATATGAACGTCTCGTGTGCACGGGACCCGTCGGCGTTCGAAGACCGACTGAACGAGAGCAATCCTCCTGTCGTCATCGGGCTGAGCACCGATAGCGAGTTCCTCGCAGCCAATCTGGAGGGCTACGACGAGCGGGCGTACGTGCTGCGGACGCAAGACACCGCCAAAACCAACACGACGTTCTTCGTCGACGAGAGCCGGCTGTCGCGGAACGCGACCGAGCAAAGCAATCCTTAAGCGCGCGAGTCGAAAACCGCCGGCATGCAACTCACCGCTGACGGACCGGTCGTGGGGGTAGTCGGCGGCGGCCAGTTGGGACGGATGCTCGGCGAGGCCGCCGCGCCGCTCGGCGTCGACCTCGTCGTGAGTGACCCGACGCCGGACCCGCCGGCCGCACCGGTCGTGCGCGACTCCGTTCGGGGAGAATTCGACGATTTCGATACCATCGACGCCCTTGCCGAGCGCGCGGACGTGCTCACCTACGAGATCGAACTCGCCGATCCCGACGCGCTCGAACGCGCCGGCGAGAACCACGATATTCCCATCCACCCCGCGCCCGACACTCTCCGGATGATTCAGGACAAACTCGTCCAGAAGCGCCGCCTTCGGGAGGCCGGGATCCCGGTGCCCGAGTTCCGCCCAGTCGGAAGCGTCGCCGAACTCCACGAGGCGCTCCAAGAACTCGGCTATCCGGCGATGCTCAAAGCACGGGAAGGAGGCTACGACGGTCGCGGGAACGTTCCCATCGAATCGTCGGGCGGCGTCGAGACGGCCTTCGAGCAGGTCGAGGGGAAAGCGATGGTCGAGGAATTCGTTCCCTTCGAGCGCGAACTCTCGGTCATCGGCGTCCGCGGCGATAGTGAAAAACGGGTGTTCACGCCCGGCGAGAACGTCCACGAGGAGGAGATCCTGCGCGAGACGGTCGTGCCGGCGCGCGTCCCCGAGGACATCCGCGAGCGCGCGAAAGCCGTTGCCCGCGAGGTGCTTGATCTGATGGAGGGCCGCGGCGTCTTCGGCATCGAACTATTTGAAACGGATGGCGAAATCTCGGTCAACGAGATCGCACCCCGGCCCCACAATTCGGGCCACTGGACCATCGAGGGCGCGCGGACCTCCCAGTTCGAAAATCACGTCCGGGCGGTGCTCGGCTGGCCGCTCGGCGCGACCGACCGGCGCGGGCGGACGGTGACGAAGAACCTCCTCGGCGACGTTTCAGAGCCGACACCGGCGGCGCTCGACGGGATCGAAGGGATACTTTCGACGCCCGCGGCCAACCTCCACTGGTACGGCAAGCGCGAGGCGCGCCCGCTCCGGAAGATGGGTCACGTCACGCTCACCGACGACCGCGCCGACACCGACGAACTGCTCGCCGACGCCCGCGAACTGCGTACACACTGGACGTTCGATCCATGACCACCGACATCGACGACCTCATCGACGAGCTACGAGCCGAGGCAGCGACGGACAGCCCGCCCGTGGAGACGCCCGACGTGGGCATCGTCATGGGATCGGACTCGGACCTCGACACCATGTCGGGAGCCTACGAGGCGCTCACCGAACTCGGATTCGCGGAGGATACGGGCGACGGGGTTGAGAGTCGCTTTTCCTTCGAATCATACGTGGTTTCGGCTCACCGCACGCCCGATCTGATGTACGCCTACGCCGAGACCGCGCGCGAGCGCGGAATTTCAGTCATCATCGCGGGAGCGGGCGGGAAGTCTGCCGACCTGCCGAACATGACCGCATCGATTGCCTTTCCCGTACCCGTCATCGGCGTCCCCGTACAGGAGAAGTCGGTCGATTCGGTCATCGGGATGCCGACCGGTGCGCCCATCGTCGCCGTGGATGCAGGCAAGTCGTTCAACGCCGGCCTGTCGGCGGTCCAGACCCTCGCCACCGACCACGAGGAACTGGCCGAGCGGTTGGTCGACTATCACGAGAATCTCGAAACGGAGGTCGCGGGGGTTTCGCGGGACCTCCACGAACAGGGCATCGAAGGATTTCGGAGAGGGGACTGAGACGACCGTTCCCAGTCGTACACCGTCGATCAGTTTCGGTTTGCGGCGAAGGGTTATCCGTTCTACCGGCGTGTCGGAGCACACGAACGGCGACCCATCATGAACGTAGCTATTTTCGAAAGCACAATCGAGATCGACGAGTCCGTCATCGCCGAATCACCGGCCAACATCCGCGAGCAGGTCCGCGAGTACGAGCGCGGCGACCGTCGGGAGTTCGACCTGACAGTCTCCCTCTCGACAGGAACGACTGGCGCGGTGATGGCCGCGCTGTCGGACGTCCCGTACGGGGAAACGCGCACCTACGGCGCGGTCACAGACCGCCTCGACACAGCACCCGTCGCGGTGGGGCAAGCGTGTGCGAACAATCCCGTCCCGCTGGTCGTTCCGTGTCACCGCGTCGTCGGGAGCGACGGCGGTCTCGGAGGCTACTCGGCAGCCAACGGCGTCGCGACCAAGCGCCGTCTCCTCGACTTCGAAGCGCGAGAACGGGGGTCGAAATCGGTGCAATCGAGATTGCCGATGTGAGGATGGGGCCAGTTCTTCGGTTCGACGAAACCGCCGCCCGACTGCCACGCCGGGCGGAAAGAATCAACCCTTATGTGAGTGCGCTCCAAAGTCGTTCCACGAGCAACCAATCACATGAATCAATGGATCGCCGTCGGGGCGCTGGCGTTCGTCGGCATCGCCGTCCCGCTCTCGTTGCTGGTCGTGTCGAGCCTGTTGCGACCCAGCGTCCCCGAGCAGGGAAAATCGGCCGTCTACGAGTCGGGCGAGGTCCCGACGGGCAACACGCGCATTCGGTTCAACATCCAGTACTACATGGTCGCGCTGTTGTTCCTCGTCTTCGACATCGAAACAGTACTGATCTTCCCGTGGACGGTCATCTACCGCGACGCCGTCCAGAGCGCGGGACTGGTGGCGGCGCTCGCGCCGATGCTGGTGTTCATCGGTGTACTCGTCATCGGTCTCGCGTGGGCGTGGCGTAACGGTGCAGTGCAGTGGATTCACAGCCAGAGTTCGAGCGGTACCACACGACAATGAGCAGCGACAACCAACTTCGGAACGCGGACGCACAGACCACCCAGGAGGCCCGCATGGGCGGCGGCACCGACAGCCGCTTCAACTCCAAACTCAGGAACGCCTTCGGATCGTCACCCTTCATCCTCACGAAGTTCGACTCCTTCATGAACTGGGTGCGTGGCTCCTCGATGTTCATGCTCCAGTTCGGCATCGCGTGTTGCAGCATCGAGATGATGCACACCTACGCGGTGAAACACGACCTCGACCGCTTCGGCTCCGGGGTCCCGAGAGCCTCGCCCAGACAGGCCGACGTCATCATCGTGCCGGGAACCATCGTCTCGAAGTTCGCCCCGCGGATGAAGCGCGTCTACGACCAGATGCCCGAACCCAAGTTCGTCGTCTCGATGGGATCGTGCACCATTTCGGGTGGACCGTTCCAGAAGGGCTACAACGTCGTCAAGGGCGCTGAGGAGGTCATTCCCGTCGACATCCACGTGCCGGGCTGTCCGCCCCGCCCCGAGGCACTCATCTACGGCGTCGCCAAACTCCAAGAGCGCATCGCCGAAGGTGAGTCCGCCCCCGTGACGGTCAAACCGTACGAACTCGAACGGTTCGGAGACCTCGAACGCGACGAACTGGTCGACAAACTCTCGAACGACATCGACGAGGACACGCTCGTCATGCGGTACAACTGGAACGATTCGCCATGAGTCTGGAACGACCGGCCGACAGGACCGAAACCGTGGGCGTCACCGACGATGGTCTCGACTACGACGCGCTCGCCGACCTGCTCGGCGACAGCGTGGTGAGCCGCGAGACACACCTGAACTGCGAGGCGTTCGTCATCCGACCCGACGAGGTGCAGGACGTCCTGTTCGCGCTGCGCGACGAAGCGGGCTTCGACCACTGCTCGAACGTCACCGCACAGGAGTACGAGGACCGCTTCGAGAGCATCTATCACCTGAAGAAGTACGCCGACCCCACGCAGGAACTCTCGGTCGTGGTGCCGGCGGCGAAGGGCAATCCCGTGAGCGAGAGCGCCGAACCCGTCTATCGGACCGCCGACTGGCACGAGCGCGAAGCCTACGACCTCGTGGGGATCCAGTACGAGGGCCACCCCGACATGCGCCGGATCCTCCTCCCCGAGACGTGGCAGGGCCACCCGATGGGGCTGGACTACAACCAGGAGAAACCCCAACTCGTCACGCTCGAATCGCACGCCAACCCGCTCGAAGACGACGAGCGCGACGACGGTTCGGACACGATGTATCTGAACATCGGACCGCACCACCCGGCGACCCACGGCGTGCTTCACATCGAGACGGTGCTCGACGGTGAGCAGGTCGCCCACGTCGCACCGGACATCGGCTACCTCCACCGCTGTGAGGAGCAGATGGCCCAGCAGGGCAAGTATCGCCACGAGATCATGCCCTACCCCGATCGCTGGGACTACGTCTCGGCGGGCATCCTGAACGAGTGGGCGTACGCCCGCACCGCCGAGGACCTCGCCGGTCTCGACGTGCCCGACTACGCCCAGGTGATTCGGACGATGAGCGCCGAACTCTGTCGCATCGCGGCGCACATGCTCGCGGTCGGCACCTTCGCGCTCGACGTCTACGGCGAGTTCACCGCGACGTTCATGTACGCCTTCAGGGACCGGGAAGTCGTCGAGAACATTCTCGAGGACCTGACGGGTCAGCGGCTGATGTTCAACTACCTCCGACTGGGTGGCGTGGCGTGGGACCTGCCCGAACCGCGCGAGGAGTTTTTCGAGAAGACACGAGACTTCCTCGACGGCCTGCCCCACAAACTGGACGAGTACCACGACCTGCTGACCTCGAACGAAATCTTCCAGCTGCGGTGTGTCGATACCGGGGTTCTCGACGCCGACACCGCGAAGTCGTACGGGGCGACCGGTCCCGTGGCACGCGCCTCGGGCGTCGACTACGACCTCCGGCGCGACGATCCCTATGGGTATTACCCCGAACTCGACTGGGACGTCGTGACCGCCGAGGAGGGAGACAACTACGCGCGCGTGCTCTGTCGGCTCCGCGAGGTCGAGGAGTCAGCGCGCATCATCGACCAGTGTGTGGATCTGCTCGAAGACTGGCCCGAAGACGACCGTGAGATCCAGTCGAACGTTCCCCGCACCCTCAGACCGGACGAGGACGCCGAGATCTACCGGGCCGTCGAGGGTGCGAAAGGCGAACTCGGCATCTACATCCGCAGCGATGGGACCGACAAGCCGGCCAGGTTCAAGATCCGCAGTCCGGCGTTTTCGAACCTCCAGACGCTGCCCGAACTGTCCGTCGGCGAGTACGTCCCGGACCTGATCGCCTCGTTGGCGAGCCTCGACATCGTCCTCGGTGAGGTCGATAGATGAGCGCGTCCGACATACTCTTTCAGGCGGGTAACGCGACCAACGGCACCGGCGGGGCGAACGCGACGAACGCCTCCGCGGGCGCTGGTGGCAGCGGGACCTTCCCCGAAACCCTGAGCCAGCTGCTGGGGTTAGGACCGAACCCCGACCCGGGCTTGCAGTTCCTGTTCAGCGTCGTCGGCGCGACGATCATCGCCGTCATCTTCCTGACGGTGGCCGCCGTCGGGGGCATCTGGGGCAAACGGAAGATAACGGCCGCGTTCACCGACCGTATCGCGGTCAACCGGGTCGGCCCGTTCGGCCTGCTGATCATCGTTGCCGACGCGGTACGACTGCTCTCGAAGGAGGTCATCATCCCCGACAGCGTCGACCGCCCGGCCTTCGACATCGCGCCGATGGTGCTGCCGTTCTCGGCGCTTTTGGGTTTCGCGGTAATTCCGTTGGGGAGCGGCCTGCAATTGGCCGACCCCGAGACGGGCTTCGTGTTCGTCTTCGCGGCCTCCTCGCTGGCTTCCCTCGGACTCTTGATGTCCGGCTATTCGTCGAACAACAAGTACTCGTTCCTCGGGGGGCTGCGCGCGCTCGCACAGAACCTCGCCTACGAGATCCCGCTCGTCATCACAGCGGCGTCGGTGGTGCTGTTCACCGGCAGCCTCCAACTGAGCGAGGTCGTCGCCGCCCAGAGCCAGCCGCTGTTGACGATTGCGGGGGTTTCAATCCCCTCGTGGTTCGCGTTCGTCAATCCCTTTGCATTTGTGCTGTTCTTGGTGGCGAACCTCGCCGAAGTCGGGCGCAACCCCTTCGACACGCCCGAAGCGCCGGGCGAACTCGTGGCGGGCTACATGACCGAGTACTCGGGCGCGTACTTCGTGCTTCTTTATCTCGGCGAGTTCCTCCACATCTTCCTCGGGGGCGCAATCGTTGCGACCCTGTTTTTGGGTGGTCCCGCGGGCCCCATCCTCCCGGGCATCGTTTGGATGCTCATCAAGATCCTCGCGGTGTATCTGTTCACCCAGTGGATGCGTTCGGCGATACCGCGCGTTCGCATCGACCAGATGATCGAAATCGGCTGGAAGGGCCTGCTCGTGATGAGCTTCGCGAACCTCGTGCTCACGGCGGTCCTCGTGGGCGTGATCGCCTAACTACAAAACCATGATCGGACTCCTCAAATCGATGGCGACGACGATGAGACACGCACTCGACGGCTCCACCTTTACCGTCGAGTACCCCGATACCGCACCCGAGGTCAGCCCCCGTTTCAGGGGCGTTCACAAGTTCTCACAGGAGCGCTGCATCTGGTGTCGCCAGTGTGAGAACGTCTGCCCGAACGACACCATCCAGATCGTGATGGACGAACAGCGAAACGGCGAACAATACAACCTCCACATCGGCCAGTGCATCTACTGCCGACTCTGCGAGGAAGTTTGCCCCGTGGATGCGATCCTCCTGACACAGAACTTCGAGTTCACGGGCGATACGAAGGACGACCTCGCGCTCAACAAAGAGCAGTTGAAGAACGTTCCGTGGTACAAGGACATCGACCCGCTCGAATCCAGAGAGCCCGATCGCGGAGCGTGGATCGGCGAGGGCGAAGGCGAGATCGACTACCAGTAGTCCGTTCCACAGCGGGCGAATAGTTATACCTCATCGAATCGTTGCTCCAGCGAACGAAGGGTGTGTAACGAGATGTCTACATCGGAACCAACCGACGGAGAGAGCGAAGCCGACGCCGAGACGGCCGCGTTCATCAAGGATTCTTCGAAACGGACGGCGGTGCTTGAACGACTCGTCGCCGGGCCGGCCAGTGCGGCCGATGTCGCTGACAGGGACGCACCGAGCATCGAAGGTGTGCGCGGCGTATCGGGAACCCTGGGCGTCAGCGACACGCAATCGACGGCCGAGGAACTACGCGATCGGGGACTGGTCGAACTACTCGTCGATGGCGACACGCGTGTCTATAGCCTCACGGCGAAGGGCGAGCGGATCCTGTTCACGCTCACATGGGACGAGCAGTGATCACCACCTGACGAGTTTTCGACCACGAGCGGTTCGTTGGGAAGTGAGTCGATGGCGGGGAGTGCGTCGCCGACGACTATTCGGCGTCGCCCTCGAAGTCGCCGCCGTAGCGCATGAAGAAGTAGGCGAGACCGAGCGTCGAGAACAGCAGACTCGTCGCGGCGACGCCGATGCTTTTGGCGAAGCCGGGGATGGGTGGTTCGGAGGACCCGCTGCTGGCACCGCCTTCCTGGACCGTGATACTGCCGACCATTCCGGCCGATTCGTGTGGCGTACAGACGTACTCGTTCGTCCCGGTTTCCTGGAAGGGCGAGGTCGTGAAACTGAAGCCCTGGTCCTCGATGGGCTGGTGGCCCCAGTCGCCCTCGCTCGGGTTCACGTTGTGCCCGCTCGAATCCCAGACGAACTTCACCGGCGTGCCGGGTGCGACCGTCAGTTCCGCGGGTTCGAAGGTGAGTGCGCCGCCGGGACCCACGGTGACCTCCTTGGCCGATCCGCCACCCCCCTCTTGGGCCGCGGCCGTGCCGCTCGCGCCCGCGACGGCCGCCGTCCCCGCGGCCGTCCTGAGAAAGCCGCGTCGACTCACACTGCTATCGGCGTCGGTGTCGTCCATGTCCGGCCCTATCGGGCCGATGC
This sequence comes from Halococcus sediminicola, assembly GCF_000755245.1. Classification (NCBI taxonomy): domain Archaea; kingdom Methanobacteriati; phylum Methanobacteriota; class Halobacteria; order Halobacteriales; family Halococcaceae; genus Halococcus; species Halococcus sediminicola. The sequence goes on along the minus strand of NZ_BBMP01000022.1, from coordinate 15,505 downwards.
TACTGAACATTACGATGGCCCGCGCTATTCGAGCGCGCTCGCGGCGCGAATCACGTCCCGTTCGCCGAAGGCCGGCCCGACGAACTGTGCGCCGACCGGGAGACCGTCGGCAGTCCCGGCCGGCACCGAGATCGCCGGCAGATCGGCAAGGTTTACGGGTACCGTGTTGGCGTCCATCAAGTAGTGCTGGAGCGGGTCGTCCAGACTCGCGCCGAGTTTCGGCGGCAGGACGGGCATCGTGGGCGACGCGAGCACGTCCGCCTCGGCGAGCGCCCGGTCGAAGTCCTGCTTGATCCACGCGCGCGCGTCCTGGGCTTTCTGGTAGTATCTGTCGTGATAGCCGGCCGAGAGCGCGTAGGTCCCCAACAGAATCCGGCGCTTGACCTCGGGACCGAACCCCGTCTCGCGCGCGCGGGCGAACGCGTCGTTCCAGTCGCCGTCGAACCCGCCCGATTCACCGTCAGTCCGCTTCGCTTCCTGACGAGCCTCCGGCTCGCTTTGCTCGCCGGAAATCCCGTAGCGAACGCCGTCGAACCGTGCGAGATTCGACGAGGCCTCGGACATGGCGATGACGTAGTACGCCCCCACGGCGTGGGCGAGCGATTCGAGTTCGATCTCTCGGATCTCGGCTCCCCGGTCTTCGAGGTCCGCAATCGATTCCTCGAACACCGACGCGACGCGCTCGTCGGCCCCGTCGACGAGGTCCGTGAGGACGCCGATGGTAGTTCCCGCGACGTCGCCGTCGGCGGCGCTCGCGTACTCGGAACCCGCGCCCTCCGAGCGGGTCGTCGCGTCGCGGTCGTCCGGGCCGGCGATGACGTCGAGCAGCCCGGCCGCACCCTCCACTGTGGGCGCGAGCGGGCCGATCTGTTCCAAGGAGTTCGCGTAGGCGACGAGACCGTACCGGGAGACGAGTCCATACGTGGGTTTGATGCCGACCACCCCGCAGAAGGCGGCCGGACAGCGCACCGACCCCCCAGTATCGGAGCCGAGCGCGAGGTCGGCCTCGCCGGCGGCGACGGCGGCCGCGCTCCCGCCCGAGGAGCCACCCGGCACTCGCTCCTCGTCGACGGGATTCGTCGTCGGGCCGAAATGCGAGGTTTCAGTGGTGGTGCCCATCCCGAACTCGTCCATGTTGGTCTTGCCGACGACCGTCGCGCCCGCCTCTTTGAGCCGCTCGATGACGGTGGCGTCGTACGGTGGAACGTACTCGGCGAGCATCGCCGAGCCACAGGTCGTGCGGATTCCCTCGGTACTGATGTTGTCCTTGACGGCGACCCGCTTGCCGTCGAGCGGTCCATTCGACTCGCTTTCGATGTCCGTGCGGGTGATGAAGGCGTCGCTCATCCGACCGGCGGCCCCTCGAAGTAGCCGTCCTCGGTCTCGGGTGCGTTTCGGAGTGCCTCGGCCTGCGAGAGTCCCTCGTGGACCTCGTCGGTGCGCAGGACGTTCACGAGGTCCGGTTCGGACTCGGTTTCGGGGACTTCGTCGAGCGTCTCGAAGTACTCCAGCACGTCGGCGAACTGCGTGGCGAATCTTTCGACTTCATTCTCGTCGAGGTCGACCCGCGCGAGGGCGGCCACGTGCCGGACCGTCGCCGGGTCGACGCTCGCATCGGTCATACCGGGGAGCGGCGAGCACCGCCACTAAGCGTTTCGAAAGCGCACGCCCGCCGCGCGACGGTCTCCCATAGAGCCGGAGTGAGCCGGTGCTTTATCCGTCTTTTTACTACTAGGAGGATAAAATACTTATGCAGATGGTGGCTGAGTCAATACATGCCATCCGGTAACAATCGATATGGTATCGATGGACGAACGACGAACTTCTCCGCCCGCCGTCGAAAATTCCTGAAAGCACTCGGTCTCGGCGGCGCGGCCGGTCTCGCCGGATGTTTGGGTGGGGGTAGTGGTGGCGGCAACGGTGGCGGCTCGAATGGCTCCGGCGGACAGGGCAACCAGTCGGGTGGGCAAGGCCAGTCGGGCAAGCGGACGGTCGGCGGCAACTACATTGTCGGCGACCAGACCGGGATCACCACGATGAACTGGCTGCAGGTCGACGACCAGCCGACGGCCAACCGCATCCGCCTGCTGCTCGATTACCCCTATACTATCACCAAGGACAAGGAGATATTCCCGCTCCTGGCGAAGGACGTCTCGACCGACGACGACCGGACCTACACGGTGACGCTCCGCGAGAACCTCAAGTGGGGAGCGGGCTACGGCCAGATGACCGCCGAAGACTGGGTCTACCAGATCAAGAACGTCTTTCAGGCACAGCCGAACTGGTCGGGGTTCACCGGCCAGAGCGACTGGCTGACCGACGAGGGCAAGCCGATTCCGGTCGAGAAGAGAGGTAAGCTAAAATTCGACATCAACCTCCAGAAGCCCGACCCCGCCTATCTCCTCCGGCCGAGCCTCTCGGGCGCGTGGTGTATGCCGAAGGAACTGGTGAAGAAGTACGTGCCGAAGAAGGACGCGGAGGGGCTGAAAAAGGACAAGGAGATCCAGAACGTCGCGTATTCGGGCAACCTCGGTCCGTACAGTTTCGGCCGCCTCAACCGCGAATCGGAGTTCGTCGCCAAGCGAAACGAGAACTACTACCTCCGCGACGCCGGCGACGTCCCGAAAGCCTGGCAGGACGTTCCGTACTTCGATCAGTACACCTACAAGGTCATCCCCGAGCAGAGCACGCGCCTCTCGGCGCTCAAGTCGGGCGACATTACCGAAGCGGGTGTCGCCGCGGCGAAGGTCGAGCAGTTCAAAGGCCGCCAGGGGATCACCGTCCAGGAGATCAAACAGCCCTATCTGACGATGATCTTCTACAACCAGCGCAAGAACGGCTGGAAACCGTTCCGCAAGCAGTCGGTTCGGCGCGCGCTCTCGTACGCAGTGGACAAAAAGAGCGTCGTCGAGAACATCTTTCGGGGCTACTCCGAGGTCGCCCACACCTTCCAGCCCCAGTGGTCGGAGTGGTACGACGATTCGAAGGTGCTAAAGACGGGCGTGGGAAAGAAGTTCGGTCCCGAAAAAGCCCGCTCGAAGCTCGAAAGCGCGCTTTCGGGGACCGACTACAGCTACGACGGCGATACGCTCACTGGGCCGGACGGGAAGGTGACGCTCAACCTCGTCATCACCACGTCGAGCGACACGGTGAAGACGTTCGCACAGTATATGAAACAGGCCTACGGGAAGATCGGTATCGACGTCTCGATCGATCCGGTGAAGTTCAACACGATTTCGAACAAGTATCTCTCGAACAGCTATCAGGGCGGCGGCGAGCCGAAGTGGAACAAGGGCGGCTACAACGGTGGCGGTCGCGACGAGTCGGTCAGCCAGCAGTCCTGGGACATGCTGGTCGGGGTCATCCTGAATACGTATCCGCTCACGCCCTCCGACACCGACGTCTTCTTTACGAAGAAAGGTAGCGCGAACTACACCGGTTACTATCCCGATGCGGACTTCGATTCGCTGTACGACAAGGCGTCGTCGGCGACGAACGAGCAAAAGCGCCAGAATATCTATGCGGAGATATTCGGCAAACTCAGCAAGGAACAGCCCTACAACTTCGTGAGCATGGGATCGGACATCTACGGCTATCAGGACGCCGTGCAGGGGCCGCCCGACGGCGAGAGTCCGTATCTCGGCAACTGGAACGACTGGACGTGGAGCTTCAAGCAGCAGTGATGACGGAGCACGCGTGAACGACCAACTCACACCGAGACGGAGTGAACGGCGATGAGCATGGCGTGGTACGTCGCCCGGCGGGTCGGCTGGGCGGTCGTGGTCGCCTTTCTCATCGTGAGCGTCACCTTCGGTCTCCTCCAGCTCTCGCCGGACCCGGGGCTCGCACAGGCGAAACTCCAGGCGACCCAGACGGGTGGGGACACCCAGTCGGCCGCGCAGGCCTACAAGCAGGCGCGCGGCCTCGACAAGCCCGTCTGGGAGCGGTACGTCAACTACGTCGGCAACGTCGCCACCGGCCACTGGGGCTGGTCCGATACCAGATCACAGCCCGTCTCGGCGGCGATACTCGATGCGTATCCGTTCACCCTGATGTACAGCGTGCCGTCGGTGATTCTCTCGACGATTCTCGGGATGGGCATCGGCCTGTATTCGGCGACCCACCAGTACACCAAAAGCGACTACGCCGCGACCTTCCTCGCCTTCTTCGGCGTCAGCATCCCGAACTTCTGGTTCGGCATCGTTCTCCTGTTGGTTTTCGGCGTCGGATTGGGCTGGTTTCCCATCCTGTTCGACCCGAACCTGCCGACGTTCTCGCTGTCGAACCTCAGACAGTTGGTGCTCCCGATAATCGTCCTCACGACGGGCGCGATGGCGAGTCAGATGCGCTACGCCCGGGCCGAGTCGCTCGAATACGTCGGCGCGACGTTCGTCAAGACCGCCCGCGCGAAGGGTGCCGACTCCCGGCGCATCACCTTCCGTCACGTCTTCCGCCCGGCGCTCGTGCCGCTCTCGACGATCCTCGTCGGCGACGTCCTGGCGCTGCTCATCTCCTCGTCGGTGCTGGTCGAGGTGGTCTTCGGCATCCCGGGACTCGGACGGCTCGTCTTCGACGCCATCGAACAGCAGGACACCGCGCTGGTGCTCGGCACGACGTTCATCTTCGTGACCATCGGCGTCATCGGCAACCTGCTGCAGGACCTCGCGTACACCGTGGTGGACCCACGGATCGACTTCAGTGATCGATAATGGCGACGGATCACTCACCCGATGACCGATTCGAGGAGATCGACTGGGATGCGGTCGGCGAGCGCCGCCAGTCGATGCCGAAACGGACGCTCGCGTTCGTCGCCTCGCTCGTCGCCTACGTCGTCCTCATCGCAGCCAGCTACGTCGATCCCGTCGGCGATATCGTGTCGATTCCGGGGCTCGCGGCGGTCAGCGCTGCCGACTGGATGTTCGTCCTGACACTTTTGGTACTAGTCTTCTACGCGGTGGTCCCGCTCGCCACCAACCGGCGGATGACGCGGTACTACTGGCGCGAGTTCAAGAAGAACACCGCCGCCGTCGTGAGTCTGGCGTTCCTGCTCAGTGTGCTCGCCGTCGGCATCGTCGGTCCGATGGTGCTCGGCTATCCCGCGGTCGACGTGCTCGCTTCGTATCAGCCCCCGGTCGGCCTCTCCGTCTCACAGGACGTCCCCGTGGGCTGTGTCGGCTCCGTCGCCGACGGTCAGTGCCAAGGGACGTGGGAACACCCGCTCGGGACGACCGGCGAGGGCAAGGACATCTTCAAGATGATCGTCTTCGGGATGCGCGTGAGCATGGAAGTCGGGCTCGTCGGCATGCTGATTCAGGTCGTCCTCGGGACCGTCGTCGGTACGACCGCCGCGTACTTCGGCGGGATCGTCGACGAACTGCTCATGCGCTACGTCGACGTCCAGATCTCCTTCCCGCAGTTCATCCTCTTCTTACTACTGTTGTACATCCTCGGGGGGAGTCTGGTGTTGCTCATCGGTATCTTCGGCTTCTTCGGCTGGGGTGGCATCGCCCGCCTCGTCAGGAGCGAGGCGCTCCAGCGCCGCGAGGAGGAATACTTCCGGGCGGCCGAGGGGGCCGGCGCGAACACGGGCTACATCATCCGTCGCCATCTCGTGCCGAACGTCTCGAACACCGTCATCACGGCGGCAACGCTCGGCATTCCGGTCTTGATCCTCGCCGAGGCGTCCTTTTCGTTCCTCGGACTGACCGACCCGACGGTTCCCTCGTGGGGGCAGGTCATCGCGGCCGGGCGGGGCGACCTCGCGAGCGCGTGGTGGATCTCGACGATCCCGGGCTTCTTCCTGTTCGCGACCATCATGGCGTTCAACTTCCTCGGCGACGCACTGCGGGACGCACTCGATCCACGACAGGAGCGTACTGAATGACCGAACCACTACTCGCGGTCGACGACCTCACGACTCGCTTTCACACCGACGACGGCATCGTTCGCGCGGTCGATGGCGTGAGTTTCACCGTCGAGCGTGGCGAGACGGTCTGTATCGTCGGCGAGAGCGGGTCGGGCAAGACGGTCACGAGCGAGTCGATCACTCGCCTCGTCCAGTCGCCACCGGGCGAGATTTCCGACGGTGACGTCCGTTTCGAGGGCCGGAGCATCCTCGGCATGGGCAAGTCCGAACTCCGGGAGATACGTGGGGGGTCGGTCGGTCACGTCTTCCAGAACCCACAGGACGCGCTCAACCCGGTCTACACCGTCGGCTGGCAGATCGTCGAGGCCATCCGGCTCCATCGCGACGTCGGCAAGCGTGCCGCTCGCGAGCACGCGGTCGAACTCCTCGACAGGGTGGGTATTCCCGACGCACCCGCCCGCTTCGACGACTACCCACACGAGTTCTCCGGCGGGATGAAACAGCGCGTCGTGATCGCGATGGCGCTCGCGTCGAACCCCGATTTGCTGATCGCCGACGAACCCACGACGGCGCTCGACGTGACGATTCAAGCCCAGATCCTCCGTCTGCTCGGCGAGTTACAGGACGAGTTCGACATGGGGATCCTCCTCATCACCCACGACCTAAGCGTCGTCGCGGAGGTCGCCGATAGCGTCGTCGTGATGTACGCCGGCAAGGTGATGGAGTACGGCGACGTCTACGACGTCTTCGAGCAGCCGTCACACCCCTATACACGCGCGCTGTTCGACTGCCTTCCCGGTCGGGGCAAAGCGGTGGAGACCATCGGTGGGACGCTGCCGAGCGCGACCGACCCGCCCGAGGGCTGTCGGTTCCATCCCCGCTGTCCTCACGCCATCGAGGACTGTACGATGGGCGACCAGCCACCGCTGACGCCGACCGAGCGTGATGGTCACACCGTCTCGTGTGTCTACTACCAACCGGGCTACGACGCCTCGACCATCACCGACGAGACGCAGGAACCGGGCTACGCCGACGGGGGGAAGCCGTGACCGACCACCTCCTCTCGGTTCGGAACCTGACGAAACACTACCCGATCACCGAAGGCGTGCTGCGGCGCGAAGTCGGTCGGGTGCGTGCCGTCGACGGCATCGATTTCGACCTCGCACGCGGCGAGACGCTCGGTCTCGTCGGCGAGAGCGGGTGTGGGAAATCGACGGCCGCAACGACGCTGCTCGGGTTCGAGGAGCCGACCGACGGCACGGTCACGTTCGACGGCACGGACCTCGGTGACTGCGACACGGCCGAACTGAAGCGGTTCCGGCGGCGGGCGCAGATGGTGTTTCAGGACCCGAATTCGAGTTTCGACCCGCGGATGACCGTCGGCGAGTCGGTCGCCGAACCGCTCCGGGTGCACGGACTGCCCCGCGAACGCCGTCGGGCGGTCGTCAGGAACACTCTGGAGCGGGTCGGTCTCGACCGGACGGCCGCCAACCGCTACCCTCACGAGTTCTCCGGCGGGCAGAAACAGCGCATCGCGCTCGCCCGCGCGCTCGTGCTCAACCCCGACCTCATCGTGGCCGACGAACCCGTGAGCGCACTCGACGTGAGCCTCCAGGCCGAAATCCTCAGTCTCATCGACGATATCCAACGGGAGTTCGGTCTCGCGATCCTGTTCATCAGTCACGACATGAGCGTCATCAGACAGGTATGTGACCGGGTCGCGGTGATGTATCTCGGCGAGATCGTCGAGATCGGTCCGACCGAGACGGTGTTCGTCGACCCTCAACATCCCTACACGCAGGCGCTGTTGGGGTCGATTCCGACACCTGACCCGCGCGAGCGCGGTGGCGGTGTCGAACTCGTCGGCGACGTGCCGAGTCCTGCGGACCCGCCCGATGGCTGTCGGTTCCACACCCGCTGTCCATCGGTCATCCAACCCGACGAGTACGACTTCGACCAGGAGAACTGGCGGAGCGTGATGGACTTCAGAACCCGACTCGGGAACCGACAGGTCGAACCCGGTTCGATACGCGAGGTACTCGTCGCGGAGGGCGACGCCACCGACGAGGAAGCCGTGAGCGACGCGGCGGTGGCGACGGCCATCCGCAATGAGTTCGGGATCCCCGAGTCGCTCACCGACCCGGCGGCCGAGTCGGTGCTCGCCGACGCCATCGAGAGCGTCGTTGCCGGCGCGTTCAACGCCGCCGAGCGGTCTCTGGCCGCCGAATTCGAGACGGTCTGTGAACGCGAACATCCCGAACTCCGGGCCACCGACGCCGCGCAACCGGCGGCCTGCCACCTCCACGACCGCTCGGTGACCGATCACGAACCCTCGGTGCCGTCGGTCGACGACTGAGACGGCTCAATCGACCCGTTCGCCACGGGTCACAACACCGAAAGCCACGGCCATCGTCTCCGGAACATGGAGACGACCCGGCATTTCACGGCAACAGTGTATCTCGTCAACGACGGCGCGACGGCGCTCCACGAGCATCCCACGCTCGGGATTCGCCTCCCGCCGGGCGGGCACGTCGACCGCGACGAACTCCCTCACGAGGCGGGCCTGCGCGAGGTACACGAGGAGACCGGATTGAACGCCGAACTCGCCGGTAGTTCGCCGAATATCGACGCGCCTAGTGGGAAGGCGCTACCACAACCGCGCTATCAGATGCTCTACGACATCGACGTCCATCCCGACGGCCGGGTGAGTCACCAGCACGTCGACCACGTGTATTTCGCGCGCGTCGGGAATCGGACGATTGCCCCCGAGGGTGACGACGAACCGGGGTCCGAGGCGTGGCGGTGGTACACGTCCGACGAACTCCGCGCGAGCGACGTCGACGCCGACACGATGGAAATCGGGTGTGAGGCGATCGAGGTGGCCGAGTAGCTACAGTAGGCTCGTGAGTCGGCTTTTGATGCGACGCTTGACGCCGCCGCCGGCCTGTCGGAGGCTGATGCGCCACGGCGTGCGCTTGCCGATGACCTCGGTCCGACCCGCCCGAATCCCGTCGAGGACGCCCGTGGGCGTGCGCTCGGTCGCGCCGACGTTCGTCACGGCTTGGCCGACCATCTCGGCGATGTGGGCGTCGCTGCCGGCGGTCATCGGGAGGTCGTGCGCGCGGGCGAACCGTCCGGCGCGGCGGTTCGAGCGGCCAGTCAGGAGCCGCGAGTTGTAGATCTCGATGGCGTCGGCACTCGCCAGTTCCGCGTCCGTGATGTGGGGGGCGACGCCGCTGCGCGAGCGCTGGAAGGGATGGGGCACGACCGCGATTCCATCTTGTTCGTGGATGTGCTCGATGGTCTCGGTGAACGGCAGGCCGGCCGGAACGCGTTCGTGAATGCCGAGCGCGAGCACGTGGCCGGCGGCGCTCGTCACTTCGGAGCCGGGGATTCCCACCAGCCCGTAGTCGGCGGCGCGCTCGGCGGCCGCGAGGCTGGCGTCGATTTCGTCGTGGTCGGTCACCGCGAGCGCGTCGAGTCCGACGGCCTCGGCCTGCGAGAGCAGCAGTTCGACGGGGTCGCGGCCGTCGAAGGACAGTTCCGAATGACAGTGAAGCTCGGCCGACAGCACGGGCGTGATTTCGGGCGCTGGAGCAAAAACCCCCCGGTATCGGTCGCGTCGGCGGTTGCAGGCCATCGAACGGGAGTTATTCGTGCTCGAATCGTGGCGGAAAATATCAAAAAAGATGTATCTACTTGAAAATGCTATGTAGTCGGTAGTGACAGCAATGACGAACCGTTCACATGACATGGGGGTGACGAAAGGATACGAGGAGCTACTGACCGAAGCCATCGCCGAAATCACGACGTATTCGGTCGAGCAAGCAATCGACCGGCTCGGCGACGCGGTGTTCGTCGACGTCCGCGACGCGCCGGAACTCGATGCGAACGGACGGATTCCGGGGGCGATTCACGCCTCGCGCGGGATGTTGGAGTTCCACATCGACCCCGAAAGCCCCTATCACATCGAGGAGTTCGCGTCGGACGAGGAACTGCTCTTTTACTGTGCGGTCGGTGGACGGTCGGCACTCGCTGTACAGACGGCTCAGGAGATGGGGCTGTCCGGGGTCGCGAACGTCGCCGGCGGCTTCGAGGCGTGGACCGAGGCGGACGGTCCGGTGGCGGACGCCTGAGGGTCCGAGCGGAGGCCATCCACAACCGCTTTCATGGCCCGCTCGTAACGGCGGCCAATGACCCTCTCGGCGGACGACCGCGATCGCGTCACCCGCGAACTCGGCCGTGAACCGACGCGCGCGGAGACCGCGCTGTTCGAGAACCTCTGGAGCGAGCACTGTGCCTACCGTTCCTCGCGGCCGCTGCTGTCGGCGTTCGAGAGCGAGGGCGAGCACGTGGTGATGGGGCCGGGCGACGACGCCGCCGTGGTCACGCTACCGAATGAAGAGCTGTACATCACGTTCGGCATCGAGAGCCACAACCACCCCTCCTACGTCGACCCCTACGACGGTGCGGCCACAGGCGTCGGCGGCATCGTCCGCGATACGCTCTCGATGGGTGCGTATCCGATCGCGCTGCTCGATTCGCTGTATTTCGGTGACTTCGACCGCGAACACTCGCGCTACCTCCTCGATGGCGTCGTTGAGGGGATCGCCGACTACGGCAACGCAATCGGCGTTCCCACGGTCGGCGGCAGTCTCGCCTTCCATGAAGGCTACGAGGGCAACCCGCTCGTCAACGTCGCCTGTGTCGGACTTCTCCCGCCCGATCGCCTGCTCACCGCCGAGGCTCAGCACGCCGGGAACAAACTCGTGCTCGTCGGCAACGCGACCGGACGCGATGGATTAGGCGGTGCGAGCTTCGCGAGCGAGGATTTGGGTGAGGACGCCGCGACCGAGGACCGCCCCGCCGTCCAGGTCGGCGACCCCTACGCCGAAAAACGACTCGTCGAAGCCAACGAGGCTCTCGTCGACGAGGGACTCGTCGAATCGGCCCGCGACCTCGGCGCGGCGGGACTCGGCGGGGCCTCCTCGGAACTCGTCGCCAAGGGCGATCTCGGCGCGCGCATCGATCTCGAAACCGTGCACCAGCGCGAACCGGGGATGAACGCGCTCGAAATCCTGCTCGCCGAGTCACAAGAGCGGATGTGCTACGAGGTGGCCCCCGAGAACACCGACCGAGTGGAAGACATCGCCGCGCGCTTCGACCTCGGCTGTTCGGTCATCGGCGAAGTAACTGGGGGGAACTACACCTGCCTGTTCGACGGCGAGACCGTGGTGGATGTCCCGGCGGAGTTCCTCGCCGACGGCGCACCGGCGAACGACCTCCCCGCCGAACGACCCACCGAACCCACCCGCAATCTCCCCGCAACGGACCTCGAAACGGCGTTCGAGCAGGTGGTGCGAAGTCCGAACACCGCGAGCCGCGAGTGGATCTATCGCCAGTACGACCACGAGGTCGGCCTCCGCACCGCCCGCGGACCGGGCGACGACAGCGCCGTGTTGGCGATCCACGAGACCGATACTGGGCTCGCGCTCTCGGTGGGCGCGGAGCCGCACTGGACCGCGGCCAACCCCCACGAGGGTGCGCGCGCAGTCGCGCTCGAAAACGCCACGAATCTCGCCGCGAAGGGTGCGACGCCGCTGGCGGCTGTCGACTGCCTCAACGGCGGCAATCCCGAGAAACCCGACGTCTACGGTGGGTTCTCGGCCATCGTCGACGGGCTTGCGGAGATGTGCGAAACCTTGTCCGTGCCGGTCGTCGGCGGCAACGTCTCGCTGTACAACGACTCGGCGGCGGGCGCGATTCCACCGACGCCGACGCTCGCGATGGTCGGCGCGCGCGAGGGCTACCACGCCCCGCCGACGGAACTCGTGGGCGAGGGCACAGTCGTAGTGATCGGCGACCGTGCCCTCGCCGGCCACGAGACGGGACTCGGCGGCTCCCAGTATCTCGCACTCGCGGGTGGAACCGACCGCTTCCCGACGCTGCCCGAGGACTCGGGCGAGCTAATCGAGACGCTCGCCGCGGTGGCCGACCGTGAGGAAACGCTCGCCGTTCACGACGTGAGTCATGGTGGTCTCGCGGTGGCGCTCGCCGAGATGATCTCCGGAGATGCGGGCGCAGCAGTCGAACTCGACGGCTCGGCGAGCGCCGCCGAGCACCTGTTTCACGAACAGCCGGGGCGGGCAGTCATCGAGACGACGGATCCTGCGGGGGTTCGTGAGGCCTTCTCCGGGGTGGCCCCTGTTCACGAACTCGGCACGGCGACCGATTCGGGGCGGCTCGACCTCGCCATCGACGGGACCGAACTGTCAGTTTCGGCCGATGCAATCGCCGAGCGGCGTTCCACCCTCGAACACACGATGGACTGATTCAGGTCCCCGCCATCGCTCGCTCGATCGCCCTGTCGATGGGCGTGTGTGCGACCGTGACGAACTCGTCGATGGCCCCCTCCCTGACGACGACCGTGTTGTCGAGACCCTCCATGAGCGGCGCGACGACGGTCTCGGGGACGTCGGTGAGGCGGGCGAGCCACCGCGCCGAAACGTGCTCGTTCAGCCACGGCACGCCGGCGACGAACAGCCAGCAGCCGTGCGCGCGCGCCGTGCGCTGGAGGAGGTCGGCGTAAGTGAGGACCGTCGGACCGCCGATGTCGAACGACTTGCCGCGGGTCTCGGGCGCGTCGAGCACCGCGCTGAGATAGCCGACCACGTCGTCGATGGCGATCGGCTGGCAGTCCGTTCGCACTCCGGTGGGAAGTGGCAGGACGAACACCGGGGGCAGGTGTGCGACGAACTGGCGCACCATCTCGAAACTCGCCCCACCAGCGCCGACGATGACCGCCGCTCGGAGGGTGGTCAAATCGTACTCGCCCGCGCCGAGCAGCCGCTCGACCTCGTGGCGCGAGCGGAGATGTGGCGAGAGCGCGTCGGATTCGCGGCCGAGACCGCCGAGATATATCACCCGCGAGCAGTCGGCGGCGCTCGCCGCGCGCGCGAAGTGCCGCGCCGCACGGCGGTCGCGTTCGACGAAATCGGTCGCGTCCATCGAGTGAACCAGATAGTACGCCGCCGCACAGCCCTCGAAGGCGTCCTCGAAGCTTCCCGGCTCGAGCAGGTCGCCCTCGACGACGCGGGCCGGCGGGCCGTCGTAGCGCGCGGCGTTTCGAGTGATGACGGTGAGGTCGTGGCCGGCCGCGGCGAGGGTGGAGGCGAGTCGCCCGCCGACGAAGCCCGTCGCGCCGGTCACCAGCACACGCATTGGTGTCCCGAGCGGTTGAGTCCGCATAACACCTCCCACTCACGGCGCTCGCGCTCTCGGTCGAAAAGTAGCGGGGACGAGGATGGGGAGGGGTGTGGTGATGCCAGGCAACGGAGTCGCCCCCACTGGCGCGGAGCCTCGGCGGCTCCGATTTCGGATGGCTATGGTGTTGTAATAAGCTTTGTGTGGGTTGGCGCGATCGATTCTCAATCGGGGTCGTGGAGGACGAACTCGATGCGTTCGGTGTCGGCCCCCTTGGACGCGCGCTCGACGATCTCCAACTCGCCGAGTTCGCCGAGGCCGTCGACGTGCGTGCCGCCGCAGGGACAGATATCGATGTCGCCGATCGAGACCGCCCGCAGCGGGTCGACGTTCTCGGGAATCAAATCGAGGTTCGTCCGTCCGTCGGGCGTTTCGGCTTCGAGCGCCGCCCGCGAGCGGTTCGCCTTTTCGACGGGCAGATCCCGATCGATGAGCGCGTTCGCACGCTCCTCGATGTCCCGAAGGTCTCGCTCGTCGAAATCGGCCGGCGCGAAGTCGATGCGCGCGTGGTCCGCGTATATCTGGTTGCCGGCGGTGCTCGCGCCGTACTCGTCGAGGACGACCTTCGAGACCACGTGTTGGGCGGTGTGATAGCGCATATGGGCGTGGCGGCGTTCCCAGTCGAGTTCGCCGTGCACAGTTATGTCCTCCTCCGGGAGGTCCCCTTCGACCGTGTGTCGGATCTCGCCGTGGTCCTTCCTGACGTCGACGACGCGCGCTTCGCCACTGTCCCACGAGAGGCTGCCGTGATCCGGTGGCTGTCCGCCGCCTTCCTTGTAAAAGAGCGTCCTGTCGAGCACTACTGTTCGATCCGCGTCGTCGACGTCCGTGACGCGGGCGTCGAACGCGCGGCGGTACTCCTCGTCGGGCAGATAGAGTTGCTCGGTCACGGGACGACATCGGGACGAACGGATATGGCTGTTCCCCTGTGATCGGCCGTCCACAGCCGTCGGCTGACGCGCGTCTGACGGGGTATTATGATGGTGGGTTCAAATCTGAAGATATGTCACGTCGCCACCGCCGCCCCGGCTCGTCGGGGGGGTTCGCCGGTGCGAATCGCCTGGTTAGCACGGAAAGGGTCGACCGCGCCAGCGTCGTCGGGAGCGCGCCGATAATCGCCGGCACGGGAGTCGTCCTGAGCCGCGCGGTCGCCATCGTCCTCGCCGGGGCGTCCGGTCTCACCTTCCTCTGGGGACTGGTCATCGGCCTCGCCCTCGCCACCGCCGGCGTCATCGTGCTCGCCTCGACCGAAACTGACTCGCGGCTGGGTCGGCCGGCCCACCGCGTCGAACGGATCCCGTTCACGACGGCCGGCGGAGTCCTGTTGCTGTCGTTGCTCACCGGTGTCGTCCTCGGGACCGTTCTGTAGCTCCCCGACACCTCCTCGATCGTACGGCATTTTCGAGTCACAGTCGCTCCGCTTTCGTTTCGTGCGAACGTATAGTGAGTCGAACGCATAGCTTTTTGTTTCATCGCGCAGGCTCCACATACAGCCGAAATACGAACGAATCCAACCATGTATCCGATGAACCAAGCCGGCGATTGATGGACGGAGCGTTCTTCGAGCGGGCGGTGGGTGGACTGGCGGTGGTGGACCCGATAGAGCGCCACCGATATGTGCTCTCGACGGGAGCGGTCAGTCCGGAGCCGTGCGCCACCGAGGAGTTCCGGTTTCCGGTCGACAGCGCCGTCTCGATCCGGACGGATTCGATAGCGCTACCCAGCGTGGTGTCAGTGCACGTCCGTGACGAGAGCGGAACGGTGGTGGCCCACGCCGAACATCACGCTAGCGAAGACCTCCTGGCTGGCGAGTACACCGTGGAGGTGAGCGCGCCGGTGAAACTCTATTTCGAAATCGACAGCTCCCTCCGGATCGAGGCCGACGCCGAGGAGATGGTCTTCGCGTTCGGCGAGCGGACGGACGTGGCGCTCGGCGCGCGCTCGCATCACGAGCGGCCGGCGGTGACGGTGCAGACGCCAGCGGATCCGGAGGCGATGATGCAGGCGGTGTCGACGTTCGGGTCGGCGCTCAAAACGACGAGTCCGGAGCGCTCCTATCCCACGCTGCGGGGACACCCACCGACAGTCGAACTGGGCGAGTCGCTGGAGTTGGCGGGACTGGAACCACCCGCAACGGGTGTGACCATCGAGATCCCGCCGGAGTACGATGCGATCTACGTGGTCGCGCCGCTTTCGTACTATCTGGGTGCGCGGATCGTACCGGGTGCGGAGCCGCTGGTGCGGACCGAGCGCGGGTTCGAGTACGGGTTGGCGGGTCCGGAGGGGTTCGAGGAGACGGTCGCGCGCACGCTCAAGCAGGTGTTCTTGCTCGACTGTCTCACCCGTACCGAGGGATTTACCTTTTTCTTTTACACA